>JAGCWE010000069.1 GCA_017962005.1 Paludibacteraceae bacterium | reverse complement strand
GCAGTAGTCGCCAATCTTACCATCCACGAGGAGCGATTTATCCCAATCGCAGGGCACATGCTCAAAGAACGCAAACGCATCTGCATGTTCCAGGTAATGTTCGGGCAAATCGCACGCCATCTGTAGCGGCGAATAGAAGCAGACGAAAAGACCGAGTTGGTTCATGAGAGTCGAATGGACCCTCGTGGACGGAATGACGGGGTTCTCGAAACGGAAGACGCCCGGGGTATAATCAACGGGTCCGGCCATGATGCGGGTGAAAGGCAGAACGGTCACATGTTCACACGGGCTGCCACCATCGTTCGACCACGCGTTCCATTCCTGTCCGCGGACACCTTCCTGACTCACGAGGTTAGGATAAGTGCGCTGCAATCCAGTAGGCATGACCGGCTCGTGGTTGTCAATCATGATGTGGTATTTGGCCGCAGTCTCGATGACCTTGCGGTAATGGCGTACACCGGACTGTCCTTTATTCCATTGCAGGCCATCCAAGGTTCGGATGACAGGAGCCACATAACCGGTCTTGATGGCCCGAATGCCATGAGCTGTGTGGTAACGATAGATGGTGTCCAGGTCTTTCTCATAATCCGCCGCATTGCCACCGGTCTCGTTATGACCCACTATTTGCACGCCGAGACTGTCAGCCAGACGGCTCAGATAATCCATATCCCAATCATCATACGGAGTGGTAAAATCGAAGTGTTTCCAGTCCTCCCAGCCTAAGTTCCATCCTTCTGCAAGGACGGCCTGAATGCCATGATCCTTGGCAAAATGGAGATAGCGCTCCATATTCTCAGTGGTTGCGCCATGATGCGGGCCTTGCTCCCACGTCATGGTCTTGATATGCATGCCCCACCAGATGCCCATGAATTTCATCGGGCGTATCCACGAAGTGTCTTCGATCTTGCAAGGCTCATTGATGTTGAGCATGATACGCGAAGCCACGAGTTCCCGAAGAGTCTTTGTCAGAATGACCATGCGCCAGGGAGTGGAGAAAGGTGTAGTAACATAGGCCTTGACCTCGCTGTTAAACCAAGGCGTTAAGTATGTGCGTAACGCGCCCTCGCGAACATATAGATTTTGCGCGGGATAGTCCGCCAATGCCGCTTCATGAAGAAAACCATAACTGCCATCCGCGAATTCAAGGGTAATAGGCGAGCATAAGGTGTCGCGGGTCGAAGGTTGCCCGTTTCCGGAAATCGTTCTTTTCGACCATAAGCCTTCGTAGTACTCTGTCTGCCAGGGGATGGACCATGCTTCGGCAGACCCGGCGAATCGATATGCCGTTAACTCATCGGTGATGGTCAACTCCTTCTGCTCCTGCTCGGGGAAGATGTAGCGGAAGGCAAAGCCGTCATTGAAAACCCGAAACTCGATATCCATAAGGATACCACTTTCGTGTGCCAAAGACACCAAAAGCGAGTTGTGCCGGTCTTCAATCACACGTTCTTCGCCCCAAACGGTTTCCCATTCCGAGGAGTATGTTTCCTTTTTTGTACCTGTAACCTTAAATCCGCTTTGCAACGGCTGTTCCCGGGTCAGGAAACCGAGAGGGGAAGAACTGATGATAGTCTGCTCATCGCGGGCTACGCTATAACTGATTTCTCCGTCTCCACTTTGCTCCAATCGAACGGAGAGTGATCCGTCGGGAGATGTCACAACAGGAGACGAACTGCATGCTATCAGTAAGAGGCTTACAAAACTGATTATTCCGAATTTCTTCATGATAATAAATTATTAAAAAGTGCTGCAAAGGTACTGCTTTTTGCCGATATATACAAATAATATCAAAAAAATCAAGAAAATTTTCAGAATATTTCATTTATATTTGGCCATATGAAAATATTTTTGTACCTTTGCACAAAATTTTGTACATCATGAAAAGACAACTTCTATTGCTGCTGGTGTTAATCGCCTGTTCAACAAGGGCTAATGCGCTTGTTATCAACGAAAGAGGAGAACTTGACACGCTGAACGCCTATCTGGCTATGCGGGACAAGATTGACGTGTGCAAGCATGAACGAATTGATAGTTTGTACCAGGAAGCGGCTATATCTGTTAACCCGTTTAAGGTGTACAAAAGTTTATACTTGGAATATAGATGCTATAACTATGATACAGCCCTCATTTATGTCGAGAATATGGAGCGTGAGGCGCTTCCTGAGCAGATGCCGGAGGTGGATTTGTGCCGCGCTTTCGTGTATTTGTCAGGAGGCCTGTTCAAAGAAGCTTCAGACATTCTGGACGGATGGGAAGAGCGCTCTTCCGCTGAACAAACCCGGGACTTAATGCTCCGTTATTGCGTTCTTTATGCCCGTTTGCTCTGGGATATGGCTGATCAAGCCGGGGGGATGATAGGCGAGAGGTATAATGCCGAGGGATTGTCGATGAACCGACGCGTGCAGACATATCTCACGGAGCGGGACACGGCTTATTATTGGTATGCTTTGGCAGTGATGGATCTGCGCGAAGGCAATTATCCCCGCAGTATTGCCCGTTGCAAGGCCTCATTAGCTGCCACACAACCCTCCGTACATGATCAGGCCATCACGGCAAGCACCCTGGCTTATCTGTACCGCATTACCGGAGACCTACAGGCCGCACTGCATTACTATATTGAGGCTGCTGTTTGTGATATTCGTTCTTCTACCTACGAAACCGTGGCTTTGCGCAATGTGGCGGAGCTGCTGTTTGAGGCAGGTGAGACGGACTTGTCTGATCGCTACATTCGCATTGCCATGCAGGATGCGCTGCGTTATCACGCACGTCACAGGCAAGTGGATGTCGCGCAGTCGCTGCCGATTATAGAGGAGAAGATGCTCGGCAGAATTCGGAGGCAACAGTTTGTGACGCTGTCGTTGCTGGTTGTAGTGGTTGTACTCCTTCTGATTGGAATTGTCGGCATAGCGGTGTTGGTTCGTCAAAACAAAGCCATTGCATCTGCTCGGGAGGCCATAAGTCATATGAACACCAGCCTCACGGAAGCCAACAAACTGAAAGAGCAACTGTTAGGCACTCTTCTGAGCTCGCGGACCAAGTATATCAATGCGGTCAAACAATACCAGCAGGATGTCAAGCAGTATGCGGCAAACAGACAATGGAGCGCATTGCTCTCTGTTCCCAAAGCTGCTGACGCACACTTGCAGCGAGCTGTACTTGACCGCCAGATAGATACGATTTTTCTGAGCATTTGCCCCACTTTCGTAGAGGATTTCAACGCGCTCATGCGTCCGGAAGAGCAGTTCACGCTGAAGAAAGACGAACTGCTCAACGCCCAACTCCGCATCTTCGCACTCATCCGCCTCGGAGTCACCCACAACGAGGTGATTGCGGAAATTTTGGACTATAGTATCAATACCGTTTATTCCTACAAGACACGGGTCCTTGCGGCATCAAAACTGAAGTCGGAGGAGTTCTATTCGGCGCTCATGCAGATTCCCTCGTTTGGTAATGCCCCCAAGTAGAAAGGCCCGTTGCTACAATTCCACTGCAGGCCAGCCGTAGTCTTGATAGTAGCGGAAAGGCAGGTTGTGGCGGCGAACGTAGTATTGGAGTTGCTCTTTACGGGCAGCTTCGCGGACGTTGTCGTTGCCGTGCATGTTCTGATAGATGTCGTAATGTGAGCCGAAGATCTCGCGGGCACTTTGGTCATTACCCGCGCCATCTACCGTTTGCTTGGGAGCAGCGTCAAGGAAAGCGTGGATGGTTCGTCGGGTTGACATGAAGTAAAGGTGCAGGACGCCACCAGCATCGCCAGCGGCATAAAAAACAGGATTATTTGTCGTTTTGTCTTCACGCTTGTTGAATTTTGGTCACAAAATTAGTAAAAAGTTATGAAACCACCAAATTCTTTGCCTGTTTTTTTTCTTTTTTCCCGTTTTTTGAGCCTTTTTTGCCAAAATCCTTGCACATATCAAAACTTTTCACTAACTTTGCGCCGCGAAACGAAAACGAAGAGCGAAAATGATACTGTATTTTTCCGGAACTGGCAACAGCTTGGTTATAGCGCGACAACTGTCGGAAAGGATGGGCGAACCCCTCCTGTCACTCTACGATGCCGCAGCACAAGACCTCACGCAAGAAAAACGTGTTGGTTTGGTCTTCCCGACCTACGACTTCAACCTGCCTCCAGCCGTGCGTATGCTTGTCGGCAGACTGAAACTGAGTCCCAAAGCATATGTGTTTGCCGTCATCACCTGCGGCGGTCAAGCCGGCAACTGCGTTTGGACGTTGCGTCGGATGTTGCGCGAGAAAGGCGTGGAACTGGCCTATAGTCACAAAGTGCGCGTGCCTGATAACAGCGCTCTGGCTTTTGGACGAAACCCCAACAACCAGTTGAAGAAACTGGACCGCGTCCCCGCCCGCATGAACCTGATCGTCAGCGAACTGCAGGCAAAGAAACATATCCTTCACTACAGTAGTTGGAGTCTGCTCGCATGGATAATGGGGCAGCCGAAGCTGGAAAAAGGCATGATCAGGATGCTCGGGCCTAAAGTCGATAGCGAGCGGTGCATCGGTTGCAACACCTGCGTTCGCGTTTGTCCGCAGGAGAACATCATTCTCAAGGACGGCAAAGCCCTGATTGGGGACAACTGCACAGCTTGCCTCAGTTGCGTACATTTCTGCCCGCAGCAAGCCCTGCAAACCAACGGTCGCCCGACGCGCAAAGACCGCCAGTACCATCATCCGGAGATTCGACTAAAGGACTTGTTCCGACGAGGATAGACACGCATGGAGATAACGAACTTGTTGGCATATAACGACAGAAAATAGTTGCTCGGCGTGGGCTTTCTGCTGATCATCGACGAACTGACACCGCACCTGCACGTAGGGAGCAAAAAACCGCCGGCGATAAAAACAAATAGGGACTCTTTTAGGGACGGCCTTGCGACTGTCTTGCATAGAGCATGCATCCCCCTAGGGACGGGAGCGCCTCTCATCAGCTCCCTATTAGGTTCCTATCAGCACCCTATCAGGTCCCTATCGGAGTTGCTGGCGGGTTAAATCAGCGGAGGTCGTCCGCAAGCTGAGCCTCTGCAAGCATAAACGCTTGCCCGCGCGCCGTGTTTACTCCTCGAAACACACTGCCAAGTGTTTCAAGGCACGGCTGTTTCGCTATCACCTATCGGGGTTGCTGGCAAGTATTGTGCAAAAGCAAATCCGGCTTTCGGCTTTCGGCCTAAGTGGCGCGGATTGCTGATATTCAGGCGAATCGAACGAAAGGCCGAAGGCCGAAAGCCGG
>JAGCWE010000068.1 GCA_017962005.1 Paludibacteraceae bacterium | reverse complement strand
ATCTGCTTCTCACAAAGATTGCCCAGAGTGGTCAGGTTATACCGGCGGACAATGCCGTTATCCTCAAATCCAATGTTCAGAACTACACCCTGACTCCGAGCGATGAAACACCTGTATCCTTCAGCGTGGTCAACAGCCTGCTGGGAACGGATGTCGCTGTCGCCACTCCCGCCAACTGCTATGTGCTCAGCGGAAAGAACGGTGTGGGATTCTATCGGTACGAAGGTACGAACCTCAACCCGCACAAAGCCTACGTGGTATTCGGCGGCTCGTTGGCTCCCCAGCGTATGCGCTTCATCTTTGCCGAGGAGCAGACTGCCACAGGTGTTGAGAACGCCGGAACCGATATGCAAAGCGCAAAGGTTCTTGAGAACGGCGTGTTCTATATCATCAGGGACGGTGTACGCTACAATGTGCATGGACAGATTGTTAAATGACAAAAACGGAGGACAGAATAGTGAAGAATCAGTATGTTATCCCTCAGACAGACATTATGCCTCTCTTGGCTGCAATGTTGTGCGTAAGTGATGACGGTGGCGATTCGTCGCTCCATTTCCATCCCGAAGCGTCCGATGACCAGTGGTAATCCGCTCTGAAGGTTTTGTAAACGCCTCCTGAGAGGCATAATACAAGAACTCCCGCGACATACGGTTGTCGCGGGAGTCCTTTCTTGTCACACCCTTACTCGTATCCCCACCCACTCTGCGCCTCCGCAAATTAGCAGAAACATACAAAAAATCTCGTCTTTCCTTGCAGATAGCCAGAAATGGTAGTACTTTTGCGCCGTTCTTACAGGAATGACCCCGTAAGACTCTTGTGGTTCCGTTCGTGTTTCTCATGCAACGGATTAAAAGGGAAACAGGTGAAAGACCTGTGCAGTCCACGCTGCCGTAAGTTTCTAAACAGCGTCCTCCACTATGCCACTGTCATTGAGATGGGAAGGCGGGGGAGCGTGAAACGAGCCGGAAGACCTGCCGCGAGTGAAACCTTTATTCGCCCTCGTGGGATAGGACGGCCGAAGAAAATGAAACAGAAACTATTGAAATCCGCAGGCTATCAGATGACGGCTGACGATATGCTTGCAGCCTTTGACGGCAACGAAACGTGTCTGGGCGTGGCGGAACAGGCGGACGGACTGTTCTGGCTGTATGTCGCCGGCAACGGGGACAGTACAGGGAGAATCCGCCTGCGTTATTACTCTGCCGCGCTGAAGAATGTCTTTGTGTCGGAAGAGTTTGCTTTTGTCAACGACACCCGTCTCGGCACGGTGAACGAGCCTTACACGCCCTTGTTCACTGTCGTTCCGGCGGGTCATTAAGAACTAGGCTGCCGCATTTTTTTACTTTTTTGCTGTACGATTCGGATTATTTCTGTATTTTTGCGGCGAAAATGTGCATGGCTACTTTTTTCAATCTGTCGGAAGCATCTTGCATACTTAAAACTATCATACTATGAACAAACTCATTACATTGGAAAAAGCCGTTGAGAAAGTGCATGACGGAATGACCGTTATGTTCGGCGGCTTTCTGGGCAATGGCAGTCCCGTGCAGATAACGGACGCCCTCGTGGAAAAAGGAGTGAAAGACCTGACCATCATCGCCAACGACACCGCCTTTGACTAGGTGGCGCACTGCAAACTGGTGGCCAATCACCAGGTGAAGCGCGCTATTGTGTCGCACACTGGCACCAACAAGCAGACCGCGATTCAGAAGAACGAGGGCACGCTCATCGTGGACTACGTGCCGCAGGGTACACTGGCGGAGCGCATCCGCGCCAAAGGTGCCGGTCTTGGCGGCGTGCTGACTCCCACGGGCATCGGAACGATAATGGCTGATGGTAAGGAAGTCGTGAAGATTGACGGCAAGGATTACCTGCTGGAAAAGCCGCTCGGTGCCGATGTCGCCATTCTGCGCGCCAACATCGTGGACGAGGACGGCAATATGGTCTTCCTTGGCACAACGCAGAACTTCAACCCCTTGATGGCAACTGCCGCAGACTACGTGATTGTCGAGGCGGAGAAACTCGTTAAGCGCGGCGAAATCAAGCCCGAACAGGTACACTGCTCCGGTATCTATGTGGATGCCATCTATGTGGAGAAATAGTGGGGAACTTCTCTGAATGTTAGACTCTAAAACCGAACTCACAATGGAATACAGGACAAAACTGCGCTTGCGTATGAGCGCGAAGGATGCGCACTACGGAGGCAATCTGGTGGATGGTGCGCACATGGTTCACCTCTTTGGCGATGTGGCGACCGAGTTGTTGATTATGCGTGACGGTGATGAAGGCCTGTTCCGCGCATACGACCAGATAGATTTTCTCGCTCCCGTCTATGCGGGCGACTATATAGAGGCGGAGGGTTGGATTGACCGTGAGGGCAACACGAGCCGTCACATGCTCTTCGAAGCCCGCAAGGTGGCTGTGGCGCGTCCCGACAGATCCCCGTCGGCTGCCGATGAGCTCGCCGAGCCGATTGTAGTCTGCCGTGCCAGCGGTACATGCGTGACCCCGAAGGAATGTCAGAGAAATTCATAATTCACGATTCATAATTATGGACAAACTGATTATCACTGCCGCTATCTGCGGCGCGGAGGTTACCAAAGAGCAGAACCCCAATGTCCCCTATACGGTGGAAGAGATTGTCCGCGAAGCCAAGTCGGCGGTGGATGCCGGTGCGGCTATCGTGCATCTGCACGTTCGCGAGGACAACGGCAAGCCCACACAGAGCCGCGAACGCTTTCAGGAGTGCACAGAGGCTATCTTGAAAGTGTGCCCGAATGTGATTCTTATTCCCAGTACAGGCGGTGCTGTGGGTATGAGTCCTGACGAGCGTCTGCAATCAACCGACACGACTCCCGTTCCCGAGATGGCTACGCTGGACTGCGGAACGTGCAATTTCGGTGACGAGATATTTGACAACACGATGCCTACTATGCGCGCGTTCGGCAAGCGTATGCTGGAGCGCGGCATCAAACCCGAATACGAGTGCTTCGAGATGGGACATCTGGATACCATCCTGACGATGGCGCGCAAAGGGCAGGTTCCCGGCGCACCCAGGCAGTTCAACTTCGTGTTGGGCGTACCCGGCTGCACACCCGCTACGGTGGACAACCTATGCTGGTTGGTGAACAAGATTCCTGCTGGTTCTACATGGACCGTCACGGGCGTAGGTCGCAGTGCCTTCCCGATGGCTGCGGCTGCTATCGCTATGGGCGGCAACGTCCGCGTGGGATTTGAGGACAACCTCTATCTCAGCAAGGGTGTTTTGGCGCAGTCCAACGGCGAATTGGTAGCCAAAGTGGTGCGCCTCGCCAAGGAACTCGGACGCGGGATAGCCACCTCCGATGAGGCAAGGGAAATCCTCTCCCTGAAGAAATAAGGGATACCGGTTGTCCGGTAAAAACCGATGAGTCAGAAACAAACAAACTTAAAGAAAACATAACTACTATGCAAAAACACGGAAACAAGTACGGTGTACACCGCGTCATTGAGCCTGTAGGCGTTCTGCCTCAGCCCGCCAACAAAGTGGATAACAACATGGACGAAATCTACGACAACGAGATTCTGATTGACGTTCAGACACTCAATATCGACTCGGCTTCGTTCACTGACATTCACAACTACGCCCGTCAGCAGGCAGGCGAAGGTGCTTCTGAGGAGCGCATTATGGAGGAAATCAAGAAGGAGATGTTGCTCAATGTGGAGTTGCAGGGTAAGCACCGCAACCGCCGCACGGGTTCGGGCGGTATGTTGCTCGGCAAGGTGGAGAAGATTGGTGACGCGCTGAAAGGCAAGATTGACCTCAAAGAAGGCGACCGTATAGCGACGCTTGTATCCCTCTCACTCACTCCGCTGCGCATCGACGAGATTCTCGCTATCCGCGCTGATGTGGACCAGGTGGACATCAAGGGCAAGGCCATCCTTTTCGAGAGCGGCATCTACGCCAAGATACCTGACGACATGCCCGAGAAACTGGCTCTGTCAGCTTTGGACGTAGCCGGTGCTCCCGCGCAGACCGCCAAGCTTTGCCAGTATGGTCAGACTGTTGTTATCCTTGGTGCCGGCGGCAAGAGCGGTATGCTCTGCTGCTATGAGGCGAAGAAACGCGTGGGCGTGACCGGCAAGGTGATTGGTATCGCCAACAGCCCCAAATCGACCAAGCGCATCAAGGACCTCGGCTTCTGCGACATCGTGGAGAGCGCGGCGGGTATGACTCCCGTACAGGTTTACGAGCTCGTATCGCGCCTGACCGACGGCAAGATGGCTGACGTGACCATCAACTGCGTGAACGTGCCCGACCAGGAGATGACCGCCATCCTCTGCACGAAGGACGACGGTATCGTTTATTTCTTCTCGATGGCGACTTCCTTCACCAAGGCTTCTCTCGGAGCCGAAGGTATCGGTGCGGACGTGAACATGATTATGGGTAACGGCTATACCAAGGGTCATGCCGAGTTCACCCTGCAGGAGTTGCGCGAGAGTCCTGAACTGCGCAAGATTTTTGAAGAATTGTACGCTTGATAAGTAGGATTATGGCTGAATCCAGACGAAAACAGATGTTCCCCAATGTCAGTGACCAGGACTGGAACGACTGGCATTGGCAGGTCAGGAACCGTGTAGAGACGCTGGACGAACTCAAGAAGTATGTTCAGCTCACGGAGGAGGAGCAGGAGGGCGTGCGCAGTGTGCTCAGCACATTGCGTATGGCCATCACCCCTTACTACCTCAGTCTCATCAATCCCGATGACCCGTACGATCCCGTGCGCAAGCAGTGCATCCCCACCGCCGCCGAGACCCATCAGGCGGAGGCGGATCTGCTTGACCCGCTGCATGAGGACGAGGACTCGCCCGTGCCGGGACTGACGCACCGTTATCCCGACCGCGTGCTGTTCCTCATCACGGATATGTGTTCGATGTACTGCCGTCATTGTACCCGCCGCCGTTTCGCGGGTCAGAAGGATGACGAGAGTCCGTCGGAACGCATCGAAAAAGCACTCGAATACATAGAGAAGACGGAAACTGTCCGCGATGTGCTGCTGTCGGGCGGCGATGCGCTGATGGTCGGTGACAAGAAGCTGGAGTATATCATCTCCCGTCTGCGCAAGATTGATCACGTGGAGATTGTCCGTCTCGGCAGCCGCGTGCCCGTAGTTTGCCCGCAGCGTATCACGCCCGAACTGTGCGCGATGCTCAGTAAGTACCATCCCGTCTGGCTCAACACCCACT
>JAGCWE010000067.1 GCA_017962005.1 Paludibacteraceae bacterium | reverse complement strand
GGAGCAGTTGGGCGAGGACATCGACACCGTGTTCAAGACCATCGTGCTGGAGGGCGACAATGTCAGGCACTTTGTTTATGTCGTGCCGGGCGCGTGCGAAGTGGACTTGAAGAAGGCGGCACGAGCCAGCGGCAACAAGTCGTGCAAGCCGATTGCGCAGAAGGAGCTGCTGCCTCTGACAGGCTACATACGTGGCGGCTGCTGCCCGATAGGGATGAAGAAGCCCTTCCCGTCGTATATCGACGAGACCTGCCTGCTCCACGAAAGAATATTTGTCTCTGCCGGTCAGCGCGGCATGCAGCTCCGCCTCGCCCCGCAGGACCTTATCGGCTACGTGCCGTTGGAAGTAAGTGATTTGATTTAAAACCTAATAGTATGCAAGGCAATTTCACGTATTACAATCCCACCAAGCTCTATTTTGGTGAAGCGTCTTTGGAGAACCTCAAAGGCGAGTTGGCTAATTTCGGCACTCGCGTGCTGCTCAACTACGGCAGCGGAAGCGTGCGCCGCAACGGCATTTACGACCAGGTCGTCGCCATCCTCCGCGAAAGCGGCAAGACCGTCATCGAGAACCCGGGCGTGATGAGCAACCCTACCCTCGCAAAACTGGACGAAGGCATCCGCATCGCCCGTGATAACCAAGTGGACTGGATTCTCTCGCTTGGCGGCGGCAGCGTCTGCGACTATTCGAAAGGCGTGGCGGCGTCAGCTTATTTCGACGGCGACTACTGGCAGTCGTTCTGGGTGGAGGGCAACCAGCCGCCGAAAGACCAGCGCATACTCCCTATCGGTTGCATCCTCACGATGGCGGGTACGGGCAGCGAGATGAACGGCGGTTCGGTCATCACCGACGCCGCCCGCAGCAACAAACTCGGCCATGTCTTCGACAGCCGCCTGATGCCCCGCTTCGCCATCCTCAACCCGCGTTTCACCATGACCGTGCCCGTCGAGCAGATGAAAGCCGGCATCTACGACCTCATGAACCACATCTTCGAGCAGTACTTCTCCGATTTCGATGACAACACCACCGACTACATCGCCGAAGGACTCATGCGCAGCCTGATTGTCTCGTCCCGTGCGGCGGTCCGCAACCCGCAGGACTACGAGGCGCGCAGCAACATCATGTGGACGGCGACGTGGGCGCTCAACACGCTCATCAAGTGCGGCAAGTCGCAGGACTGGATGGTGCACATGATTGGACACTCCCTGGGTGCTTGGACCCACGCACCGCACGGATACACGCTCGCGTCTGTCTCGATGGCGTACTACCGCCGAGCGATGGAGAAAGGACTGCCCAAGTTCGTGCGATTCGCCGGGAACGTGTGGGGTATCCGTCCCGAAGGCAAGTCCGACCGCCAGATAGCCGAAGCCGGTCTGGAGGCTCTGAAGAACTGGATGCTTGAGATAGGCCTGCCGCTTACTATCACCGAAATCGGTGCCACGCCCGACATGATTGACGACATCGTTTCCACCACCGTCATCTATCCCGCCGGTTACCTCGACCTCACCCCCGCCGACATTAAAGCAATCTTAAAAGAGAGTTTATGAGAAAAATACTATTTACCCTTCTATCTGTCCTGATGCTGTCCGCCTGCTGTCGTAAGGCTGAACAGACCATCGACCCCATCTACGACCGTTCGGACTTCGTGGAAGTGACCGAAGTTATACCCGATGTGATTCTCGAAATCCGCTATTACAGTACCTACAATTTCGTGGGCAAGCGCATAGATGGTTATGAGCGTCCGTTGGCGCTGATGACGCGTCAGGCGGCGGACTCGCTCAAAGCCGTCAGCGATGAACTGAAGGCCAATGGTTACCGTCTGAAGATATGGGACAGCTACCGCCCGCAACGCGCTGTCAATCATTTCATCCGCTGGGCGGAGGACGTGCAGGATACTGCGATGAAAGCGGTGTTCTATCCGATGGTGGACAAGAGCCTCCTGTTTGAGCAGGGTTATATCTACGCCCGTTCCAGCCACAGTCGCGGTTCGACGGTGGACTTGACACTTATTGATGCCGCCACGGGAAAGGAACTTGACATGGGCTCGCCTTTCGACTGGTTCGGTATTGAGAGTCATCCGGACTTCCGTTGCACGTTGTATAGACAGTCAGAGAATCGTCTGATTCTCCACGATGCGATGGCGCGTCACGGCTTTGTCGGTATCGACAGCGAGTGGTGGCACTTCACCCTTGCCAACGAACCCTATCCTGACACTTATTTTGACTTCCCGATAGAGTGAAATCACTATGTCACCCACTGTCGGATATATAACCCGGATTCTGTCGGATGTTTATCCGCAGGACGAGGCGCGCGCATTGGCTCTGTGGTTGGTTGAGGAACTGACAGGCAAGTCGCGCGGCGAGTTGCTGCTCCGTCAGGAACCGTTGGAGATTCACGATTTGGATGTTTATCTCCGGCGGCTTCTGGAGAGAGAGCCGGTTCAGTATATTTTCGGGAAGACGGAGTGGATGGGACTGGGTCTCCGCGTGACGCAGGACACGCTCATCCCCCGCCCCGAGACGGGCGAATTGGTCGAATGGGTGATTCAGGATACCGCCGCGTTGAGTGACGGCGAAAGACCGCCTTTGCGTGTGGTGGATATCGGTACCGGCAGCGGATGTATAGCGATTGCGTTGAAACGGCGTTTTCCCGACTGGGATGTATGTGCGTGGGACATAAGCGAAGCCGCCCTGCGTATCGCACAGGAGAACGCTGCCCGCAACGGGGTGTCCATACGGTTCTCACAAAAGGATATTACTGAGGCGGAAGAAGATAGTCCGCGAGAAGGCTGTCCTTTTGACATCGTGGTAAGCAATCCTCCCTACGTGATGGAAAAGGAGAAAGCGGCTATGGAGGAGAATGTCCTGCGCTACGAACCTGCGGCGGCTCTGTTTGTACCGGACAATGACCCGCTTCTGTTTTACCGCGCCATCATCCGGAAGCGGCTTGCCCCGACCCTGTATTTCGAAATCAACGAGCGGATGGGCAGTGCCGTGCAAGACCTGCTATTGGCGGAAGGCTATGCGGATGTGATAGTCAGGAAAGACACTTACGGAAAGAACCGGATGGTGCGTGGAAAGTTGAACAATTGAAGGTTGAATGTATCTATATGCCGGAGAACATTAAGGAATTACGGAACAAAGCGGAGCGTTATTGCTCGCAGGCGGAGCGTTGTCGTCAGGAGGTGGAGCAGAAACTTGCCGCATGGGGAGCGGAGGATGCGGACAGGGAGACGGTTGTGGCATACCTGTACGACAACGGATGGCTGGATGACCGCCGTTACTGCCGCGCCTTTGTCCACGACAAGGTGTCGTTCGCTCGGTGGGGCAGACAGAAAATCCGCTATGCGCTGCGCGCCAAAGGACTTCCGGACAGGGAGATAGAATGCGCATTGGCTGAGATTGACCAGACGGAATACATCAATAACCTGCAGCGTCTCATCGCTTCCCGTCCCACGGCGGACAGCGCGGAGGAGAAGATCCGTCTGTTCCGTTTCCTTCTTCAGAGGGGGTACACTTGGAACGAGATAAGCGAAACTACAACCGGACTGCAATAGGTTTGCAGTCCGGCTGTGAGTGACTATCTGCGTTATGCAGTCGCGGGTGTTCCTGAATTTTTACTGGGCGTAGTGTTCATACTCGGGGTAATAGAGGCTAAAAATTTCGTCGCGGCGATACCTGTTGAGGTTCTGCAGCACGTACCCGAGTATTCCGAGATTCTGGTTAACAGTTGATTGCACAGTCTTTTTATCGCGTTTTGATAGCGAATCCGCCCAGCGGAGATACTCAACGCAGGTCTGTGCGACAGACTCCATCACCGTATCCGCTTTCGCCATATTATCCGTCATTCCGTCCTTGTCGCCTATGGCGTAACGAATGGCAGCCATTGATGCCGAGGAATAGTCGTAAGGAACATTGTAGTCGGGCAGCATCTTCTCTGCATAATCGATGACCTCTACGGCTTTGGTTTTCTCCCCTTTTCGGTAGAGAGCCTCAGATAGTTCGAGGAACATCATACGGTGAGTATGGCACATACGCATCAGGTTCTCATCGACATAGATGCCAGGTTGGTCAATATTGCCGAAGCGGAAGCGGTGCATCATGTTCTCGTACATCACGTCCGTATTGACACGCGCCCTGCCGTCTTCGCTTCTGGTAGGCGTGACGCGGTAGGCTAGACCGGTCAATTCGAAGTACGGACGCAAACCGAGATAGTAGTCATCGCCCACGGTTACAGCGAAATAGATGGGGCGTTCCCAGTTGTTCTGCTCGAGCATCTCCATCACCATCATCTCGGAGCGCGTGTAACGCTTTGCCTCCTTGAACATGATCCGCTCTCCGTCAGGTCCGTCAAAGAAGAGCTGCTTGGATGGGATATAGTTGTCGTTGTCGCGTTCGCGCAGTTTGGTCTGCGGCTC
>JAGCWE010000066.1 GCA_017962005.1 Paludibacteraceae bacterium | reverse complement strand
ATGAGGTAGGCACGGTTGGATGTCTCGATAGGTTCAAGCGTGCAGTCCTTCGTTTCAACGAGTTGTTCGGGCGTCATCCATCCGAGGTAGAAACGTTCGAAGGCCGTGAAGGAGGGCGGTGTACGTCCGTCGTTGCAGTAGTTGCCGTAGCACATGATGTCCCATGCGCCCACCGTGTAGTTGTCGCTGTTGGCGGTGTCGTACAGGTCGTCCAGACCGAGAACGTGGCTGAACTCGTGGCAGAACGTCCCTACTCCGCACATGTTCGTCCCGTATTCGCCGCTCAGCTCGGACGTGCACGCATAGTCCCACAGCCAGTAGTCCTTGCCGTCCTTGCCTTTGTAGTAGTATTGGATGGTCTTATCGCCTTTTTCGGTGAACACGTAGTATCTGTGCGGCCAGACGGCTTCTTCCGGACCGCCTTCTGCCTCGTTGTGCCCGGCGAAATAGATGAACACGTTGTCCACATCGCCGTCCCCGTTCTCGTCATACAGCGACCAGTCTATCTCGTGTTCGAGAATGTCGCAGGCGTCTATGACCATCAGCACGGCATCGCCGTCCTCGCCGCCGTAGTACGCGCGGGTATGGGGAAGGGTCACCGGACCGTACACGTCGAAGGAGGGGCGGAACACGCCGGTTGAGGAGGCGATGAAGTAGTCCCGGGCGCTGCCCGTGCCGCCGTTGTCGCTGTAGTTCTCCTCGTTGAGCATCTTCGTGAACGCCTCATTCGGATTGGCAACGGAGAAACTGACATCGGCGTAGTTGACGAGGATGACAAGGCTTCTGACATCTCCTTGTGTGGGGAAGGTGGTGTCCAGCGTGGGCATGCGGCGCAGACCGCTCGGTTGTCGCGACGGGGCATGGATGCGGCCGTCCGCGTCTTTCCTGTAGTGTCCGTATTCATCGCCGTACAGACCCGTGCCGGGCTTCGCCACCACGGCGGACAGCGGCATACTGAAAAGCAAAAGCATAAGTGCCACAAAGGCAGTCTTCCCTCTGTATCCTTTCATCGTGAGTGTATTTTTTCGCAAAAAGCGCGCAAAGATAGCCCGCCTGTCGTAAACTTGCAAATAATTGCGAACAATATCGGGGCGGTCACGTCGGAATTTGTTGCAGTCGCTTCTTTTCTTGCCGACTGTATGCTGGAAGCATTGGGTTTTTATTGGGTTATTATTGGGTGGTTATTGGGTGATTATTGGGTGATTATTGGGTTACTAAGCAAATCTCATCGGCACCTCAGCGGTACGTCACCCTGCCCGCAGCGCGGCATTGGGGTGCGTTTGTCATGAAAATATGGAAAAAAATATGGACTCTTTTACTTGACTTTCGGAGAGAATTATGTACTTTTGCGGCGCGTTAGGAAAACGCGTTTCGATGCCATTTCGATAACATATATAAAAAGAAAGGACTGAATATGAAAAAATTATCTCTCTTGTTGACCGGATGGTTGTTGAGTGTCGGCATGTTTGCCGAGACGATTACGGTGGCGGAAGCGAACGCTGCGGCGAAAGATGCGGAAGTTACCGTGGAAGGTGTGATTGCCGCTTTGGCGGCGGATGGCGCGGTGCTGCAGGACGCTACCGGACTCATCTACTGCCACAAGGATGTCAGCGGGCTGAAAGTGGGCGACCGCGTGCGCGCAACGGCTACCATTGGCGAATACGGTGGAGCCAAACAACTCACCAGCGCCACATACGAGGTGCTGGGAACAGAGGAGGTGACCTATCCCGAAGCCGAGGAATGGACCGCTGAGACTATGGACGCATGGGTGGCGGACAACAGCCGTGAAAAGAAGTATGTGACCTTTGAGGCCACGCTGAACATCAACAATAACAAGTACTTCAACCTCACACTGGAAGGCGCTGTCAACAAAGCCTCTGTCATCAAGCCTCTCGAGGACATCTCGGCGATGAACAACACAAGCATCACCGTGACGGGGTACGCCATGTATGCCGCAAAAAGCGGCAGTACCACCTATGCGTATGTGGTGGCGACAAAGATTGAGGGCGATGTGCAAATCGCAAGTTACACAGGGCTGGACGCGCTCGTCGCGGCGGACATAGCCACCGGCACTACCGTGGAAGTGACGTTCACCGACGTGCCTATCAAGAGCATCTACACGGTCAAGTCAACCGGCAAGAGAACAGGTGTCTATTTCAACGTGCAGAAAGAAGGCAAGGACATCGAACTGTTCTATTCCGCCGAGGAGATGCCCGATTCATGGGAAGTGGGAGGTCTGCTGTCAGGCACCGTTACCGCGCCGTGGGTCCGCTACGAGAACAAAGGCACCTTCTACTGCTGGGAACTGGCTCCCGCTGGCACATGGCATTGGACAAGCCTCACCTACAAGGCGGCTACAACCGCACTGGAAGCGACCGTAGCGGAGAAGGCTGCACGCAAGGTCGTGGAGAACGGCGTGATATACATCATCCGCAACGGGGTACGCTACAACGCGCTCGGTGGCACGGCGGAATAATCCATACGCACATAAGGCAGGGCTCACAGTGTTTCTGTGAGCCTCTTTTTACTGTTTGAACAGTCAGTTGCTTGCCACCGCACCAATGAACAGGCAGGAGAAACAAGCCCAGGCGAAGTTGTGGAGTTTGTTCCACAAGGCGTGTGCCGGACGGCAGTTGCTTGCCGACGGCGACCATGTGCTCATTGGTCTGAGCGGAGGAAAGGACAGTCTGCTGCTGACCGAACTGATGGGACGGCAGGCGCGTGTCTTCAAGCCCGCCATACGCGTTACGGCAGTTCATGTGCGCATCAGCGAACGCAAGTACCTCACCGACACATCCTATCTGGAGCGGTTCTGCCGCGAGGCGGGAGTGCCGCTTCTGATTCGCGACACGCATATAGTGGGCGCGGAAAGGAAGTCGCCCTGTTTCCTCTGCTCGTGGTACAGAAGGAAGGCGTTGCTGCAGGTGGCGCAGGAGGAGGGCTGCAACAAGATCGCGTTTGGACATCACCAGGACGATGTGCTCAATACGCTTCTGATGAACCTTGTCTTTGAGGGGCGTGCCACATCCATTCCCCCTGCCCTGCCCTTGGACAAGATGCCCATCACGCTTATCCGCCCCTTGTGGTGCATTCGCGAGACGGACATACGCGCCTACGCGGACCTGCGCGGCTACCGCACGCAGAAGATTCCCTGCGAATGGGAAGACCTGACCAACCGACGGAGGATGGGGGAACTGCTCCGCGAACTGGAAACCCTCAACCCCGACGTGCGCTCTTCCCTGCTGCACGCACTCCAACGGCAAGAGAACGTGCCGCACGGACACTCACCACAGCAAAACATAAGCGGAATCGGACAGAACACAAGCGAAGCACCTGCGGAATAAATAATATAAGCAACTAAATACCACATCACAATTATGATACAGGGATTGGAAACAGTCATTCTTCTTTTTCTGGCGAACATTATGATGACCATCGCGTGGTACGCGCATCTCAAGCTGGACCAGTTCGACTGGTTCCACCGATGGCCGCTTATTCTTGTCATCCTCTTCAGTTGGGGAATCGCATTGTTTGAATACTGCCTGCAGGTGCCTGCCAACCGCATTGGCTTTGACGGCAACGGAGGACCCTTCAGCCTGATGCAGCTCAAGATTATACAGGAGGTCATCACGCTGGTTGTCTTTGTCCTGTTCTCCATGGCGGTTTTTCACATGCAGTTGCATTGGAACCATATCGTGGCGGGCATCTGCCTTATCCTCGCAGTCTGGTTCGTTTTCGGATTTGAATAGAAGACAGCACGCTAACCGCATGGCGCGCAGGCATACCGCCTGCACATAAAAAAGAATCGCGGCGACTTCTTCGCCACGATTCTTTTTTATTCCGGTTGCTCCGTTATTCCGAAGAACCTTTCAGTTTTCCACTTTCCACTTTCAGTTTTCCACTTTCACTTTTCCACTTTCCACTTTCCACTTTCAGTTTTCCACTTTCCCCACTTTCTGTCCCTGTGCGTTGTAGATTACGCCGTCACGCTCGATGTAGAGGATGCCGTCCTGGACGAACTTGCGTGCCTCTGCGGCTT
>JAGCWE010000065.1 GCA_017962005.1 Paludibacteraceae bacterium | reverse complement strand
CAGCCAACATACGCTTCTCCAGATTCGTCTTGGTGTGCCAAACGCTCTCACCGAGCAAGTCAGCAAAGCGCTTTGCGTGATCATCCTCTTCAAAAGCATAACGACGGAAAGCTTCTGCAATCTCCGGATAGCCTTCACGGTCTGCCTGACGAGCCATAGCCAGATACTGACCTACCTCGGTGCACTCGCCGATGAAATGCGCTCGGAGTCCTTCATGAATAATCGGATCTTGCTCATCCTTGGCAACGCCTAAGATATGCTCGCAAGCGAAGTCCAGTTTTCCTTCGTCTGCCACTTTCCATTTAACTACTTGTTTGCACTGCGGACAACGTTCCGGTGCCTCCTCGCCCTCAAAGACATAACCGCAAATCGGGCAAATGAATTTCTTTGACATAGTGTTAATTATTTAAAGGTTAGTTATTGATTTTTTTACAAAACGGAATACCACGTTCTCGTGGTCCGGTTCTCTGTAAACAAATGAGTCTTTGTTGGATACTGTGATCTGATACTCACGGCGAATAGGCACATTGCGCACACTCATCGTAGCAAACTCCCGTATCACATTGTCCCGCTTGTCCCAATGGAACCAACCGTTGCCATGATAGTCCAGATCTTCTTCGTAAATGTCTTCGCTCTCGTCCCATTCTTTGCCCCAATAGAAGCACTCCTCCTCGTCATAGTCATCGTAATACACCTTGTGCCATTTAGGATTGTCGCAGTTCACCCATCGGCCTACTATCAGCGGATCGGCAGGCACTAACTCGTCATCAAAATAGATTGCGCCGTGTGTCGGATGGTCATTCGTGTTCACCATACCCATCTGCTTTGCATCGCGGTATCCGCTCCAAAATGCCGCCACCAGCACCGCTCCCACCAAGCATACAATTATTATTGTAAGTTTTTTCTTCATATGTCTATCTCTGATTATTTTCGGAATTTTTTGACATTTTTTGTGATTATTGTTTTATGGCTCAATGAGTAAAGCTTTGATTGAATAAGTTATGTTAAATTTATTTATAAATAAGTTATCGAAGCAAAGATTTAAAGTACGAAGTACTATAAAACAATAAGCATTTTTCTTTTATTTTTTTTGTTATATAAATCTAAAATCAATAATCAATAATCAATAATCATTTTAGTGCAATGATTTGCGCCGCCTTGTTATTCATTCCGGGCATCGTCTTGCCCACGCCTGCATTGATGTAAGTCGGGTCGCATACCACGTATTTCTTGCCGTTGTATTCCACCCAATCACCGGCCACCTCTTCTGTGAACCCGACAGCTGTTGCCAAGTGCCCCGGATAGTAGAGGAAGACGATATCCAGTCCCACCAAGTCGCGGACCAGGCGGGAGAATAGGATCGAACGGTCCTCGCAGTCGCAGTAGGGATAGAACAATGTCTCTTGTGCGAAGAATGCGCGGTCGTGTCCCCATACTTTATCATCGTACTCATACGCAAAAGCCGTCTGGACCCAGTTGAGCAGCAGCCAAACGGCATCCCGCTGATTCAGTCCTTTGATGGCGTTCTCCAAAGGCGG
The DNA here is from genome assembly GCA_017962005.1 of Paludibacteraceae bacterium. Lineage (GTDB taxonomy): Bacteria > Bacteroidota > Bacteroidia > Bacteroidales > Paludibacteraceae > Colicola. The sequence goes on along the minus strand of JAGCWE010000065.1, from coordinate 4,484 downwards.
ATACAGCATCTTCGTCACCTGTTTCTCGATCGGCGTGTTCGCATAGGCAACCCAACGCGTAGCCTGATCGCCCTTGTAGCACGCTTGCGGATAATGGTCGAAGAAATCAATCAGGTTCTTGTTCACGCTCGCCGCTGTCGTCACACCTTTCTTCGAACTCAGCGTCCTTTTCTCCGTCTGCTCGTAGCCTAAATGCGGCAGAGCTGTCATCTGAAGCGATAGCGGTTTCTCCTTCTCGAACTTGGCCTCGCAGATAAACATCTTCGCGTTCCGCTCACCGCTGACGATGTAGAACTTCGACCCGTCTATCATGAAATACCGCAAATCGAAGATGTCGTACTGGCTGGCGGACAAAAGGTACAGTTGTGTCTCATTCCGGCCCAACCGGATCCGGTAACCCGACTGCGTCATGATGAACGCTTGTGCCAACACGGCCTCGTTCGTCTTGCCGTATTGTTTCTCTGTCACCTCGCGCAGCACGTTCATGTACGCCCAGTCGCATAGCGCATTTGTCTTGCGCACGTCCAGCGCCGCTTTGATGGTGTTGTCGTAGATGCTATCGGCCAGTATCAGCCATGCGTCGGCAATGCCGTTTTCCGTCAGCGCTTTGATCTTCAGCTTGTCTTGTTCGGGGAAGGGGATGGTGATAATCGTGCCGTAATAGGCTATCGATACTTTCTTGCAAGCAATCGCTTTCGGTGCCACGGGAGCTATGGGAGACGGCGCCGGTTCAGCCTTCGGCAGTATGGTCACACCGGGTCGGGTAGGGATCTGTATCGGCTGCGTCGCCAACTCCGACTTGGGCGTCGGGATGGGCCAAACTTTCTCCCATTTGATAACGAACGTATCTTCTTCGATGCTGTCGTTCGCCAAGGCTGTACTGTCTTTGGCTAAAGCCACGCTATCCTCTTCGGCTGCACCGGTATCGGAAGCGGGCAGAGTCTCGTACTCCTGGTAGATATACGGCACCACAATCTCTTCTACGATGGCGGTATCCGCTTCGTGCTCGTCGTGCTCACCCCAAGCCTGACGCATGAACTCGGCATATTCCTCATTCGCTTGCCTGCGAAAAGCATCGTACTTGGCCTGCTGTTCCGCCTTGAATTGATTGAACTTGGCATTCTGTTGCTGCCGGAACTGGTCATAGCCGCTCTTCTGAGCAGCCATTGGCATCACCGCCATTAGCGCCAATAGGAGTATCGTCTGTCGCATAAATTTAATTTTTTCTTCGTTTATTATCCCGGCATATTAATAAATCACCATACTTTGGGGTAATATGCGGTGAATATATACTATTTCATCGTCAATAGAATACAATATCGCCATCTTCTCATAGTTCAATCTCCTGACTTCAAATCCCATGATAAAAGACAACTCGGGTTAAACCATAGCGTTTACCCAAGTCGGCATAAGCCATATCCCAGAATTCTTTGTGAGAATACTTCTGTTGTTCTTTCCAATTCGGATCAATCAGCGGTTCTGCCACTGATATGAAATCGTCTTGTCTTAATGTCGCTTCCATATATATATGATTTTTTATTCGTTACCTTTGACGCTGCAAAGGTACAAAATTTATTTTAATCCTGCAAATTTTTCTTGATATTTTTATGCAATTTCGGAGTTCTATTCCGGATTTGCATACTTTTCCCCATCTCTTTTACCCACAAATGGAGCCTCACCAGCTCCATTTGTGTCCTTCACTCTTTCATTCTTTCACTCTTTCATTCTTTCACTCTTTCGTTCCTTACAATCTCGCTCCCGACGCACTATACGTCTCCCCATTCCGTATGATAAGCAACTGTCCATCGCGCAATACTTTCTGCGCCGGTTTCGTCACGTTCGTCTCGTCTATCCCCTCATGCGGTTCCTCCCCTTGGCCGTCTCTCTTGTACAGCTCGCATGGATAGAACGAGTCGGCCGCATAGAGTTTGAAACGGTCGTCGTTCAGTTGAATAACGTAGTCAGACCCTTTTGGCTTGATTTCTGCCTCGCCTTCGTAAATATCGATAGTCCATTGTGTGGTACCTCCGCCCAGACTCAATGTCTTTTCTACCCCGCCGAGAAGCATACCATTGTGCGTGAAAGTCCAATAATTATTGTCTTTGCCCATCGTAAACTCCATAGCATTATCGCAGTCCAAATTATCACCGATAATAATGGCCTCTGTCACGCTCAAGTAGGTGCTTGTAAACTCATAAGCGGTTTTCTGTGCGGTTGCGTTACCGAAAACCACAATGTCTCCTACTTTAAGATTGGAAACCGATTTTACTAATGTATAGTCTCCATGCCCAACAGGTTTTTCCGTCACGGTAACGGCACAACTGGCTGATTTGCCATCCGTGGAGGCGGTAATAGTGGCATTGCCGGCTTTCTTGGCAGTTACGAGACCGGTACTGGATACACTGGCTATGTTCTCGTTGCTGCTGCTCCATGTCACGTCCGGAAAATCGGTGTCGGCTGGATAAACAGTGGCTTTCAGCTGTTTCGTCTCTTCCTCCTCCAGCGTCAGCTCTGTGATATTGAGTTTCACTTCCGTCACATGAATAGGCTCAATGTCCATAGTTGCTTCTTCCGAATACATCACCAACTCTTCTTGTGCGGAGGCGTATACGCTATAGCATGCTCCGGAGTTGTTATATTGGATATGTCCCCAACCGGCATTTTCTGCCGCGCTGATGATGATATTGGTCTTGCGTACTTCTGCTGTCCAATAGAAAACGTCTTCCTGTGCACCGAGTTTGTTGCCGCTCCACGAGTAGAGATATAGTCCATTAGCATCTTTGAAGGCATATTGCCCGTTTTTGGTCTCAACGGTATAAACGCACTCTTCGGGAATAGTCATCGTTCCCCGGTCGCCCGAGAAAGTCGCCGCAACGGCCTTGATATTGTTCCCCGACGCGTAAAGTCCCATTGCTTTGTCGTATTTAGCATTGGCAAAAGCCACCTTGCTTCCGGCTTTTAGTTGCGCGGTGTTGGTCACCATGTTCAGCGTGAACGACTGCTCTGCTTTAACCGTGATGGTGGCCGAACCGGACTTCCCGCCTGCAGTGGCAGTTATGATTGCCGTGCCGGCTGCTATAGCTTTCACAACTCCGCTGGAAGATACGGTAGCCACTGCAGTATTATTGCTGCTCCATGTCACATCTCGAAAGTCGGCATCTTCAGGCAGAACGGTAGCAGTCAAGGTCGTTTGCTTGCCAATCAGCAGTGTCGCACTGGACGGACTAACCTCCACGCTCTCCACCACCACATCCGGCACACTGCCTTCGTCCAATATGTACAGCTCTATGTCCGCAGCCGTACTGTTGGCGGCATACACGTTGAATCGTGGCGAAGCGGCATTGTAGCGGAAATACACCTCGTTGTTGTTCTTACCGGGCGTCTGACTCACTATCTTCGCTATACCGTTGCTCTCAATGCTTATCGCATAATCGGTCGTGTAGCGGTACTTGGTGTCCAGATCGTTACTGCCGGAGTTGTGTCCTACGGCGTGCGAACCGATATACAGGTTCCAGTAACTGCCGTGTTTCTTGAGTGTCAGAACCGTTGGCTCATCCAATGTCGCTTTCCCGTCTGCAAAAGTAGCATCTACGGCGGTAAGGAACTTCTTCGAGTCCGAGAAGTTCCCGCTCACTTTGCTCGCACCGGGATAAGCCATCACCACCTTGTCGCCATCCTTCAGCGCACTTGCATCTGTCACTTTGATAAATGTCTCGGCCTGCATTCCCATCACTCCGAGCCCTACCAACAAAATCAACAATATCTTCTTCATGGTATATTTATGTTTGTTTCTTTCATTCTTTCACTCTTTCATTCTTTCTTCGTCCATTACCCCGGCATCCTATGCCGGTTTGCTTCGTTCGTTTTGCCGGATAGTATCCGGCTTTCTTTCTTCGTCCATTTCCGTCGGATTTAATCCGACAACTCCTCGCGCCTGCGCGCTACGCGCGTTTCCTATTTATTATTCATAGGGCTCCCGAAAAATTTTAATTTTTGGGAAGAGCGGAGGCAATAGTCGCTTTTACCAATTAGCGGAGTGGTTTGGTCCTTTTTGCGATCCATTTGCCGAACGCGAACGCGAGGGCAAGCATCATCATCGGCCACATCACATCTCCAAGCGGGAATGGCTGACCGGGTTTATCAATATCATCGTCCCCGTCATCAAGCCCGCGACGTGGACGACTTGGGGCATAACTCTTGTCATAGGTCGTCGTCACACCGGTTTGTGCTGCCATCGGTAACGTCGAACCTGAATGCACAAATTCAGAATTGGCAGAACCCATCGTTGCTGCAGGAATCTGTGCGTCACTTTGTGCATAAATGGCCTCGGTTGTACTATGATGCTTGTACGGCTTGCCGTAGTTGGGCGTCTGGGCGCTAAGGCTCAGAACGCTCACTACTGCTATCATGCTCAATAAATATCTCAACGTTTTCATAATCTTCATAATTTAAAATATTCATTATTAATTATTCATAATTCATTT
>JAGCWE010000064.1 GCA_017962005.1 Paludibacteraceae bacterium | reverse complement strand
AACTGCTCGTTGATAAAGTCCGAAGCCAACACCGTATGAGCCTCTTCGTATGCGTCAGCAGTAGTCAGGTAGTTATCCTCGCCCGTGTTGATAATAACGCCAGCAAAGCCATTGATGATACGGCTGAAATACTGGTCAATCAGTGTGCGCTGCATATTGATATCGCGGAACAGAATACCGTAGAGCGCATCGTTGAGCATCACATCCAGTCCCTCAAAGGCACCCATAATGGCAATCTCGGGCATACAGAGCCCCGAGCAGTAGTTGCACAAGCGAATGTACCTACCCTGCTCCTCGCCCACCTCGTCCAGCGCCTTGCGCATGATGCGGAAGTTCTCCTGCGTGGCAAACGTACCACCAAACCCTTCCGTGGTCGCGCCATACGGCACATAGTCCAACAGGGACTGTCCGGTGGTGCGTATAACGGCAATGACATCCGCTCCCTGACGGGCACCGGCTTGCGCCTGCACCACATCCTCGTAGATGTTACCCGTCGCCACTATTATATAGAGGTACGGCTTCGGTCCCTCTCCGATGGTCTCAAGGTAATGCTCCCGGCGCTGACGGCGCGTACGGATGCGCTCAATGCTGCTGTCGATAGTAGGCTGCAACACCTCCATGAGACGGCGGCGGTCGGTGGTCACCACCTTGGTGATGTCCAACTCCCCCTTCGCCACCTTCTCGGCTATATCCTGCGGACACAGCCCCGTAGCGAGCATGGCATTGCCCAAGAAGAACAGGACACCCTCACCGAGCACGTCCTTCTCCATCAAGGCATCGACCACCACATTCGGCAACGGCACGCCGTTATCGTCCACGCCGTCAATTCCCATCAGGCGGCAGAGCGTACGCTCGACAGCCACCGTGGTGTACTGCTCGACGAAGGTCTGAACCTCCGTGGCAATCTTTCCCGCCAGCGAACGGGCATACTCCACTTTCTTAAAATCCAGTCCAAGTTTACTCTTCATATACTTTCTAACAATAATTAGTTCGCAACGCCGCAAAGATACTGCGAATTCCTGACGCAGGCAAAATCAATCTTTATTTTTTTGTATCCGTACTATTTCGTGTACTTTTGCAAGCCGAACTGACCAAACAAACACCCATCGCACCATGACCCGCGAACAGGAAATTTACCGTGTCACCCTCCGTGGCAGCGTGTGCAACGCCCTGCTTGTAGCGTTCAAAGCCACAGCCGGCATCATAGGCAACAGCGCGGCAATGACAGCCGACGCCGCACACTCACTGTCAGACTTTCTGACAGACATCATCGTGCTCGTCTTCGTACGCATCAGCGCCAAGCCCCAAGACAAAGACCATGACTACGGTCACGGGAAATACGAAACAATCGCCTCGTTCATCATCGCACTCGGCCTGCTTGCAGTAGCAATCGGCATTCTCGTCAGCGGAGCGAAAAAACTCTCCCTATGGCTGCATGGCGGAAACATAGAGTCCCCCGGGCAGATAGCCCTATGGGCCGCCCTTGCGTCCATCGTCATAAAGGAATCACTCTACCACTATACCATCCGCCGCGGCAAGGCAATCGACTCACAAGCACTCATCACCAATGCGTGGCACCACCGCAGCGACGCCATATCATCCATAGGAGCGGCATTGGGAATAGGCGGGGCACTGCTGCTTGGCGAGCGCTGGACAGTGCTCGACCCCGTGGCCAGCATCATCATCGGAGCCATGCTGGTAAAGACCTCCATCGACCTTGCAAGAGGCAGCATGGCAGACCTGACCGAAGGGTCATTACCTGAAGAAACAGAACAAGAGATACTGAGCATCATACGCAGCGTGCCCGACGTCCGCGACCCTCACAACCTGCGTACCCGACGCATCGGCAACCGCATCGCCATTGAAGTACACGTGCGGATGAACGGCACGACCCCACTGCAAGAAGCACACGACCGCGCTTCGCTCATAGAAAACAAACTGCGCGAGCGCTTCGGCAACCGCTCCCACATATCCATTCACATGGAACCGACAAAAACAGCGTAAGGCTACGGCCGCCCTATCCCGCCAACCTACTAATCACCTACTAACAACCTACTAATTTCCTACTAAGGAAGGGGAAAGTGGAAAGTGGAAAGTGGAAAGGGGAAAGGTGAAAATTGAAAGGGGAAAGGAAACGGGAGATAAAAAGCACCCCTCCGAAGAAGCATGTTACGTGTGCTTCTGCGGAGGGGTGCAACCAATACGTCTATACGAGGATTACTTGATTCCCTCGATGAGGTTCATCAGCGTCTCCTTGGCATCGCCGAGGCAGAGATAAACGCCCTTCTCGCGTGTATAGAGCGGGTTCTCAACCCCTGCATAACCGGGCTTGAGGTCGTAGTTGCAAACGATAACCTCCGGCGCATCAGCAACCGCAAGCACGGGCATACCGTAGATAGGCGTACCCTCGGCGGTGTTGGCAGCAGGGTTGAGCACGTCGTTCGCGCCAATAACCACTACAGCGTCAGTGTTCTTGAAATCGTCGTTGATAGCCTGCATCTCATAGAGTTTCTCGTACGGGATGTCGGCTTCCGCCAACAGGACGTTCATGTGTCCGGGCATACGTCCGGCAACAGGGTGAATGGCGAAACGCACGTTCGCTCCGCGATGCTCCAGCTTGTCAGCGAGCTGCTTTACAGCATGCTGCGCCTGCGCGAGAGCCATACCGTACCCGGGGACGATAATCACGTTCTTAGCCTTCGAGAGAACGGCAGCGGGACTGTCCGCCTCCTGCTTTGCTTCGGCAGCGGGCGCCGCCGCAACGCCTTGTGCCAGCTGCGCACGCAGACCGGCCACTTCCTTGGTCAATGCCTCAATGGCATCCAAAAGTTGTTTGACTTCCATATCGTTGAGTTTTTCTAAAAGTTTTTCAAAATCTTGTTTCGGATCAAACTGGGTGGCCTGACCTGCGGGCGTCCTATCCGCCACGGGAGCCACCGCCGCTTTCTTCTTCTGTGCGAGCGCGCCGCCGAGCAGGATGCTCATCAGGCTGCGGTTCATCGCCTTGCACATTATCTGCGTCAGGAGCAGACCGGACGCACCAACTATACCTCCGACAGCCACGAGGAAGATGTCACCGATAGCCATACCGGCAATCGACCCCGCCACACCGGAAAGAGAGTTAAGGAGCGAGATGGTGATAGGCATGTCAGCCCCGCCGACACGGATGGCGAACATATAGCCGAACCCGCCCGTGAGCAGGAATGCCCCGAGAGCAATCCATACGTTCTGACCGCAAACAGTGCCCAAGACAATGAGCACAACGGAGAGAACAAGCAGGCAGAGCGTAACGGCAGAATGCGCGGGATAGACCTTGGGCCTGCCGTCAATAATCCGAGCCAGTTTGCCGGCAGCAACCAACGAGCCGACAAGGGTAATCATACCCACGGCAATCGCCAAAACGGCCGTGAAATGGACGAACACGGGATATTCGGAAGTACCGTTCATACCCCACCCCATATAGGTCATCAGTCCGACAAAAGCAGACGCTCCGCCTCCGAGGCCGTTGAAGAGCGCCACAAGCTGGGGCATCTGAATCATCTGCGCACGGCTCGCCATCAGCCCGCCAATGAGCGCGCCAATGAGTATCGCCACATAGACCGTCCAGACGGACAGGATGTCGCTGAAGACAAAGGTGGCGACAATACCGGCAAGCATCGCAAGCGCCGACAGGAGGTTGCCCGTCACCGCCGTCTTCACCTTGCTCATCATCGATATGCCGCAGATAACGGCTATCGAGAGCACTATACTGAGTACAATCTGCCAGGTCATGAGCGCGGTTTCTTTTTGTTGAACATACGGAGCATACGGTGTGTGATACCGAACCCGCCGAAGACATTGACGGAGGCGAGAATGACAGCAAGCATACCGAACACCTGCGCCCACACACCGTCACCAATCAGGTACGCGATGCCCGTCGAAGCCAGCGCGCCGACAATGGTCACGCCCGACAAGGCGTTCATACCCGACATCAGCGGCGTGTGCAGCAGACTCGGCACATTGCTGATAATGAAATAACCGACCACTGTGCAGACCACAAAGACGGCTACCAGGATTAGAGGATGAATCATAAGACGGAGATAAAGAGTGTCCTTAATGACCCTAAGGACCTTAAGGCCATTAAGGACACCAATTCACACATTAAGGATTACAAACCCATAGCCTTGCGGGCGCCGGCGTGCAGCAGTTCGCCGTTGGTGCAGACAAGACTCTTGGCGATAACCTCGTCCTGCATGTTCAGCTCGATCTTGCCGTTCTTGACAAGATAGGTGACGAGGTTGTACATGTTGTTGGAGAACATCCATGTCGAAGACGTGGGCAGCTCGCCCGGGATGTTCTTCACGCCGATGAGGGTTACACCGTGTTTCACCTCGATGGTACCCTTCGGAGTGATGTCGCAGTTACCGCCTTGGTCGATGGCGATGTCCACGATAACGGCGCCTTTCTTCATACCCTTGACGGTATCCTCAGTGATGATGACGGGAGCCAATTCGCCGGGAACGAGTACGGAGCAGAAGACGATATCCATCTGCTGGATGGTCTCTTTGAGCTGCTCACGCTCTTTGGCGAGAACATCTGCGGGCAGAGCCTTGGCATAACCGCCCTCACCTACGGCGAGTTCAGCGGGCACACCGGTCTCGATAACCTGCGCGCCGAGCGACTTGGCGTTCTCGGCAGCCATCGGACGGATATCGGCAGCGTAGGTGGTGGCACCCAGACGCTTGGCGGTGGCGAGAGCCTGAAGACCGGCAACACCCACACCGATAACCATAACCTTCGCCTGCTCGATCTTGCCCACTGCGGTGAACATCTGCGGGATGAAAGAGGTCATGTGGTCAGCAGCCATGATGATTCCCTTGTAACCCGCGCAAGTGGACATGGAGGTCAGCGCGTCCATGTTCTGCGCACGGCTGATACGGGGTATGCAGTCCAGCGTGAAGGCGGTAACACCCTGTGCGGTCAGTTTCTTGACCATCTCGTGGTTGACGGGAGAAGCGGGGTGGATGAAGGTGATGAGGTACTGGCCCTTGTGCATCAGTTCTACCTCGTGCTTGCCCAGCTGTTCGTTGAACAGAGGCTCTTTCACTTTCAGAATCAGTTCGGCCTGGGCATAGATGTCCTCGGCTTTGGCCATCATCTTGGCGCCGGCTGCGGCATACTCTTCATCGTGATAAAGAGCACCGTCACCTGCGTGATTCTCTACCAGAACGGTATAGCCGTCCTTTACAAACTTACCCACCGTTTCGGGCGAACATGCAACGCGGTTCTCCCCGTGCATGATCTCTTTTGGAATACCAATAATCATACGAATGATTAGTTTTTTAGTTTGTTTATTGGGTCCCGTTATTCATTTGAAACAAGGACGGACCCGTCTCCTCGTATCAAGAATGGTTGTTGTTGCTTATTCAAAGGCGCCCATCTGCAGCATCGCTACTTCTTTGGGGGTCAGGAAGCGGAACTTGCCGCGTGGCACGTTCTTCTTGGTCAGACCGGCGAAACTGACGCGGTCTAATTGCATGACGCGGTATCCCACCTGCTCGAACATGCGTCTTACCACGCGGTTCTGGCCCGAATGTATTTCCAGACCGATATGCAAGCGGTCGTCCTTGGGGAACTCCAATGCGTCGGGGACTATCTTTTCTCCGTCTATCACCACCCCTTGGCGCAAAGCCTGCTCGGCTTCTTCGGTCAGGGCTTTGTCAAGGGTGGCGGCGTAAATCTTTTTTTTGCCGAATTTGGGATGAGTCAGTTTGACGGCAAGGTCGCCGTCGTTGGTCAGCAGCAGAACACCCGTCGTGTTCCTGTCTAACCGCCCTACGGGATAGACGCGCTCGGAACATGCGTTGCGCACTATATCCATCACCGTATGGCGCTCTTGTGGGTCGTCTGTGGTCGTGACGGTGTTCTTGGGCTTGTTGAGAAGTATATATACTTTTTGTTCGCGGTGAACAGGTTGGTCGTGAAAGAGAATTCGGTCGGTGGGCATCACTTTGGCGCCGAGGTTATCCACTATAACGCCGTTGACGCTCACCACACCTGCCAGTATATAGTCATCTGCTTCGCGGCGGGAGCAGATGCCGGCATTGGCAAGGTATTTGTTGAGACGGATTGGTTTGGACGGGTCTTCCATCCGCTGTTTGTATTGCTGCTGTTTGCGCTGGGAATAGACGGCAGGATTGCGTCTCGGTGTCTCTTCCGTATTGCGGGCGGCAGCGTTTCTGCTACGGGTATTGGCGGTCGGCTTGGCTGCATTGCGCGATGCCGGCTGGCGGCGTGTCTCTTCCCGTGGCTGGGACTGTTTGCGGAAATCGCCTCGCTTCAGATACGTCTGGAACGAAGGTCTTTCCTCGTGGGGATTAGTGTTGCCTGGATTCTTCATAACTCATGCCTCAAGCATAATTGCTGTGGCGACTAAACCGCAAAGGCTCCTTGCTGCTATTGTGAGTAACAGTTGAGAGCCTTTGCGTAGAAATGTCTTAGTGGTTTACGTTATGCCTCTGCGGCATGTTCAACAGCCAGTTTACCACGGTAGTAACCGCATTCGGGGCAGATGGTGTGGTAAATGTAATGTGCGCCGCAGTTAGGGCAGATGGCCAATGCGGGCATCTTAGCAACGTCATGGGTACGACGTTTGGCTTGTCTGGTGTGCGATTGTCTTCGTTTAGGATGTGCCATAATTGTATGTGTTTTATTAGTTTATATTTCTTCGGGCTCTTCCTCGGCGCTTCGGAGGTGGCTTTGGAGAAGGGCATCCATTTCGGGGTTGCAACCACCGTCGGGGTGACAATGCACCATCGGAAGACTGACTATTACTGTTTCATACGCGAGCCACAACAGGTCAACGGTTTGCTCCTCGGGTTCGATTCTTTCATCGGCGCGGACGTCTATCGTCATCGGTTCGAGGCATCTGTCACAAGCCGCCTGCACTTGCCCTTCCACGCTCAAATCAATCTCACAGCCGTCTTGGCGGACGGTAAGCACCGCGTGAGCACTGACGTCTCCGCCAAGCAGTTCGGTCTTCTCAACAGCCTGAATATAAGGCGTGTCCAGCACGAAATCAAACTCATACCGCCCCTCCTCAAACCGGTTCAGCATCAGGTTGTCCAACCGATAATCTTTCATCTGTTCCTGTTTTTTTAGCGCAAAATCGGCGGCAAAGGTATTGCAAAGTATCGAAACGTGCAAATGTATTTTTCAAAAATTATCCGATTTTCGTTGCAAACCTGATTCGGACGTATCGGACATATATCGGATTTGCGTCGGACGCGCATCGGAACATGAAGCATTTTTTTCTTTTGCATCTCCGAAATCCGAACCGATTTTGCCGCATTTGTATGCTGATTGCATTGTGTCTTTATTGGGTTATTATTGGGTGGTTATTGGGTGGTTATTGGGTTATTATTGGGTTATTATTTGGTTATTAAGCAAATCCGAGCGTATCCTCACCGTGTACTGACCCCATTTTATTGGACACAATAATTGTTTTATTATGAGACAAAGAGTGTCATTAGAGTTAAAACATGAAGCTCTGGGACTTCTGGAATCGGGCGAGTCAGTTGCTGCGGTCAGCAAGCGTCTGCATATCAGTT
>JAGCWE010000063.1 GCA_017962005.1 Paludibacteraceae bacterium | reverse complement strand
CCTATCACGAGGCCTGCGAGAAATACGGGAAATGACGCAACTGGACAAACATAAGGTTGTTAACGCCACGAAATGGTCTGCGATCGCGGAGGTGCTGGCGAAACTGATTATGCCTGTCACGACGATGGTGCTGGCGCGACTGCTGACACCGGACGCGGTCGGCATCGTGGCTTCGATAGCCATGGTGGTGGAGTTTGCGGAGATATTCACAGACGCCGGATTCCAGAAATATATCATCCAGCATGAGTTTGCCGACGCGCGCGACCGTGACGAGCGGACCAACGTGGCGTTCTGGAGCAATCTGGTGCTGTCGTTCGTGCTATGGGGCGTGATTGCACTATTCAACGAGCCACTGGCGCGATTAGTAGGCAATCCCGGTCTCGGATACGTGCTTGTGATTGCGAGCGTGTCGATACCGCTGCAAGCTTTCTCCAGCATTCAGTTGGCCAATTTCAAGCATGACCTGGACTTCAAGACGCTGTTCAAGGCGCGCATAGTGGGTGTGTTGGTGCCGCTGGTGGTGACGATACCGCTGGCTTTTGCCATGCGATCGTTCTGGGCACTGGTCATCGGCACCATTTCCGTGAACCTGGTGAATGCGGTAGTGCTGACGGCTTGGTCGAACTGGAAGCCGCGTTGGTATTTCTCCCTGACGCAACTGAAACAGATGCTGTCGTTCACCGTCTGGTCGATGATTGAATCCGTGAGCGTGTGGTTTACGAACTACATCGACATATTCATCGTGAGCATCAGCCTGAGCCAGTATTATTTAGGGTTGTACAAGACTTCGATGACAACCGTGGCGCAAATCACGACGCTTATAACCGCTGCGACGACGCCTGTGCTGTTCAGTTCGCTTTCCAGACTGCAGGACAACCGGCAGGAGTTCGAACAGTTGTTCTTCCGTTTCCAGAAACTGGTGGGACTGCTGATTATACCTCTCGGCATCGGCATTTATGTGTTCCGCGATTTCATCACACTGGTACTTTTAGGCAGTCAATGGTCCGAAGCCGCCCATTTCATCGGGTTGTGGGGTCTGACATCCGCCATCACCATCGTGCTGGCGCATTACAGCAGCGAAGTCTATCGGGCGCTGGGCAAACCCAAACTGTCCGTCCTGGCACAAGTGCTGCATATCATAGTCCTCTGGCCGGTGATACAGATTGCTGTCGGTTACGGATTTGAGACGCTGTGTGTGTCGCGGGCGCTGGTGCGATTGGAACTGGTGCTGGTACAACTGGTCATCACCTATTTCGTCGTGCGGCTGTCTCCCTGGCAACTGCTGAAGAATATCATGCCGTCGTGCATCGCGGGATGCCTGATGGGCATTGTTGGCGTTCTGCTGCTTCAGGTGAACACGTCGATTGCATGGAATATAGCCGCGGTGTTTATCTGCATGATCAGTTACGGCTGTATGATTTATATGTTCCGCGAGGAGCGGCAGATTTTTAATACTTTTGTGCACAAATGGATACAACGATAAAACTGCTGATAGCCGGCGATTTCTGTCCGAACGAACGGGTTGCGACAATCATGGAATCGACTGAACGGGAAACCATCCTGAACGATATCGCTCCTTTGGTGCAGTCGTGCGATATGGGCATTGTCAATCTGGAGTGCCCCGTCGCGGTCCATGCAGCACAGCCGATTGTGAAGGAAGGCCCGCATCTGAAGTGCACCCCCGCGGCCATCGAATTGCTGAAAGATAGCGGATTCTCGTTAGTGACGCTGGCCAACAATCACATTCTGGATTACGGGCAGGAAGGACTGGAAGAGACGACTGCCGCGCTGGACAAGGCGGGACTCGCGCATGTGGGCGCAGGAAAGAACCTGAAGGAGGCCGGCAGTGTGTATTATCGGGAATGCAAGGGGCAGCGAGTGGCTGTTCTCAATTGCTGCGAGCATGAGTTCTCGATTGCGGGTGAAGAGTCTGCCGGGGCGAACCCGCTGAATCCTGTCCGTCAATGGCAAGCACTGCAGGACGCCCGGCAACAGGCAGATTTTGTACTGGTTATCGTGCATGGCGGGCATGAGCACTATCCCCTGCCATCACCCCGCATGCAAGAGACCTACCGTTTCTTTGTGGATGCTGGAGCGGATGCAGTAATCAACCACCATCAGCATTGCACAAGCGGCTATGAGCGGTATAAGGGCAAGCCTATTTTTTACGGTTTGGGAAATTTCTGCTTCGACTGGAAGGGCAAACGGGACTCGGCATGGAACTACGGCTACATGGTTGAACTGCAATTAGGGGAAACGATTGATTTTGCGCTTTGGCATTACGAGCAATGCAACCAGACGCCTGATGTGCACCTGCTGGAAGGCAGGAAAAAGGAGCAGGCGGAGGTACAGATACAGCAGCTGAACCGGATTATCGCGTCGCCGAAGGAACTGGCTGGCGCGCATGCACGATGGATGGACGAGGACGAACGGGAATGGCTGGTGGCGATGCTACCGTTCGGCAGGATTATCAAAGCGCTGATACGGCGGAGATTACTGCCGTTACGGCTGTTGAAGCGGACCGTTGTGTGGATGCTGAACAAAACAGCATGCGAGTCGCACAGAGACAAGTTGTTGCACATTATGAAAAAGCAGATACGATGAGTCACATACAGAAACTTTGGACATATCTGATTCACAAACCGGGTTATCTGGTCTTGCGATTCTGGGAATTATCGGCTCCGCTGATTCCCGACAGACTGTTTCTGAAGGTCAAGTTCCGTCTGACGATGGGCTATTGGATGGACTTTTCGCATCCTGTGACCTACAACGAGAAGCTGCAATGGTTGAAACTACAAGACCGGCGTCCGGAATACACGCAGATGGTGGACAAAGCGGGCGTGAAGGAATGGGTGGCGCAACAAGCCGGACCGCAGTATATAATACCGACGATTGGCGTTTGGGACAGCGCGGAAGACATTCCATGGGACGAGCTGCCCAATCAGTTCGTAGCGAAAGTGACGCACGACAGCGGAGGTATTGTGGTATGCAAAGACAAGACGAAATTGGATATCGAGGCAGCGAAGAAGCTGTTGAATGACAGTTTGAAGCGGGATTATTTCGCCCTGACGCGTGAATGGCCGTACAAAGATGTGCCGCGACGGATTATTGTGGAGCAATACATGGTGGACGAAAGCGGTTTTGAATTGAAAGACTATAAATTCTTCTGCTTTGACGGCGAACCGAAGATGCTGTTTGTGGCTACCGACCGCGAGAATCCGAAAGAGGAGACGAAGTTCGATTTCTTTGACATGCAGTTCAGGCTACTGCCTTTCGTCAACGGTCATATGCACGCCAAAACGACTCCCGTCAAACCCAAAGGCTTTGATACGATGGTAGAGTTGGCACGGAAATTATCGAAAGGGATTCCGCATGTGCGGGTGGATTTATACGATATCAACGGGCAGGTCTATTTCGGCGAGATGACGTTCTTCCACTGGAGCGGATTTGTACCGTTTGAACCAGAGGAATGGGATACAAAAATCGGCAAATGGCTCATTTTGAGCAACATACATGATACGTAAGATTTTCAACATATCGAATTTCTACTTTCTCCTGATTGTATTGATGCAGTTGCAGGACGTGCTGTACAAAGGCGGCGAACTGATTTCGAAAGCCATTATCGGTCTGTTTGTCCTTGTGTCCTTCGTGATGGCCGTATATGTCAATCTGCGTTACAAAATGCCGCGCTATTTCCATGTGCTGAATGTGTTGATTATCGTTCTTAGCGTCTATGGCCTGTTCCACGTACTCAGCACACCGACGGATTATGTATGGGCGACAGACAACCAAACCGGCAGCTACACCTATCTGCTCAACATCTATCTTTCCCTGCTGCCGATATACGTATTCTATTTCAGCACCGTGCACGAGGAGATGCCGTTGGGCAAAATCCAGTTCTGGGGCGTAGTGCTGCTGGCCGTCTCGGTCGTGCAGTTCTATTATTTCTTCCTGGACAGTACGGATATCAAAGGCGTTGACGAGATAACAAACAACTTTGGCTATCTGTTTGTCGGCATTATCACGCTGCTCATTTTCTACCAGAACAAGACCATTATTCAGTATGCCATGCTGGCCTGCTGTATGATTATGGTGGTATTCTCAATGAAACGCGGTGCCATTTTAGTGGCGACATCCTGTCTGGTGCCGTTGGTGCTGCTTATCTGGAGACAAAGCAACCAGATCAAACGCATCTTCCTAACTCTGCTGATTCTGCTGTTTATGGCCGGAGGCATCTATCTGATTCAGTACATGCTGCAGACCAGCGAGTACTTCCTGACACGTATTCAGGACACATTGGAAGGCAATTCGAGTTTGCGGTCGGAGATATATTCCAAGTTATGGGAACATTTCACAGAGGACGCCTCCTTGTTGGAACAGTACTTCGGCGGAGGAGCCAACCAGACCCTTTATATCGCGCAGAACTATGCCCATAACGACTGGCTGGAGATACTCATCAACCAGGGTCTTTGCGGCGTAGTGCTTTATGCGGTCTATTGGTGGCAGTTCTGGAAGACACGCAATGCATGCAAAGGCATTGACGAATTGCTTGTGACCAAAAGCGGAATGACAATCTGTTTTCTGGCAAGCGGTCTGATGACCTTGTTTTCAATGTCCTATGCCAACCTGCCAATCGGTTTGTCGATGACGTTGGGAATATGTATGGGCCAACTGACGAATTATCAAGCTGAACACGAAACAACATGACGGATATACTCATCATATCAGACGGCTATCCGAGCAAGGGTCTTCCCTACTCGGCTTTCATAGCCACTCTCGCGGAAGAGATGACGCGGCAGGGGATGCGTGTGCACGTCATTGCCCCGCAATCGCTGACGAAGCATTGGTTGCGAGGTGTACCGTTGGCACCGCGGCATTTCACGCAAGAGGTGGACGGTCGGACGATTGAAGTATACCGTCCCTATTCCATCACAGCCGGCGACGGACGTTTGGGATTCATCACACGCGGGTTCAACAGGCTCGTGGCAACCTGTACCGCCAAACGATTGCAGAGACCGGATATTGTCTATGCGCATTTCTGGCTGAATGCCGCGATGGCAATACCGTATATCAAGGCAACTAAACTACCGCTTGTTGTAGTAACAGGAGAAGACATCATCCCTGCCGGACAAATAAGCAGCAGCGACAAAGAATGGCTCAAGGCGATCGTGAAAGCCGTCATCTGCGTAAGCACAAAAAACAGGAATGAGAGTGTTTCCATTGGTCTGGCAGACGAGAAGCGTTGCAGTGTAATTCCTAACGCATACAGTCCGAATGTATTTTATAAAGAAGACGCAACCTCTATTCGCAGGAAGTTGGGGCTGAAAAATGATGATTTTGTGGTGGCCTTCTGCGGACGGTTCAACGAGCGTAAAGGGGTGTTCCGTCTGGATGCGGCACTCAAGCAACTGAATAATCCGCAGATCAAGGCAATCTATATCGGCAGTCCGATGGACAACAATACCGTCGTACCCGATTATACCGGCATCGCTTTCATGGGTCCGCTGCCGCACAACGAGATTGTACACTACCTCAATGCTGCGGATGTGTTTGTGTTACCGAGTATCGCAGAAGGATGTCCGAATTCAGTCATCGAAGCGATGGCATGCGGATTGCCGGTCATATCGTCCGACCTGCCGTTTAATGAGGATATACTAAATAGTAATAGTAGCATACTTATTGAACCCAAAAACATAGATGCTATTGCAGATGCCATACAACTTCTCTTTTTAGACACTACGATGCGTCAGCAACTTGCCAAAGAATCCCTTTCTAAAGCAGAGAGTTTACGCATAGAGAATCGCACAAAAAAAATACTGTCTATAATGCAAACATGACAAATAACAGATTGGAATATATTGATTTAGCACGTGCAATAGCAATATCATCTGTACTTCTTTATCATTTCCCATATCGTGATCAAGTGTGGGGATTAGATACTTTATGCAACACATATTTTAATGCAATTCAAGATGTTTCACCTTTTATTAGTATTATTCCTTACACCATTTTGATAATGTTTTGCTCAATATTCACAACTCGTATGATGCGAAAAACAAGAATCACATCAAAACTATTTTTAGGACAATAAAATCTTACTGTATTATGATTGTCGCACTAAATTTCATAGCCCTACCCGATACACAGACAGCCGGTGCTTATCGCTATATTGCCAACATTTTGGAAATGTTGCAGTTCTATGCTATTTCCGGCTCCAGGTTTATCATTTACAAACAGAAACAGATTCCGGATTCTTTTTTTAAGATGCCCTCAAACGTAGACGTGCAGTACGTTGATGTGCCTACCTTAGGACGTGGCATCAAACGTATTCTCTTTGAACAAACGATTTTCTATAAATACCTGCTCAAATGTGATGTATTCTATAGCTACTGCACAAGTATGCCATTGTTCGTCCGGACACAAAAAATATTTACATTACATGATGTGTATTGTTTTTCCGACAACCATCGTCATAGCTTGTTGAAACGTATATACCTACAATGGACGACCCGGCTCTACGTACATTGCGCAGACCATATATTGACCGTCTCTCAATTCAGTTTGAGTGAAATTCAGAAATACCTGCATGTGCCTGATGACCGTATCAGTATTACATACAATTTTTTACTGCCGAGTCTACCGCATAAAGAGAATACGCACGTGCAAGTCGTCAAGAATATGAAACCCTATTTCCTGTTTGTAGGTAGTTTATTACCACATAAAAACATCAAAGGAATGATAGATGGGTTTATTGCATTTAACACAGAGCATCAATACGAATTGCGCATTGTAGGGCAATGTGCGGACGAGTCTCTTATAGCTGATTTACAAAGTAAAACGGACATTTTGTATATGGGTTTCCAACGTGACGAGGTGCTCAACGACCTGTACAAAAATTGTGTGAGTGTGGTCTTGTTGAGTTTTTGCGAGGGTTTCGGAATCCCTCCGATGGAAGGATTCCGTTATTCCAAACCTGCTTTAGTGGCCGATAAGGCCTCGTTACCCGAGGTTGTTGGAGAAGCCGGAATAAAAGTGGATCCCTATGATGTTCAATCCATCGCTCGAGGATTCCAACAAGTGTTAGACAAGAGTACGGAGTTAATCCGGCACATTCCGCAACAACTCCGAAAATTTGATCCTTTTGCCTCATGCGAGAAATTTATGGATGTTTTAGGAATAAAATATCAGCGTTTATGAATTTAAGCACGATAGAACAAAAAATCAATTACCAACTGAACAAGATTCCGTTTATCAAAGTCGGCATCAAGCGTTGCTATCAGTTGTTAATGTATACGGTATCCCCGAAAATCAAAAGCGAAGGGAATATCATCCGTGTATCGCCTGATGACCCGACGAATGAGTATTTCTTCGGTTATTACGACAAATCACCATGGGATGAGAGCGGACGATATATGCTTTGCATGCGTGCTAAATGTACATGGAAGGAAGCTGCCCCTCTCGAACCTGCAGAGATTCTGCTGATTGACACTTTGCATCCGGATCAAGCGCCACGCGTGATAGCCATCACGCACACCTGGAACGTGCAACAAGGTTGTATGGTCGG
>JAGCWE010000062.1 GCA_017962005.1 Paludibacteraceae bacterium | reverse complement strand
TTGAGAATGTTGCTTTTGCAACGCAAGAGAAGACAGAGACAGTAGAGGCCGTAGGTCACGACTGGGGCGAGCCGACATACACATGGAGCAATGATAACAGCCAGTGCACTGCCACCCGTGTCTGCAACCGCGATGCTTCGCACGTCGAAAGGGAGACCGTTAGCAGCGTGGAGGAAACGACTTCTGCCACCTGTGATGCAGCCGGAGCGATCACTTATACGGCTACCTTTGTCAACGTGGCCTTTGCTGTACAGACGACCACAGTGACAATTGAGGCATTGGGTCATGACTGGGGCGAGCCGACATACACATGGAGCAATGATAACAGTCAGTGCACCGCCACCCGTGTGTGCAACCGCGATGCTTCGCACGTTGAGACAGAGACTGTCAATAGTGTGGTAACAAGTACAGCGATGACTTGTGAGGAGAGTGGAACACTCACCTATACCGCAATCTTTGAGAATGTTGCTTTTGCAACGCAAGAGAAGACAGAGACAGTAGAGGCCGTAGGTCACGACTGGGGCGAGCCGACATACACATGGAGCAATGATAACAGTCAGTGCACTGCCACCCGTGTCTGCAACCGCGATGCTTCGCACGTCGAGACAGAGACTGTCAATAGCGAGGTAACCTCTTCTTCTGCAACTTGTGAGACAGCGGGGGTTACAACCTACACGGCAACCTTCTCGAACAGTGCGTTTGTGCAGCAGACGAAGACGGAGAATGTACCTGCTTTGGGTCACGACTGGAATATCACCTATACGTGGAGCGAAGACCATGCTACCTGCACTGCTACAGCCGTATGCGGCAACGATGCGTCGCACAACAGCACGGAGACCAGCACGGCGACTGTGACAATGGAGGGCGGAGTCACCACTTATACGGCAACGTTCAGCAACACCCTCTTTGTAACGCAGACGTTCAGTTATACATCCGCATCGTCCATTACTGTCACGATGAGCGAGTACGGATTCCTGTCACTCTATGCGGACAAGGCGTACATCGTTCCTTCCGACCTGAAGGCCTATATCTATACCGGCATCAGCGGCAGGGATCTCACGTATCAGTTACTGACTGTCATCCCTGCTTATACGGGTGTGTTCTTCGAGGGCATTCCCAACAAGACCTACACGCTGTATGAGACTGAAACGACGTTTACCTATCCGGAGAATATGCTCCATGGCACATTGACGAATGAGGTGATTAATGACGCAGATGTCCACTATATCTTGACCCGGTTGGAGAATTCCAATAAGGGAGGTCTGTACTGGCCCAAAGGAACGGACAGAGGTGTCGGTGCATTCACCAATCATGCGGGCAAGGCTTATCTGGCAATCCCTGCTTCTGCTGGTGTAGCTCCGAGGTACTTTACGATGCGCGGAAAGGCGTGCGAGGAGGTAACAGCGGTTGATGAGACCGAGGCGGAAGGTGACGGCAAGCTATACGACGTTCTCGGCCGCGAGGTACGCGACCCGCAGCCGCAGCAGATATATATCCGCAATGGTCAGAAGGTTCTTTACGGAGAATAACCGTTGAGGATTCATAATTTCCGCTCCCCTGCAGGTGTCCCCTGCGGGGGAGTTTGTTTACTGCTTGTGAGTATGGAGAAAACAGCGTACTTTTGCGGCGGATTCATAAATCATCATATAATTATGTTCAGCGGAATAGTGGAAACCATGGCGCAGGTAGTGCGCATCGAGAAAGAACAGGAAAACAAACATTTTACGTTTCGCAATCCCTTTATTCATAGCGCGGGTCAGCCTGCAGGGGAGGAGCGTCTGGCTATCGACCAGTCGGTATCGCACAACGGTGTGTGTCTGACTGTTGTTCGCAACGACGGTGGTCTGTACACGGTGACGGCTATGCAGGAAACGCTGCGGCTCACCAATCTGGACTTGTTGAAGGAGGGTGACTGGGTGAATGTGGAGCGAGCCATGTCGATAGAAAAACTTCTGGACGGACATATTGTTCAGGGTCACGTGGACCAGATGGCGGAATGCATAGAGGTGAGGGAAACGGAGGGCAGTTGGTACTACCGTTTCCGTTACGACAGCAGCGATGAGATGATTCGCCGCGGATACTTCTGTGTGGACAAGGGGTCTGTGAGCATAAACGGTGTCAGCCTGACGGTCTGCGAGCCTGATGTGCGTGAAGGCAAAGGATATGTCAGCGTTTGTATTATTCCCTATACCTATCAGGTTACTAATTTCCAGTACATCAAGCCAGGTACGATGGTCAATATTGAGTTCGATATCATCGGCAAGTATCTTGCCCGTATGAACCAGTTGCTGCGATAAGAACATTTTTTTTGCATTTGCGTGTGTTTTTCTGTAATTTGCCGTATCTTTGTGCGTTTTATGTTTTGATAATGTCAATATGAACGAAGTAAGTTTTCAATTGGGTATTCAGGTTGCCGGTGTGATGCAGCAGTACGGCATAAAGGAGTTGGACTATGAGGCGTTCCGCCGTGGCGTGGAGCAGGCTCTCAATGCGGGCAGAACCGCGAAGGCTGATGGTGAGAAATTCCTTGCAGCGAATGCCAAGCGTGCCGAGGTTAAAACAACCGCCAGCGGTCTGCAGTACGAGGTACTGGAAGGCACAATCGGTCAGAAGCCGAAAGCCAGTGACACTGTGAAGGTTCACTACGAGGGTACACTCATCGATGGTACGGTGTTCGACAGTAGTTATCGGCGTGGTGAGCCTCTGAAGTTTGGTCTGAACCAAGTCATACGGGGATGGACAGAAGGGCTGCAGCTGATGTCAGTCGGATCGAAATACAAACTCTATATCCCTTATCAACTCGGTTATGGCGAGCAGGGGGCAGGAGGAAACATACCCCCTTATGCTGCGCTTATCTTCACGGTCGAGTTGCTGGGGATAGAATGAAAAATCAGGTGAAACGGCAATGATAATGCCGTTAATCAGGACAATTCGAATACTTAACCTAATCGAAAAATAATCAAATATAACTTTCAACAAAACAATGAAAAAGACTATTTATTTGTTCGCTGCCGCGTTGGCTATGGTAAGTTGCGGCAATTCGTACAAGGCAAAGGACGTGGTACTGGGCGATATGCAGGACTCTGTCAATTTCGCGCTCGGTTATGTGAACGGTGCGATGCTGAAGATGCAGCAGTTGCAGGAGGACAGCAGTGATGCGGTTATTGCCGAGTTCATTGACGCTCTTCAGCGCGGTTACGACGGCAAGGTGGAGGAGCTGAGTGAATCGGCTTCCGTTGGAAAGAACATCGGTATGGCTATCAAGTCGTTCGAGAAGAACGATCTGGCAGAAAACAAATTGTGGCAGCTTAATGAGAAAGTGTTGCTGCAGGGTATGGTGAATGGTATGAACGGTGACACCACCGTGATGGACAGCGAGAGCGCCAAGCAATTCTTTCAAGCGCAGTATCAGGCGTCAATGATGGCGAATGATTCGGTGGAAGCCGGAAAAGCAATCCGCGCCCAATGCCCCGACAAAGTGAAGGCACTGGAACTTAAGTCGTTTACAGACAGCATCAACTACGCTTTCGGTTTGATGAACGGTAATGAAATCAAGATGTACGTACTCGCATCTGATTCCACCGGCGAAGAGCAGAAAGAATTCATCAAGCAGGTGAACAAAGCTCTCAAGATGAAAGTTCTCAATCCCCAGATGATGAATATAGGCGAGCAGATTGGCAAGACCATCAAAGAGCAGGAAGCCACCGGACTGGTGGGTGAACCCAAACTTGAGACCCGTTTCCCGTTCATTAAACAAGGCTTTATTAACGGTATGAAGGGACATGACACGCAGTTTGACCAGAAGACCGCCGGCGAATACGTCAATAATACCATCACTTTTGTCAAGTACGGTGACACGAAGGGCGAGGGCGAGCGTTTTCTTGAGGCCAACAAACTGAAGGATGGTGTTCAGGTGACCGAAAGCGGCTTGCAGTATGAGGTACTGACGATGGGCAATGGTTCGAAGCCGCAGGCGACCGATCGCGTGAAGGTTCACTATCATGGCACGTTGATTGACGGCACTGTTTTTGACAGCAGCGTTGATCGTGGCGAACCGGCTACATTCGGTTTGAACGGTGTGATTGCTGGCTGGACCGAAGGTCTGCAACTGATGCCCGTGGGATCCAAGTTCCGCTTCTATATCCCGCAGGAACTGGGATATGGCAGCCGTGCCACTGGCAGTATCCCGCCTTACAGCACGCTTATCTTTGACGTGGAACTGCTGGGTATCGAAAAGGAATAACGGCTGGCTGGTCTTAGAAGCGTTACGAAATAATCGTTCTCGTTGATGTAGCAACATGGGAATCATAGCACGACAGTCGTTGCGAGGCACTATCGCCACATATACAGGCGTGGCGATAGGTTTCGTAACGACTTTTTTTGTGCTGACGCGTTTCCTTACATCAGAAGAGATTGGCTTGGTGCGCGTCCTTATTGATTCAGCCACCTTGTTGGTCGGTTTGGCGCAGTTGGGCAGCACGTCCGCCATCGTCCGATTCTTCCCTTATTTCAAGGATAAGGACAACACAAGGCATCACGGTTTCTTCTTTTGGACGCTGGTGATTCCTTTAGCGGGTTTTGTATGTTTCGCGCTTGTCTTTTGGTTGTGCCGCATACCGGTTGCGCAGTGGTTTGGCGAAAAATCACCCCTCTTTGTTGATTATTGGTATTTTGTTCTGCCGCTGGCGTTTTTTATGCTCTATGAGACGGTGTTTGAGAGCAATGCCAATGTGCTGATGCGTATTGTGGTACCTCGTACCGTTCGTGAGGTTGGGGTGCGTCTGGGATTGTTGGTGTCGTATCTGTGCTATGCTTTTCGGGTGCTGTCGATGGACGGTTTTGTCCTTGCCCTGTGTGCCACGTATGCGCTTGCCAGTCTGATTAACATCGTGTATGTGTGTCGTATAGGAAGTATCCGTTTCCGACCCGATATGCCTTTTCTACGCGCCAACCGCCCGTTGGTCGTTTCGTATCTTCGGTATATGTCGTTTCTTGTGTTGTCCGCATTGGCTTCCGTCTTTGCGCCAATGTTGTCATCTTTCTTTGTGACTGCCAAGATGGGACTGAACTACACAGGAATCTTTGCTATAGCCACATATATAGCGGTGATGGTCTCCATCCCTTACCGCTCGCTCACCGCCATTGCATCTCCGCAACTTGCCAACGCACTTAAGGAACGGAACAATGCCGATGCGCAGCGCCTGATGCAACAGGTAACCAATTCGATGCTGTTGGTGGGAAGTCTTATATTCCTGCTTATTTGGGTCAATATCGATCTGATTTTCCATATCCTGCCTAATGGGGAAACGTATGCTGTGGCAAAGCAGACAGTCTTTATATTGAGTGTGTATCAACTGCTGCTGGCTACGATGCAGGTCTCTGTAACGGCACTTACTTATGGCAGGTATTATGGGTTCACGCTGCTCTTTTCCCTGGTGCTGACCGTGTCGGCGGTGTTACTTAACAACTACTTGATTCCCAAGTATGGGATGGATGGTTCGGCTTGGAGCAACCTGCTTTCGTATGCCGTGTACAGTGTTATGATCATCGTAGTTGTACGTGGCAGGATGCACCTTTCCCCTTTCTGCCCTTCGGAGATGAAGACGCTTCTTCTTTTGTTGGGCGTGCTGGCTGTCAATTTTGTGTGGGTGCGTTTCTTGCCTGTGAATGATGTGTGGATTAGTTCTCTTTTACGCAGTACGGTGCTGATAGGAGGATTCTGTCTGATTGCGTATAAGGTTCATTTATCGGAGGAAATCAATGCGTTACTTCATTCTTTTTTCATACGTAGGAACTGATTTCCATGGCTCGCAGTCGCAGCCTAACGGAGTAACGGTGCAAGAGGTGATGGAAAGAGCGATGACCACTCTTTTGCGCGTACCTGTAAGTTTGACGTTTGCAGGACGTACGGATGCGGGTGTTCACGCCCGCCAGATGTGGGCGCATTGGGATTATGATGCTGGCGATAATGGGATAATGAAGCCGCTTTTGGATCTGCCGAAACTGTCAGCGAGACTGAATAATTTGTTGCCGCATTCCGTTGCCGTGCAGCAGATTGTGCCTGTTATTGGGGATGCCCATGCGCGGTATAGTGCGTTGGCGCGCACTTACGAGTACCGTATCACCACCCGCAAAGACCCTTTTCTGTACGGTCGTGCCGCACGGGTGGCTGTAGGGTTGGATTACAAGCTGATGAACGAGGCGGCGCAACAGCTTATCGGTAGACACGACTTTGCATCTTTCTGCAAGGTTCATACAGATGTCAAAACCACTTTCTGCACAGTCCGGCGTGCCGTTTGGGAGCAGACAGGTGAGGAAGAAGCCGTTTTTACTATAGAGGCAGACCGGTTTCTTCGGAATATGGTGCGTGCTGTCGTAGGGACGCTCTTTGAGGTGGGACGCGGCAAGATGACTGTCAGTCAGTTCACCAGGGTGGTGGAGGCAAGAAACAGATGTGCGGCGGGTCAGTCTGCTCCCGCCGAGGGATTGTATTTGGTCAATGTGGAGTATCCGGAGGGGCTTTTTGTAAGCGAATGAGAAAAGCGTTGCGCATAGTGGGTGTTATTTTGCTGATTGTCGGTCTGATTACCGGGTCGGTGGCTCTGTTGTTGCGCAGTGGGCGTGTGCAGACTGCGGTGATAAAGCTGATTACTGAACAGTTGTCGGAAAAGCTGAATGCTGACATTCAGATACGCCGTTTCAAATTCCGCTTTCTTAACCGTCTGTTGATAGAGGATGTCTATATGAGTGACCAACAGGGTGACACGCTTATATGGATACCGCGTCTTGATATCCGATTCAATCCTGTGGCGCTGCGGAAAAACGAATTGGATTTTACGTCAGTTAGTCTGGAAGAACCTTATGTTTCGTTATGGGAGGACACTTGCGGAGCCAACTATGGTTTTCTTCTTGACGCGTTCTCTCCTGCTTCAACGAACCAGCCTTTTGATATGCCTTTGCGGGTTAGAAATGTTTCTGTCAGTCAGGCCCGTATTCATTACAATTTTGTGCAGGCTGGTTATGATGTTCGTGTCTTCCCGTTGGATTTGCAGCTCCGTCTTCCTGTCTATTCAGCAGACAGTGTGCAGGCAGTTGTGGACCGTATGTCCGTCTGTGTAGGTTTGCAGGATGTGGATGCCGTAGCTGAAGGGGTATTTCACGGCTCTCCTGATTCGCTGATAGCGGACGAGTTACGTTTTTTATATAGAGGGCAGCCGATGCTTACAGGGCGTTTTAAGATATACCACCCGCTTCAGCGTGAACAACTCAGGACGGGCATTGATTGCGATGACTTGTATTGCAATCGCATCCTTTTGCAGGATCTGTTATCCGATTTCTTACGTCGTCCCGTCCTGCTGCCTGATGAGTTGGGGTATTTAGGGGACATCTATTATCGCGGACATATAGGAGGACGGTTGGACAATCTTATGCTCAAAGGTGCTTTTTTGACGGATATAGGATCGCTTTCCACTCATGCTCAATTGCATACAGACACCGCTTTTTCCGACATCAGGTTCATCGGAAAAGTAGGAACACAGCACCTTCGTCTCCGCCAGTTGTTGCCTAAAGTGCCGATTGGCGACCTGTCTATGCAGAGCGACGTGGATCTGCATTATCGAAAGAACAGTCCCATGGAAGGGCAAGGCACAGTGGATATACAGAGTCTTGTCTTTAAGGACTATACCTATCAGGATGTGCGGTTGCAAGCATCGCTCTGTAATGGTAGTATTCAGGCCGGTTTGATCTCCTCCGACCCTAATATGGATGTAAATCTTAATGGCAGTTTGCTGCTGAATGAAGAAAGTCCAATTGTCAATGCCCGTTTGCAAGTGAACCATCTCCGTCTTGGCAATTTGCATCTGGTGCCCGACTGGAAAGACCAGGATTTGCAGATGCGGGGCTCCTTGTCTTTCTCTACCTTGGGAGAAAAAAGCGCGTGGACAGACCATCTCAACGGACAGCTCGTTGTTGATTCCTTCCTTTTCACCAATTATGATGACAGGTTTGCTATGCAGCAGATGACACTTCGGCTCGTGAACAACGGGGAGGAGAACAGTCTGCAATGCTTGTCGGACTATTTTAATGCCAATATAAAGGGATGTTTTCGATGGACCACCCTTCCTCAAACCCTGTATCAGTATGCTTATTCAATTTTCCCTCGTTTGATGCATACCCCGCCACGACAACATCAGCCTAATGACCTTGATTTCTACTGCTATATCCTGCACGCGGACAGCATCGTGAGCACACTTACCCGTAAAGATATAGATCTTCCTGAAAAACAGACGTTAAAGGGATTTGTCCGCGAATCGCAATCAGAGCAGGGACTGCAGTTGTATATCCCTTCGGTTGTTGCCGGCAAGCTGGAAACCAGAGATATTACCTTCTCCATGGTTCAGAAGGAAGACAAGGCTACACTCGCTCTCTCGCTCATTGAACATCCGTTGCTTAACGATTCTACACGGCTCAAAGTGGAAGATGCGGAAACAAGTTTCCTGATGGACGCCCGTCGTGACTCGCTGTATCTGACGTGTCGTTTTTCCGAAACTGATGCGGTTCGTCCTGCGGCCGAGATACAGGTACATACCCGCCTTGACCGTTGTGCAGGTAAGCCTTTCGCAAGCATTCATATACTGCCTTCAATGTTCTATATGAGGGACACATTGTGGACACTCAATGATGCCCGTATAGAGTATGTGGCAGCCGATTCCGCCGCTACCGTCTATGGGTTCGATTTGTCCAGTCAGTCGCAGTTCATTCGAGCCAATGGAACAGCATCTCCGCGAATGACAGACTCCATCCGGATTGACATGCGAAACGTCAGTCTCGGGTACATTATGCGTAATTTTGACCTCGAAAAGGTTATTACTGCCGACGGCGATATGACAGGGTGGGTGACACTATATTCTTTATTCTCCGCTCCAATGCTAGAAGCCAAAGTGCACATGCCTGAAGGTTATCTCAACAATACTCTGTTAGGGTCGCTTGACGCTACCGCTTCCTTGGACCGTGAGAACAATCAGATACTCATAGGCGGCATAGCGCGGCAGGACAACCGTACCATAGTGGACTTGAAAGGCAAGGTCATCCCTGAAAAAAAGTACTGGGAACTGGATATGCAGTTGGATTCTGCCGACCTTAATCTGGTTAACCATTGGACAAACCGTATTCTCTCCGACATAGGTGGCAGAGGGTACGGCCGGTTAGGGGTTTATGGCCGCCATCACGATACATGGGTTCGCGCCCGCTTGTTCGGAAAAAATGCTCATCTCACCGTTCCCGCTACCAATGTGCGTTATACCTTCACCGACTCCGTACTGCTCGACACCGCCTATATAGCTTTCCCGAATATCAGCGTGCGCGATGACGAAGGGCATTACGGGACGCTTGACGGAAAGGTCACGCATCGTATGTTCAAGGACGATTTTGCATACGACCTGCGTATCAATGCGCGAAATATGTTGGTGCTCAATCTGCCGTATCAGCCGCAGCAACGCGTTTACGGCAAGGTGTATGCCACCGGCGATGCGCACATTTACGGCAACGATACAAGAGGGACGTTTTTGGATGCCAATGCCAGTACGCGCGGCAAATCTGACTTCTATTTCAATACAGGTGTGGCATCCGAGGCTGCCGACAACAGCTTCATCGCTTTCGTCCAATCGGAGGAAAACGAAACAAAGCCGGAAATGACAGGGCAGCTTCTTCAAAAAAACAACAACCCGTTTCTGATGAACCTCAATCTGGATGTAACACCTGCCGCCTCGGTACATCTGCTTTTCGATTCGCGCTTGGGCGACGGCATATCTGGCAAGGGCGAGGGAAATCTGCGTCTCAAGTGGGATACTTCCAAGTCCGATGTGCAACTTTTCGGCACCTATACCTTGCAGCAGGGATTATTCTCATATACTGCCGCCAATATTATCCGCCGCGATTTCCGTATAGCTGACGGCTCCTCCATTATCTGGAGCGGCAATCCTGTGGCTCCTATGCTGAATGTTTCGGCACGGTATGGTGTCACCGCTTCTCTGCGCGACCTCTTTGGAAACGATGTCTCTCAATTGACCACCAACCGCACGTCCGTGCCAGTGGAGTGTCTGATTTATCTCAGCGACCGTCTGACCAATCCGACCCTCCGCTTCGGCATCGACCTGCCGCATTCGGACGAGACTGTGGCTTCACAGGTCAAGTCTGTCATCAACAGCGACGAGATGCTTATGCGACAGGTAATTTACCTGCTTGTATTCAACCGTTTCTTCACTCCTGAATATATGCAGACCACAGCCTCTGGCATGAATGACACCTATTCGCTCATATCCTCCACTGTGACGGGACAGATCAACTCGTGGCTGTCACGTGTGACAGATATGGTGACCATCGGCTTCAATTTCCGTACCGATGGCGAAGGAGCCTCCTCCAGTCAGGAATATGAGACGCAGTTCCAAATTCGTCCCATCAATCGGTTGAGCATTAACGGTAACGTGGGCTATCGCTATAATGATCTCAGTAACAGACCGTTCTTCGGTGATGTGGACATAGAGTATGAACTGACCGAAGACGGCAAGCTGCGCGTCAAAGGATTCACCCATACCGTTGACAAGTATTCGCTCAAGCAGGCTAACACGGTGCAAGGGGTCGGTCTGATTTACCGCCATGACTTCAATTGGGGCGATGCAAGACGCAAAGCAGCAGCGAGACGTCGACAGAAAAAGTTACGCGAGTCAGAAAATCAAACAGACAATCAAAAACGAGAATAGAATGCTGATCAAATGTTTTTCTGCCGCTGTGCAGGGTATCCGCGCCGAAATAGTTACCATCGAGATGCACGCTGTTCCTGGGACAGACTTCGTGTTAGTCGGTTTGCCTGATACGGCTGTGAAGGAAAGCCGCGATCGCATCCGCTCGGCCTTGCAAGTGAACGGATTCACTTTGCCTGTCAAGCAGTTGACGGTCAATATGGCACCCGCCGACCTGCGCAAGGAGGGGACTGGTTTTGACCTGCCTCTGGCTGTCGGAATCCTGTGTGTTGGCGAGCATCTGAAAACGAATCTTTTAGGGCATTATCTATTGCTTGGTGAACTCTCGTTGGACGGCACCCTCCAACCAGTGCATGGTGTGTTGCCGGTTGCCCTTTGTGCCAGGGACAATGGTTTTCGTGGGGTTATTGTCCCTGTCGGTAATGCACGCGAGGCGGCTGTGGTGGATGGTCTGGAGGTGATACCCGCTGGCACATTGATGGAAGTTGTACGTTTTCTGCGAGGAGAACAGGCCATTGAGCCGATGTCGGTCAATGCAGAGGAGGAATTCCTTCGCACTGGTTACACTTCTGACCAAGATATGGCAGACATCCGCGGGCAGTATGAGTTGCGCCGCGCTATGGAGGTGGCTGCCGCCGGCGGACACAATATGCTGATGATAGGTCCTCCCGGTTCCGGCAAATCCATGCTTGCCAAACGTCTGCCTACTATCCTGCCTCCCCTTACATTGGAAGAAGCATTGGAAACGACCGCTATTCATTCTGTAGCGGGTCTGCTGCCACCTGACCAGGCTTTGGTTGCTACCCGTCCATTCCGATCGCCTCACCATACTGTAACCGATGTGGCACTCATCGGCGGAGGAAATAACCCGCACCCCGGTGAAATCAGTCTGGCGCACAACGGTGTTCTCTTCCTTGATGAGGTACCCGAATACAAGCGGGCGACACTGGAGGTGTTGCGTCAGCCGCTGGAGGACAGGCATATCGTTGTTTCACGTCAGAAAAAGACGGTGGATTATCCGTCATCATTCATGCTCGTTGCGGCAATGAACCCCTGTCCCTGCGGGCATTACGGCGACTCGCAGCATACCTGCACTTGCACACCCTCGCAGATTCAGCGTTACAAGAGCCGTATCAGCGGACCGCTGCTTGACCGCATAGATATCCAGTGTTATGTGCAGGCTGTTCCGTTTGATACGCTGCATAAGCAGGAACCCGGTGAGTCAAGTGCCGTGGTTAGAGTGAGGGTAATGAAAGCAAGGCAGATTCAGCAGTTGCGCTTTCAGGGTACGGCCGTCTATTGCAACGCCCAGATGACATCCAAAATGGTCCGGCAGTTTTGCAAATTGGATGCTCAGGGATCCGCTTTACTTGAACAAGCAATTACGAAAAACGGTCTTTCGGCTCGTGCCTATGACCGCATTCTGAAAGTGGCCCGTACTATAGCCGATCTTGAGGGGAGCGACCGAATCGAATCAACTCATATATGGGAAGCTGTCAACTACCGCGTGCTGGACAAAAGCAACTGGACGGACTTTTAGTCATCTGTCATGCAGGCGGTAGGGTGCCATTGTCCACCACTTCCGTCGAGAAATACATCCTCAATACCAGAAGGGCGATGATGATTTGTGCTGTCAGTATGATGGGCAGCAGCACCTTGAACTCCTTATGATGCCGCTTGTGGCGGAAGATAATCATCCCCAATATTTCTCCTATGCTTCCGCCTAAAATGGCGAATGTGAGAAACGTGTGTGAACTGATGCCATGCGCATGGTGGTGGCGTTTGTGCTCCTGCTTGTCCACATAGAACATAATGAGCGTTACCGCATTGATGAAAATGATGTAGATAAGGACAATATACAGATCTTTCGTCATAACCGGTGTGTTTTATGCTTTCTTATTATGCTTGTTTTGGATGTATTCGTGAATGGCTTTCGCGGCTTTTCTTCCGTCGGACATAGCCAGTATCACCGTGGCGCCTCCACGTACTATGTCGCCTCCTGCAAACAGGGTGGGAATAGATGACTGCAAGGTCTCCTCATTCACTTCAATCGTTCCTTTCCTGTTTACATCCAGCCCTTCCACTGATTGAGGAATAATCGGATTGGGTGACACTCCCACCGCAACAATGACCAAATCGGTTTCTATGGTAACTGTATTTCCCTCTATGGGAACGGGACTTCGTCTGCCTGATTCGTCCGCCTCGCCGAGCGTCATTACCTGCAGCACCGCCTCTTTGACCCGTCCCTGCTCATCAGCGTGGTAGGCGATGGGGTTGTGCAGCGTGAGAAACTCTATGCCCTCCTCCTTGGCGTGCCGCACCTCCTCTATGCGTGCGGGCATCTCTTCTTCGCTGCGGCGATAGACAATCGTCGCGCGCTCAGCCCCCAGACGTCTGGCGGTACGAACAGCGTCCATCGCCGTGTTGCCACCACCTATGACAATGACACGTTTGCCGTAGAGCATTGGTGTGTCGCTGTCTGATGCCGATGCGTCCATCAGATTGACACGCGTCAGGTATTCGTTGCACGACAGCACGCCATTCAGGTTCTCGCCCTCTATCCCCATGAAACGCGGCAAACCCGCACCTGAACCAATAAAGACGGCCTCGTAACCCATATCGTACAAATCCTGCATTGTCAGAGTCTTGCCGATAATAGTGTCTGTCTCAAACCGCACGCCCATTCTCCGCAATGCCTTTGTCTCGGTATCCACGATGCGGTTAGGAAGACGGAACTCGGGAATTCCGTATCTTAGTACCCCGCCCGTCTCATGCAGCGCCTCAAACACAGTTACATCATATCCCAGTCTGGCAAGGTCGCCCGCGCAGCTCAGTCCCGCTGGGCCGCTGCCTGCTATCGCTATCTTGGTTCTGTCCGGTTTGTCAGATACGGGTGTTGTTTCTATAGTGCTGTCTGTAGCGTTATCGGCGGCAAAGCGTTCGAGATAGCCAATCGCCACCGCTTCGTGCCCCATCTTGAGGTGGATGCAGTGCGCCTCGCATTGTTTCTCTTGCGGGCAGACGCGCCCACATACAGCAGGCAGGGAACTGGACTCGCGGATTACCGCCGCCGCTTTGTTCACATCGCCCTGCTCCAGATACTTGATGAAGCGGGGGATTTCGATATGCACAGGACAGCCTTCCATACAAGTCGGGTTCTTGCAGTTGAGGCATCTGTGCGCCTCGGTCACAGCCTGCTCGAAAGTCAACCCTTGGTTAACTTCCTGACGGAGCGAACGAACACGTATGCCGGCAGGCAGTTCGGGCATTCTGACCCTCGGTATGGCCGCTCTTTCCTTGCCTGTCAGCGGACGTTGGGATTGTTTGTATTGTTCATAGGCTGCGGCTTCCTCCGGCTTATATGAGCGAAGGCGGCTGAGCAGTTCATCGAAATCTATCTGATGGGCGTCAAACTCCGGACCGTCCACGCATACGAAACGTGTCTTTCCCCCGACTGTCACGCGGCAGGCTCCGCACATCCCTGTGCCGTCCACCATAATGGTGTTCAGGCTCGCTTCGGTGGGAATACCGTATTTAGCAGTGGTTAATGCCACAAACTTCATCATAACGGCAGGTCCGATAGTAACGCATTTGTCCACTTTCTCCCGTTGTGCCACCTGCTCCACACCTACAGTGACAACCCCTTTCTGACCCATTGAGCCATCATCGGTCATCACAATCACCTCATCGGAGCATTGTTCCAGTTCTTCCTTGAGGATAATCAGTTCCGCCGTGCGGGCGGCAAGCACCGTTATGACGCGGTTGCCCGCTTTCTTCAGCGCTTGTGCGATAGGGAGCATCGGGGCGGCGCCCACTCCTCCGCATGCACAGACAACTGTCCCGAAACGGCGTATGTCCGTGGCTTTTCCTAGAGGTCCCGCCACATCGTGCAGGCAGTCCCCTACTTCCTTCTGGCAGAGTTTGGCACTGCTCACACCCACGTTCTGAACCACCAGCGTAATCGTCCCTCTGTCCGTATCTGCATCCGATATGGTCAGCGGCATACGTTCCGACCGAGCATCCACTCGCACGATGACGAAATGTCCTGCCTTGCGCGCGCGGGCTATACGGGGGGCTTCCACCTCTATCTGTACCACCTGCGGGGAGAAAAACCGTTTTTGGACTATCTTGTACATAATCGGTATGGACTATCTTGCCTAAGTGAAATCAGAAGTACTTGACTGTTTCTCCCTGGATAGAGGTGAGCAGGTTGTTGGCGAGCCGGCTTGCCCCAAAGCGGAAACTGCGGTTGTTGAGCCAGTCCTGACCCAGTATCTCCTTGACAATAGTGTAGTGGGCAACCGCCTCTTCGGTGGTACTCACTCCTCCCGCAGGCTTAAAGCATACTTTCCGCCCCGTTTTCTCCTTCCAATTGTGTATGGCGCGGCACATCACGTAACTTGCCTCAGGGGTGGCATTGACCGCTATCTTGCAGGTGGAGGTCTTGATGAAATCCGCGCCGGATGCCATTGCCAGTATGGAAGCGCGGTAGATGTTCTCCGCCGACTGCAGCGCGCCTGTTTCCAATATCACTTTCAGGTGTGCGTTTCCGATGGCGGCTTTGATTTCGCTGATTTCGTCAGCCACCTCCTCGTACCGCTGCTCAAGGAACTTGCCTACGGGCAGAACGATGTCTATCTCGGTTGCGCCATCCTTGACAGCAAGGGCGGCTTCCGCTATTTTGACTTCAAGGAAAGTCTGTGAGGCAGGGAATCCGCCTGCCACGGCGGCTATGCCCACGTCGGCGGTAAGCGTTGCTCTCACAGTCGATACCAAGGCAGGATAGACACAGATGGCTGCCACGTTTCTCAGATGGGGGAAGTGCTGCGGAAACACATTCACGCACGTTGCCATCTTGGTTACCTTTTCTGTTGTGTCGTCCACGTTAAGCGTGGTGAGGTCAATCTGGCTGAGGCATTGTTCCCATACCTGCCGGTTGTCGTTCTCTGCCTTGTGTGCCTGCAGCAACTCCGCTACGGTTTGCCTGACTTGCTCATCACTCATCGAGAAAGGATAAGCGGCAAACAGTTCTTCAAATTTATTCATAGATTATAAAAGTATTATCCTGTTGTATGTCTTTTGTTCTAATCGGGCAGTCTTCCCAAAATGGTCTCGTTGCCGTGTACGGGATCGCCTACCTCCACTTCAATTTCCGTATTGACAGGCAGGTACATATCCACACGCGACCCCAGTTTGATGAAGCCCAAATGCTGGTTACGCTTCACCTCCATTCCCGGTTTGGCGTAGGTTACAATACGCCGTGCCATAGCCCCTGCCACCTGTCTGACCGCTATCTGCATGCCGTTTGAGTGCTCCAACACCACCAGGCTGCGCTCGTTCTCTATAGATGACTTGGGCA
Source organism: Paludibacteraceae bacterium (assembly GCA_017962005.1). Classification (GTDB taxonomy): domain Bacteria; phylum Bacteroidota; class Bacteroidia; order Bacteroidales; family Paludibacteraceae; genus Colicola. The sequence continues at coordinate 2,605 of JAGCWE010000062.1, read as the reverse complement.
GCCAAGCCCCCTTGTGGCGGCCTTTCTGATGCGTGCTGACAAGCACTTTTCCTTCTATGGGATACCAGTTGGCATGCACGTTAAAGGGAGACATGAAGATGCTCACCTGCAGCCGCTCCTCATGGAAATACTCGTTCTCCATAACAGGCTCTATCACCACCACCCTGCCGTCTGCCGGAGCAATCAGATAATTGGGGTCATCCACTTCGATAACCCGCATCGGATTACGGAAGAAATACGTGATGAAAATGGCAACCAGCAAGGAAAAGAGCAAGACAATGGCGAAAATCCAAGGCACCGTGTAGAAAAACACTACTACGTCAATGGCAGCCACAATGACGTAGGTGATGAGCAGCATCCGTCTGCCTTCGCGATGGATGTGCGTTCTCATGCCTGCTCTCCTTTCTCCCATTCCTCATAGGGGAACTGAGCCAGCATATCGGCAGCCTGGTTCAAACCGTCCTGCAGTTTCTTCTCCATCATCATCCGGAACATAAAGGGGATGTCGGCATCCACGGTCAGTTTGATGCGGGTGTCCCCGGGAGCCACTTCCTTCATCTGTACCCACATCGTTACGGCTATCGGACTATTCTCCACGCCGTACTTGACTACCTTGTTCTCCTCTTTGTCCGCAATGAAGAAACCTATCTTTTGCCCCAGTCCGTTCACCTTGACACGGACATAATCCTTTTCAATATCCAACTCCTGTATCTTGTCCTGCGGAATCATACCGCGCACCCTTTCAAGGTTCTTCAGGTTGCCCAATACACGGTAGATACTCTCTGCACTGCATGAGGATTGGGTGATGTGGCTCTCGTATTTCATACGGATGTTTTTTACTCACAGTCGCAAAGGTACTGCCAAAAGGGCAGGTGTACAAACCTTTTTACCATTTTTTCTCGTAATACTTGTTTGTACGAGGTGTAAGGAACCATTTGAGGGGTACGCGGGCGAGGTTGATGGAAGCTTTCGGGGTGGCGTGACGCGAGTAGTATGTCACCCAGATTTCGTTCCCTACCACCAGCATACCGGGGTAACTGTTGTCATCCCCGCCGGAAGGCAGCAGGCATACTTCCTCGAACTTGCCGTCCGGTTTGCCCTTGAGCATCATCATCTTTTCAGAACCGTACAGCGAGCGTGTACCGACCGCCAGAGTGGTGTCGTTCAGCACAAGATAGTCAGGACCTCCCAAGATGAGGTTCATCTCGGTCCATTCCCATTCGGTATAAGGCGGACGGCTCACACCCCACATACCGTGTTTGTCGCCCTCTTCCGTGCGAACCATCATCGTCATTGTCCCATCCGACAGGAAACGGACGGTTGTCTCGTTGGGGAAACGGTCCAAACCCAGGTTGGTGACAAGTTCGTAATGAATGCCGTCCGTTGTCTTCATCAAGGCGAAATGACTGCCGTAGATAACGCCGTAGCCGATTCCTTCGTGCCATGTCACGCGCCACAGCCATTCATTGTTTTCGTTCACGCGCTGGTCAAGAACAAGAGGTTGTATGTCACTGTAGGTCTTTCCGTCTTCCGTAAAGCACACCTTGGGTGTCAGATGCCGCTTGCCTTGCTCATCCACGGAAGCGCCGCCAAACAGCAGCATCATCCGCCCGTCAGGCATCAGATTCAGTTTGGGGTCGCGCAGATCGATACCTTCTTCCTTGAACTCCGCCACCGAATGCCATTTTCTGCCATTCTTAGAGGCTATCACGCGTATGCGTCCCGCCGTTGTCCAATCCTTAGCATTGAAATGGTGGGCTGTCGCCTCACGGAAGGTGCAATAATACATTCCCTTATACTGAACAAGCGAGGTGAAAGCGCAGTAGTCGCCCTCCCAGATACGCTCAACTTCAACACTCAGTTTCTCCGCCCGTACCGTTGTCAGCAAGCAGAGACATACCAATAAAAATCCGATTCGTTTCATAGATGATAAAGTTAAGAATGTTAATATTTGTATGTTTAATGTCTGTCATTGCCGGCTCTTTTTGTCCAACGGACAAACAAGCACAGGAGCAGAAGGGTGACTGCTGCAGCTATGAGATAAGCGTAGAGGCTCAAACCTTTGGCTGCGAACTGCAGGCCTTCGGGGGCGATGAAGATGTAACTGACACTGACCATCGTCATAAAGAGAGCCGGAACAAGGGCTATCAGACAGCCGTATGAATATCCTTTCCCTGCTTGCAGACTGCCGTGTTCCTGCCGATAGAGGAAGACCGTCCCAGCCCAAAGGGTGAAGACGGCAAGCGTCTGGTTGGTCCAAGAGAAATACCGCCAAACGACATTGAAGTCCACGAAGACCATTCCGAACACGCAGAGGAAGAGCGGCAACGCGATAGAGAGACGGCGCATAACCTGCCTCTGGTCCCAATGGAGGAAATCGGCGACAATGAGCCGTGCGGAACGGAGGGCAGTATCCCCACTGGTGATAGGCGCAGCAATCACACCGATGATGGCCAATATGCCTCCTATCGTGCCGAGCCACGAGCGGCTGACACGGTCCACAACAAGGGCGGCAATGTTCTCGCCTTTGTGGGCGGCAGCGAACTGCTGCAAACCGTCAATGCCATACAGCCCCTGTTCCGGGTCGGCGAAGAACGTACCTGCC
>JAGCWE010000061.1 GCA_017962005.1 Paludibacteraceae bacterium | reverse complement strand
CGGAATCATTATTTTCGCATGGGGAGAGCGGAGGCACAACTCGCCTGTCAATTAAGCGAAGCGGTATATTGACCATTGCGATAGCCCCCAAGGGCGTTGTTGCCGAACGCGATTGGAGGGGTATATTTTTTGCCGAACGCGACTGCTAGATTTTTGTGTCTATACGCCTCTATAAATATGTAAAGGGTATAGACTGCAGCCCAAGAGTGCCGGAAACTGTCAAATGGGACGGAGTGGGACTTATTGTGTATAAACGGGATGCAACGGGACGCAGTGGGACAACGCCAATCCCCGCTATCGTATCTTTGCACTGTCTTTCGCGAAAGCGGGAAGCAGTGTGACTTATTGTGCATTATTGGGAAGCAGTGAGAAGCAGTGGGAAAGTGCCAATCCCCCGTATCGTATCTTTGCACTCTCAAATGAAACCCCATATATAGTTAGCGCGGCCTTCCTTGCGGTGTCCTCTCTTGTGGAAGCAGGTCTTTCTCCTGACTGTTACGACAGAAAGTCCATGTAATTGTCCCTATTGACAACGGCAAACTCCGTATCGGGATATGCCTTCGCGAAAGTGGTGTTCAGTTTTGCGGCGAGAAGTACGTCTTTTTATTGAATTATGCAAAATCATAGAGTCTATACCGCAAATTATTATAATTTTTTGCTGCACGGACTCTATAAATATCCAAAACAGGAAAGAAGTGAGGTAATTTACCCCGGACTACAGGCAGAAGCAGGGGTTGGAACGGGTTGGCGTACGGATAGAACCCCGGCTTGACAAGGTAATCAGGACATGTGACCACCTGTATGTTCGCCACATTGCCACCACACAAACGGCATACATACAAAGAATTACACATGTAATTATACAATTACTAACAAAACTATTACTAATTTGTTTGTTAGTTGTATTTGTTGTTGTACTTTTGCGGCGGATTTGTTACTTTTTTAATCTATGGAAGCCCCATTTGTATATGGAATAGCGGCGGAGCAGGAGTATTTTACCGACCGCGAGCAGGAAACCAAGCGTCTGCTTTTGAATTTTGAGGGCGGAATCAACACCATCATCATCTCCCCTCGGCGCTGGGGAAAGACATCGCTGGTAAACAAAGTGGCGCAACAGATGAGCGGGAACACGCTTGTCCGTGTGGTCAGGATGGATGCCTTCTCCGTCCGGACACAGGAGGATTTCTACCGCATGTTCGCCACCGAGATTATCCGTCAGACCGCCACCCGTATCGAGGAATGGATCGCAAACGCCAAGCGTTTTCTCAGTTCGCTGGTGCCGGTTGTCACCATGTCCACCGACCCGCAGAATCCTGTCGCCCTGACGCTGAAGAGTGTCTCCTCCGATTACGGAGAGGATGTACTGAATCTGCCGGAGCGGATTGCCAAAGAAAAGGGCATCCGTATAGTGGTCTGTATTGACGAGTTCCAGCAGATTGGCGAAATGGGAAACTCACTCACCTTCCAAAAGAGACTGCGTTCCGTATGGCAACACCAGCACTCGGTCTCCTATTGCCTTTACGGAAGCAAGCGGCATCTGCTGACGAATATGTTCGGACTGCGAAGCTATCCGTTCTACAAGTTCGGGGACGTGCTGTTTCTGGAGCGCATACCGGTTGACTGCTGGCAGGAGTACATTCAGACGCGCTTTGAGCAGACCGGCAGACACATAACCCCGCAACTGGTTAGCGACATATACGACTATACGGACGGCAACTCGTCATACATACAGCAACTGTGCTGGCTTGTGTGGACACGGACGGAGGGGGAGGCATCCGAAGAGATACTGACGGATGCCAAGCGGGATTTGCTGCAACAGAACCACGCGCTGTTTATGGAGCAGATCAGTTCACTGACTTCCTACCAGATACGTTTTTTACGTGCGATAATGGCGGGAAAGGCACGTGAGATCAACCGAAAGGAAACCATTGAAGAGTTCGAACTCGGCAGTTCGGCAAATGTGGCGGTTGTAAAGAAATCCCTACAGAAAAAAGAACTGATTGACATTGAGGGGAAGGATATCCGTTTTGCCGACCCGGTTTTTGTTCACTGGATCAAGCGGAACATCAGTATGTTTGTATAATCTACCCCTTATCCGGCCGCAGGCACGCTCGCCGCGCATAACAGAGGCTACAGGCAGAAGCAGGGGAAGGAGCGGGACGCGGAGAAGAGGAACGTCAGTTTGATACCGACGAGTGCGTTCCCTACAAACGAATTGTCAACACCTCTGTAGAGGAACGGGTTGGCGTACGGATAGAACTCCGGCTTGACAGGGTCATTGGGATAGGTTGCCGCCTTTATGTCGGTTCTGTTGTCCCCCGTAAACAGCATACCGTAGTCCGCGAACAACGCCACCGCCAGCGAGAAACGCGAGTAAGGGGTGCGGCTGTTGAGCGGGAAGCGGTAACCCGCCTCCAACGAAACGGACATTTTGGGTGCGGGCAGGTAACGGGTCGCATACGTCCGTTTCTGCGTGTCAAAGAAATGGTCGGGCATGTTCTCGAACAGACCGTCGCCGTCTATGCCGATGAACTCATCATACCGTCCGCGCGTCGTCACTACCGACGTGACAGAGGTAGGCTGGTAAAAGACGTATCCCAGGCGGGGACCGCCCAAAAAATAGAGACGGAACTTCGTTTCGTAACCGACAAGGAAAGCCATATCCGCCTGCACCTGCCGATGGTGTTCGCGGATGGAGGAGAAATCGAAATACATCAGCATCGGTTCCCATTCCGTGTCGCGCATCCTGAACTGGTCAGAGAAATCGCTCTGCCTCAGAAGACTGTACCGATAGCCAATTTCCGGGCCGAGCTGCATAAGGAATCCGTTATCCTCATAGCGGTAGCCGAGACCGAGCGTGGCACCCGCGCCTCCGATGGAAGATATGGTCTGCTCTATGCTGGGGCGGGGAGAGGTGAACGCCTCCCAATGAAACCCAAAGTCGCACCACAAGGCGAACGAATGGACGGCAAGCAGTATGGTGGCAAAGAGGCTCATCTGACTATCGTTTTTTGGATTTGACCGTCTGCTTCAAGCATATACACGCCCGGCACGGACGGCGCATCGACCTCCGTTCCGCTCACAATGACCCGCCCGACCATATCGTAGAACGTCACCGTAACGTCCTGTCCGTCGCGGCGTATGGCAACGTGTTGTCCGGGCTGGAAGAAAGTGGGAATGGGTTGCGCATCCTCGTGCGGCACGGGGATGATTGGGCAGGTGGGGATAAAGTAGTCTTCCCCTACCCTGCGCAAGGAAGCGTGATAAGGATGTCCCATCAGGAGAGTCTTCCCTACCCCGCAATAGATGAAGGACTGCGTTTCGCCTGCCAGTTCGGTATTATCCACGTACCAGCGGTAGGCATCCCACAGGTATCCGCCGTTGTAGCGGCTGTTCTTGAGCGCGAGGACGTTGTTCCATTTCTGTCCGATGACCGTGGACGGATAGCGCACAAGGAACGAGAAAGGCATCTCCTGCACGTAGGACTTGTAGCGGATGGCAAGCAGCCCGCTGTAGTAATCGGGACGGATGCTGTCGGGTACGGGAACGAGTATCGTGCCGCTTACATCTTCCGACCGGATATCGGAGAAACGGCTGTTGCTGAACGTCACGTCCAGACTTTGCGGCGACAGGAGGACATTGGAGAGGGTGTACTCAAGAGCCACATTATAGTCATCGGCGCAGAGGTCGGCTACGGGCAGTAAGGAGGCGACAAAAGGCGTATCGACAATAGTGAGATGAAGAGTGATGAGGCTGTCGCAGCCGTGGGTGGTGAGGGTGTCGAACTGATAGTCGCCCGAAGCGGTGTAGTTCTGTCCCTTCCACGCATACTCCTTGTACTCAATCATCTGTTCCTCCTCTTCTCCCCTGTAATTGACAGTCAGGTTCAAGGTAAGCACACTGTCGCAGCCATGAACCGTCCGATAGTCCTTACGGTAGTCGCCGGAACGGGTATAAGTATCACCCTGCCACATATACGTGTCACAGGCAGTAACGGTATCGGGTATGAGATAGGAAGGTTGGATGGTCAGCGTCAATGTTTCCACACTGTCGCAGCCGAGGACGGTTTGCGTTTCCCAGGTATATTCGCCGGACTCGGTATAGGTCCGCCCGTGCCACGTATAGGAGACGCAGGCTGTGTCGGCAAGTTCAACGGTCTTCGGACGGGCAATAGTCAAAGAGAGTTGCTCCACGCTGTCGCAGCCCGCTGTGGTTTTGCCTGTCCACAGGTAGGTGCCGGACTCTTTATATTCCTTGTCGTGCCACATATAACTGCCGCAGGCGGTGAAGGTCCGATACACCGTGTCCTGCGCATTGGTATTGACGTGGATATGGATGGTGTCGGATGCTTCGCATACAGGCATAAAGCGGAGGTTGTCCACAGCGAAGTCGTTTCCGCTGGACACACCGTTATGGTCTTGCAAGGAGATTACGATATGGGAATTGTCATCGCTATACCACAGCTGGTATATTTTTTTCCAACGGCAGACACGATAACCAGCTCCATATCCGGTGACGTGTGCTGTATCGGGGTGGTGGATTTCACTAAACACGATGCCATTGATATAGAATTGCAAGGAAGCCACATCCCATAAACTATAGGAATCAGAAACGGTGGCCACTTCGCAGGAGAAGGCATACCACGTGTCCGGTTTCACGTCCACCTCGGTACGGAAGACATCGTTGTTTTTGTTGTCGTTCTTGCCGTCCACCACCATCATCTTTCCGTCATAGGTACAAGCAGCCCACGGCCAGTTGACCTGCATCGGGTAGTCAACAATACTGTATCTGCCCGGGGATATACCATGCCCCATATTCTCTTCATTGTAGGGGGAATACTTATAATCGGAGATGAAGCCGGCATCGCCCATCTCAAAATCGCCATTGGTGATGAGGTTGTCGCCGTACTCGGTGTAACTCTTGACGGTGACTTCGTAGGTGTAGTCGCCCCGTTGGTCAAGGGCGGCTACAGGGTTGCGGATGGTGGTGTCGTTAAGTCCGTATCCGCGCCAGAGGTAGTAGTCGGCTTCCCTGTCTGTGGTGAGTTGCACTTCATCAGTATGACAGAGTTCTGTTTCGGAAGCCTCAATATTCACTTCACATTCGGGAGCAGCAGAGAAATCGGCTTTAATAGTATGGCGGTCGGTAGCGCGGCAGAGCTTGCGGAAAGAGAGGTTGTCAATAGCGAAGTCGTTACCCCCTGAGGCAGTCTGCGTGTTGCGCAGGATAATGGGTATGGAACCTGCCGTCTCGCCGGAATACCAAATTGTATATAGTTTCTTCCAGTCGCAAGCAGTGGTATTCGGCACATGGCTGTCGCCGAGAGTCTGGTCATTGATATAGAATTGCAGTTTAGGCTGATTGGTGACTATGTTCGATACGCTGGCTACATCAACCGAAAAGGCATACCAAGTATGCGGTTCGACATTGACATACGAGGCATAGACACGGTTGTTGGCTATATAATGACCGTCGATGACCATCATATACCCGTCGTACTTGCATAGAGGCCACGGTCCGTTAACCTGGTTAGGATATACCACGAGCGAATAATGCCCTGCCCCCTTTATGTAGATATTTTCGTACCCCTTGAAATAGATAAAGAAGAGGGGATTACTGATGGCACTGTAGTCCGTCTCAAAGCCAGTGTATCCTCCTTCAAAATTTCCGTTCGGGGCGAGGTTAGGTCCTGTTTCCGTGAAAGCGGTAAGTTCCATCGTGTATTCTTTTTCGCCGTCCGTGTCAATGGTGGCTTTCGGGTTGCGGATGGCAGGGTCATCCAGTCCGTAGCCAGTCCACTCGTAGTAGTCGCCTGCTCGGTCGGCGTTGAGTTGGACCGTGCCAGGTTCATGCAAGAAGGTTTCGGATGCCTCAATATGCACTTCGCACGGCTCAACAACGACAAGGTCAAGCACATCGGTTTCCCGGATGTACCTACCTGAAACGGAAAGTTGCTCCCCCTGAAACGTGTATGTCTCGCCCTTGTCAATATAGACTTCGTGGAAACGTGCCACTCGCTGCTCGAGGAAGAGGCTGATGGTAAGCGTTGCGCCGCGCAACTGTCCCTGAATAACAAGCGTGTCGCGATAGATTCCCACTTCGAGTCCCGTCTTGACGTATGGGTAAAGGAAATGCCCCGGATGGGATTTGTTGCGGTTGTTCTTGGTCCATGTCGTCAGTTCCCTTGAGCCTGTCACGTTTACGCTGTCAACACCAATCAGAACCGGCTTATATACCGATTCCTCTCCCTTTGCATAGGCGAACGTGATGCCGGTAATGTCGTCCTCCTCGTCTGAAATGAGGACAAAACATTCGGCAAACGAGACTGAGGCATGCTCGTTGTAGTCTTCCCGCAATATGTCGCCCGCGTAATAGCGAATCTCGACCGCGGGAGTCCCTTCGCCTTCGTAATCAACGCGGTAATGCTGCGCGCAGAGCGACACGGACGCACATAATGCCGCCGTCAGAAGCAGGATTCCATATTTCGGCTTGCATATAATCATACCACAAAAGCAACAACCTTTTAATGTCCGTTATACTATACACGAAACAGACAAGGCACGCTCGCGTGTCCTCTGTCTGCTTCGTGTCAAAGAACGATTCCTGTTTTTTTACCGCACGGCGGTCATCCGGCGCACCTTGGCGTTGAAACCGTCCGCCTTGAGCAGATCCTCCACCTTGAGATGCATCCGGTAGTTCCAGAAATGCCGCGGGTTGGCGGGAACGTTAATACGTTCGGACTGTGCATCCGGTTTGCGTATCTGCTCGTCAATAGCCATCCAGTCCTGCAAGGGAAGAATGACCCACATAGCGGGACTGTACATGTGCTGGTTGATGACCGCTTCGGCAATCTCGGGTGTCATTTGCGCAGGGGCATCTCCCCAGCGACCCAACTGCTCGTTGTAGAAACGCTGTGTGACATTGCGGTCTTCCTCCCACCAAGCACGCAGCGGGTTCATATCGTGTGTGCCGGTGGTGCAGACACTCAGGTAAGGAGCATCTGCGGGGTGTGCAAAGGTCTGCTTGGGGTCTTTGGGCATCCGCTGAATCTCGAGGCTGAGGATATGCAGTTCGTGCATGACGGACGGCACACATTCGGGCACCATACCGAGGTCCTCGCCGCAGCAGAGCATACCGTTGGAGTGGATGAGCGAGGGCAGTTTGCGCATTGCTGAGTCACGCCAGAACTGATTATGACGACGGTAGAAATAGTCGTTATAGATATCCATAATGACTTGTTTCTGGTCGTCATAGAGCTCGTTGAAAGCGTGCGACTGATAAATGGAGATACGCGGGTGGAGGAGTGAGGGATTTGCCTGGTCACGGACGAAGAGTACTTCGCAGTGGAGATAGAGCAAGCCGTTCAACAGGTTGTTGAGCGTATCGTCCGCCAAACGGTCGTTGCGACGGTCCTGCGGCAGAGCCAACTGACTTTCTATATACGTCTGGACCTTAACCTGGTTGTCGTATTCGTCCTTGAACCAATAGACATACCCGTCGTTGGTATTGAGGAAATGCTGCTTGGCATACTCCGTATCATAACCGAAGACATCGCCGAGGAACGTTGAGCGGATATAAGGCAGGGTCATACGGCCTTCGTCCAACTTGACACCCATATTCCAGAGGTCCTGCAGCGAATAAGGCATAGCGGGCGAGAAGTGTCCGCAGAGTCCCCACACGTCGGTGCGGCGCATCTGCCATATACGGAAGAAGCCGAGGATATGGTCGATACGGTAGGCATCGAAATAGTCCTGCATCTTGCGGAAGCGGCGCTGCCACCAGCCGTAGTTGTCCTTCGCCATCTCCTCCCAGTTGTAGGTGGGGAAGCCCCAGTTCTGACCGCTGATGGAGAAGTCGTCAGGCGGCGCGCCTGCGGAGGCGTCGAGGTGAAACAGTTCGGGGTGCGAGGCGGCATCCACCGATTCGGGCGAAATGCCGATAGGTATGTCGCCTTTGATAGCCACACCTACGGAATGGGCGTATGCCACAGCTTCGCTGAGTTGCTTGTCAGCGTGGAACTGGAGATAGTAATACAGTTCCTTGTCCTGCTTGTCACGTTTCGCAATGAACTCTGCGTAAGGCACAAGCCAGTCCTCGTTCTTGGCGAAGAACTGCTTGAAGGCATCCGTAGCCGCCAGTTTCTTGTAGTCCTTCTTGTAGAGCTGCAGGAACCAGTCCATCTTAGCCGCATAGACGTTGGGATAGTCGGCAAACGTGAGGCTGTTGAACTCCTCCTTCTGCTTGTCGTACTTCTTCTGCGCGGCGGCAGTGAGTTTGCCCATAGCGGGTATGTGCAGATAGATGGGGTGCAGAGCAAAGACGCTGACCGCCTTATAGGGATAGGAGTCGAGGAACGTGTGGGTGATGGTGGTGTCGTTGATAGGCAGCGTCTGAATCATCTTCTGCCCTGTAAGCACCGCCCAGTCGGCAAGTTTCTTGAGGTCAAGGAACTCACCCGTGCCGAATCCCTCTTCTGTGCGAAGCGAGAATACGGGCACAGCCACACCGGCACCCTTGAGACGGGGCTGCGTGCGACGGAAGAGACGGTCGTTCTGGCGGATGGTAATGCCTTTGCGCACACCCCATATCTGCCGGTTCTCACCCCATTCCATATCCGCCACTTCGCCCGATTGGAGGTCGTAGATACAGTATTTGTATTCCACCACTTCGTTCGCCGGAACGCGCAATGCGCCCTGCCATACGGGGAAGCAATGGTCGGTAAGACACAGCTTCTTGGCTTTGTCCCAGTTGCCGAGCGATGACCCGCTTCCAAGTACCGCCACACCCTGCGTGGGCAGAATCTGCGGCAGGTCAAGTGAGAAGACAACGACCGCCTCGTCCTTCTTGGGGGCGATATGCCGCATAGCGGGCTGGCGGTCGGGACGACGGAACGAGAAAGCGCGTGTGCGGAAGGCGTCCTCCTCTGTCTCAGCGCGCCAGAAATCGCGGAGAACGATATCCTTGTCCGTTGTCTGCCAAGCGAGTTGCCGTCCTTCTCCTGTCTCGTAGAGGAAACCTCCGTTGTCAAGCGCGATGGCATAATGGTAGGATATTTCCCCTTTGGGCTGCTCCACAACGAGGGATGCCGTCCAGAAGTCCTCACCCTCGCAGTTGAGGTAGAGGGGGTGTTGTTCGGTCCATCCGAAAGTACCGGAGCCCGTCTCCACAACGCAGAGCCGTTGTCCGAAAAGGGCGCGGTAGTTGATTTGGAATGTCAGAGTCATAGGTTAGCGGGTTGAGCGGTTCAGTTTCTTGATGCCGGCGGCTTGGTTCCGTTTCACCGTCACTTTGCGGGCGGAAGCCTTGCGGCGTGCGGGAACGTAGTCCTCGTAATCTTCATCGTCCTCGCTATATGTACCTACGACGTGGAGCGTGTATTCGTACCCGTCGCTGCCATTTACGACTGCCTCCATTTCGGCACCCGTTTCCGTTTCCTTCACCTCAAACAGACCGTCCACGAAATCTATTTGCTTGTAAGCGGTGTCGTTTCCGTTAATGGTATATTGAACCATCAGTGTATAATCCAAATCCATATCCTCCATCGTATAGTTTCCTGCCACGGTTTCGGTTTCAGCAGGCGAAACGGAAATATAGTAGAACGTGTTGTCTGTTGTTTCAGAATAACCGAACAATTGCCACCAACCGTAATTGTCAACGGCATCCATAAAGTCCACGTGGTCGAACGACAATTCCTTCTCGCCTATCTTTTCCCATTTGGCCGTTTTGAAGGTTTTCGTGGCAATCGGCGTTGTCATAAGGAATGAAACAGTGTCTATTCCCACAGCATATACGGTATAATTGGTTTCGGGGGTAAGATCCTCGCAGGTCTCCTTATACTTGCCCTGATAGAAGAGATCGGAATAATACAAGGTTTCCTCATACACATACGAATAGTACTCAAGAATATTGTCGAAATAAGCCTTTGTCCAGCGCGAGGATATAGTCTTCTCATCGTAGTCGGCAGTAGGAACCACCGCGTACAGATAAGTCAAGCCGGCATCAGAGGGTGTGACTGTAACGACAGCATCGATAGAACTGATATCGGAAACCTCGATAGTCATACTTCCTTTCATTTCCCAAGCGAGGGTTTTGAACGTGCGCGTAACCACGGGTGTGGTCAGTTCAAACGAAACCGTGTCCATTCCCAGAGCCACAGCCACATATTCGGTTTCAGGGGTGAGATCATTGTATTTGTACTCTTTTGCTCCGATTGTGAAAAGATCGGCATAATACACATTCATCTCATAGTATTCAGAATATACCTTGATTAAATTCTCAAAGTATTCCTTGGTATATCCTGTCCGAATCGAATCCTCGTTGTACTTCTCAACGGGCATTACGCCGAACAAATACGTCATCTTTTCATCCACAGGAGTGAAGGTAACAGTGGCACCGGCCGCGCTCACATCGGTAACTTCGATGTTGAAGTACTTTTTCGCATCGGTCGGTTCTTCACCCTTTTTCTTCTCACAGGAAGAGAACAGACTAATAATCATAAGACAGCTGAGTGCCGAAATCAAAAGTTTTTTCATAGTTTAATTAGTAATTAAGGGATTGTTTTATTTTGGTTTATCGGGTTATTCTTTATATCGCGGAACCGAGCCGGATGAAAACAAAAGGAACGGTCAACTCCGTAAAAAGCCCCTCTTACTTGAAGCAGTAGCAGCGATACCGCTGATCCGAACCCGGGAAGATGGTGTATGCCACGCGCACGCCGAAGGTGACGGGTTTGGCAAGAGCGGGCAGGGAGATCTGCGGCGCGGGAAAAGCAGTAGCCGACAGACTGACATCGGGCATCGCGGCTTGCGAACTCTGCCAGAACGGATATTCGGCGAAGAACTGGAGAGTGACGAAACGTTCGGTCGCCTCCAACGCGTAGGGCGAGTTGTAACGGCTGGGCGACATACCGTTCCGTCCCAAATGCCATTCATAGCCAAGTGCCATCACGCCGGAGAGGGCGAAGGGCGTGCCGGATGCGCCTTCGACGGACTGACCATCGGCGGGGAAAACGCCTATGGACGGGTCATCGGTTATATGCACATCGTAATCCACAAGATAGGCATCCACTGTTCCGTTGCTGAAAGCGAGTGAGCGAACCGGGCTGATGCCCATAGCGAAACGGGGACCGAGGTCAAGGGCAAACGCGCCGAAACGGAAAGCGAGAAGGAGGGGAACTGTCAGTTTCCACTGCTTGTCCTGATAAACCGCATCGGCAGAAACGGTGTAACGGATAGGAACGGGAACAACCGAGCCGTCCGCAACCGTTGAATAGGCAGTAATATCAGCCTGCGAAGATACAGAGGAACGCTGATAGGAGGTCTGATAACCCAATCCCGCCCCCACCTGAAATCCTACGCGCGATGCATAACCGACCGGAGCAAGGAACACATAGCGCAAATCAGCCCCCGCATCAGCACCCGGACGAGGGGAGACACCGCTACCGAAACGGAGGTTGGTTCCGACCTCCAAGCCTACCTGCAAACCGCTTCGCCCTTGTGAAAACAGGGGAAGGACAAGCGAGAGAACAAGTATGGTAAGAAAGGCTTTTTTCACGGTCTAACGAACTATATAGAGCATTGTCTGGTCAAGGCGTGATGTCTTGACGTGAACGAGATAGCATCCTGACGCCGCCTGTGCGGTGAGCGTCATCGTTTCGGTTGCATCTGACAAGGTACGCAGCAAGAGCCGTCCGCTCATATCAAAGACGGAAACAACCGCCTGCTCGGTGACGGGCATACCCGTGAGAGTGAGCGTCTGCCCCTTGTCCGCCACGTTGGGCACAAGCCGCAAATTCGCTCCTTCCGCGTCCGTGAGACCCGTCAGCGATATGCGACAGACCTGACTGCGCAGCACAATGTCGCACCGATCGGACTCGGGATTGGGGAAGGTGCATTGGACGTAGTACTGCCCCCCCGGAAGCCCCTCGCGGGAAAGGTAATAGCCGGTAGCGACAAGGACATCATCACCGCCGTCAGCAACCACGTTGTCTATCTCACCCACCACACGATACCAACGCACTTCGGCTGCCGTGGGCTCGTACCCCAATTCCTTGAGCCGGTTACGGTTGAGAACATACATCTGCCCGAACAGATAATCAACAGGCAGTATATACTGCGCATCGCAAGCGGAAATGAAAAGAGCCCGCAGTTCCATCGCCTGCGTCACTTCGACACGGCGGGGGTTGTCGGTGTTACCGTCCGACCAGGAGGAGAAGCGGTAGTCGGGTTCGGGTGTGGCGGTAAGAATGACTATCTGCCCGCAGTGCAGCCCGTTACGCATCCACTCTTCGGCACGCATAGCGCACACAGAGAGGAGCAGCAGAAAGAATATGATAAGCCGTCTAGGCAAGTTAGTGAGCATTTACGGAATTATTGTACCTGAATGTCCACGGTGCCGTGTTCGGCAGTGGCTTTGATTTTGAACTCACGGTCAACGAAAACGGCATAAACGGTCGTCTCCTTGACGATGGTGTAAACAAATGTCTTCTGAGTGGAGATGGAATTGCCATCGGCATCCTCCCAGTGGTCGAACTGATAACAAGGGTCGGACTCAACAGCACCGAGGGTGATGGTCTCACCCGCCTGCGCGGTGTATTCCGACTGGTCAACATCACCGGTACCTTCATTCTTGACACGTACGGTAACAGTGAACTCCATACCTCCGAAGATGGCTACGAAATCGGTGACGGTTGTTTCGGACGAAATCTCTATCTCGCGGGGGTTGTCGGTCACTCCGTCCGACCAACGGAGAAAATAGAATCCTTCAGCGGGTTCCGCAGTGAGTGTGACAATCTGTCCGCAACGCGCGACGGTTTCGGTCTGTGCCATAGCAGGCAGACAGAGGGCGAAGAAGAGAGAAACTATAAAAATGTATCTTTTCATATCGTGTCAGGTTTCCTGATGGTTCGTAATTGCATTGTTTTCGATATTTCGTTATACCGACATTCCGTTCCGTTATTCCACTGTTATCTTGACGGTTCCCGTCAGTTCGGTCTGGGGGCGGGCGGTAATTCTCACCTCGCAGTCGGGTTCCTCGGGCTCGACCTCCTCGGGTTTGCCGGAGGTGAAAATGATGGCGGAGGATGCCTTGTAGAAATTGAAGTTCCAGTAATAGAACACTCCGTCCGCCGGAGGGCTGCCTACGCCCCATTTGTCCACATCCGTCTGTTCAATTGTCCATGATGTGGCATCGGAAGTGGATTTGTACGTTTTGCTGACACAAAGCGTTTTGGTCGGTTTGGTTGTAGGACACGCTTTCCACATACCCACGTCAAGCTGTTTCTTTGTATTGTCGGTACGCTCCACCTCAATATCGTATCCTTTCCAGTCGGCATAGCGCATACGATAGATGTAGTTTTCGAGGTACTTGCTTCCGTCGAACTGAATCTTCCTGCCGGAGCGCAACTGCCATGACTTGCTGACGGCGCACTCGTCTCCGTCGGTCCATGGGGTGGCGGTGAGCGTGGTGGACCGCGCCGTGACGAGCCGCATATAGACGTATGTGTCGCGGGAACGGGCGTTAATCCATTCCGCCATTTCGGTGTCGGAGAACTCCAGATAGTGGGAACCGTCCTCCGCCACGTCCATCCGAAGGGAGTCAAAATATGTGGCGGGATTGGCGGGGTCAATCTCCGGACCGGTGCCAAAGAAGACCGTACAGATATGCTTCGTTGGGGTGGTCAGACGTGTGGCACCCCATTTGGTGGTGAAGTAGAACAGGTCACTGCCTCCGCGTTTGACTTTCTCGGGGCGGTCATAACGCAGACGCGTGCCGTCCACTTCCTTCTCCGGCACGATTTCAATCTTGAGTTCCGCCGCCTCCTTGGAGATGAACTTGACATAGTACATACCGCCGTTGGTCCATTCGCCGATGAGGTCGTCAATGGAGTCGATGGTCAGTTTCCATGTGTCCTCAGGACGTATGGTGCGGTGACCGAGGAAATTCTCGTCCGACTCACTCGGAACGAAATGGCAGTCCTGCTTGGCAATCCACACATCAAGCGGTTCATGCAATCCGCTCCATACGAAACGCACACTATCCTCTTTCCAAAGACTGAAAGGCAGCATCAGAACCGACTCTGCGTCATCCGCCTGCACCTGCACGGTCTTCGGAAGGGAGATTATCTCGGTATTATTGAGACATTCACGTGAGTTGAGGTCGGGCTGGATAGTGAGCGAACCAGCGGAAGGCACGTCAATCATCACCCATGCCTGCACGTTGCGGGTGATACCGCCGCCCGCCATAATATTGCGGTAGCGGGCCTCTATGTCCAGCACGTACGCGACTTTGCCGTCGATTTTTGTTTTCTTGAATCCGCGCTCGATGGGCAACTCCACGTACGAATCATCGCCGGGTTCTCCGATGGCATCAGCTATGTCGCGGTCCAGCGGTCCGTCGCAAGCGAAATCAATGTTGGCAGTGAGTGTGTCCATCGCACCCGGGTCATCAGGGATGTAAGCCACGTGTACCGGAAGGTCATACGTATAGGCGGTGTACCAAGTGACACCCGTACGGCGGACATACTCATTCACACCGGTAGAAACACGGATGGCCTCACCACAGGAACTTTGCGCAAATGAAGAAAGCACCATACAACCCGTTACCAACGCCAAAAGAAGCATCCGCAACGGACGGATATGGAACACCGACGAACTGCTTGAAAGCAAAGAGAAAATTATGCGGTTCACTGTCGAAACCTGTCTAAAATACAATTAAACTGCAAAAAACGCGCAAAAATACGCTGAAATTCCGACATACACAAGAGAATATGGAAAAAGTTACAGATTATAGTTGATAAGTTGAAAGAAGTTCGAAAGTTGAAAGTTTATAGTTGAAGGTTTTAAGAAAAGAGTTGCCTGACATTGAGTGTCAGGCAACTCCCGATTATCCGTAAATCAACGAATTCTGATTCTTCAGAAAGTTCGGTTTACTGTTTTACGAAGTTGAAGCTGTAGTTGAGCTTGAGACCGCAGTCGAAGAAGTCCAAACCGTTGTTCGCACCGAACTTGAAGCCGTTACCCTGCGTGAAGGTGGAGGTGATGGAGTTGAAATCAACCTTACCTACAGAAGAAGCGGTAGGAGCGGTAACGTCAACCAACTGACCGGCAGCGGTGTGGTTGTAGAGCGAGAAGAGACCATAGCTGGCATAAACGCCTACACCGAACGCGTTGTTGTTCTTCAGACGCCACTCGTAGCCGAGTTCGGCACCGAGGAGCAGGTTGAACTTGCTCATTTCCTGCTTAACGCCGGAAGTGGTGGCAACACGACCCGTAACAATCTCATCGGGAACCTTTACACCCTCGTTCACAAACAGAGCCTCAATATTGGCACCGTTCGCATCCATAACCTTCTGTGTGTAATGGTTGAACACAGGCAGTTGGAAGCGGGGACCAACGTTGAAGAACAGACCGCTGTTGGTAATCATCGAGAACATAACGGGTACTTCGAGCAATACAGCACCGTCGTACTCACGAGCTTTCACGTTGATGTCATAGCTCAACTTACCGTCAGAAGGAATGTTATAAGCGACCTCGGAAGTAACGCCGCTGCGTACATAACCTGCGGAGAGTCCGGTCAGGATACCATACGAGGGCTTTTCACCTTTCTGCCAGTAGTGGGCATATTGGAGGTCGAGCAGCACGTCAAAGCCGGGTTTCCAGTTGCCGTTGGCAGCCGCCACGGGATTGTGGAGCAAGGAAGCCACACCGCCGCGCAGACCAATAGTGAAGCGGTCAATCTGACGCTTGATGGTCGTGTCGTTCTCAACGGGTTTCTCCTCTTCGACGGTGAGCACCTGCTGTGTAGGAGCTTCCTCAACCACAGCGGGATTAGCCTGAACGGGTTGCTCCTCACGGATAGCGGGACGGGTCTCCTGCTGCTCCTCGGGCTGACGAACGCGCTCTGCGGGCTTGTTGTCACGCTCAAGCACCTTCATATCGTTGCGTTTGGCATCCTGCTCGATAGCATCACGATGAGCCTTGTCCATGTTGCGGAGCTCCTCGCGGCGGGCTTCCACCTTGTCACGGTCACGAGCCTGTTTGTCAACGGCTGCGGGAGACTGTTTGGATGCGCCTACAAGGAACAGACCATCGGGTCCGACCCATGAGTTGATACCCGCTACGAGGATACCTTCGGGGAAGCGCTTGCCACCCACCTGACCTACGATATGGCGTACATAATATACCCATTCGGAGGGTTCCTCACCGGTGAGGTAGTGTTTCACGTCCTTGGAGATAATGATGGTATCTCCGGATTGGAATTGATACCCTTTGCCGGGATCAACTGCCTGTTCTTGGAGGTTCTTGTCACGCTTGGCGTGATTACCTACCACTACATCGTCTGCCACGCAATAAGCGGTCACAAGCAGAGATGCGATTATAAATAATGTCTTTTTCATTGTTTTAGGTCTCCTCTGTTATTATTGTACTTTCTGACCTTGTGCGTCATACATAACGTTGTCTTCGGTAATGATATAGAGTTTACCGTCAATCATACGCTTGCTTACGGAAGCGGGTTTCGCCACGCTGTAAACAATAGTACGCCAGATACCGTCGCACTCGCCGGCTGCGGCATTGTCCTTCACGATTACAGCGTAGTACGCACCGCTCTCAAGATTGTCGTTGTCGGTAGTCAGGTAGTAACCGCCCTTCTGAACAAGTACGTCATTGTCGCGATCGGGTGTTGTGCCTACCATTCTGTACCATGTAACCATATTATCGGTGTCATAATACAGGGGCATGGTCAAACCGTAGTTACCGGCGTTGATGGCATTGACATCTACAAGGAGGATACGGTTGGCAATCTTGTCAGTAGCAAACGGATCGCTGAGAGGCAGTGTGGTTACCTGATCGTCCAGTCCGTCGGCGGTGATAACGGTAGTTGTGAAGTCTGCTGACTTGGATTCGGCACCACAATCGTTGGTAACCTTCGCATAGAACTTCACGTTGTCACCATCTTTCATTACCTCGTCCTTGTACTCGGCATCGTTATAGTAAACGGTAACCTTTTCGGCAGAACCGGCCTTGATTTGCGCGATAACCGCAGCAACATCGTACTTCATTCCGCAGAATGCCATCGGCCAGTTGATAGTCAGAGCCGAGATGTCGGTGATGTCCTCGCAACCCTTCTCAACGGTAACACCGATGGTGTCGCTGATTTCGGAGCCGCAGACGGTACCAACCGTATAAGCCAGCACGACGTTCTTGATATCCGAAGTGAGATTGGCATTCAGTGCGGGGATATTGTCAATATCGTCGAAAGCGTTTGTCTCGGGATTCACAGCCTCCCATACAATAGCCGCATAGTCAGCGAGAGAATCGTAAGCGGTGGTGAGGTCGGTGTAATACTTAACGAGATAAGCCTCAAGTTTGGAGTAGTCAAGTTTCTCGCCAACCTTGGCAACGATCTTCGACTCTTCGGGAACAGTGTTGTAGTCCACTACAGAGGGAGCCACCATCGGAACAACCGTGAAGCGGTAGATGGAGTCAACAAGGATAGTACCTACGCGTACCTGAACGGTATCGTTCCAAGCGAGAGTGGTCGCGTCGTTGGCATCAATGGTGTGCTTGATAACAGTAGTAGTAACCACGTCTTCATATTCCTCGCCGTCGCAGAGTGTGAGTTTCACATCCTGGAAGCAAATGCTGTCGGGCATCTCGGGGATGAGTTCTGCCCAGATGTACATCGAGGACTTCGGTGTGCAGAAGTTAACCACGAGAGAGGTGGGATTAACCGAAACGATGAGGTCACGGTCGATATCCTTGGTCTTCTCCTCGCCGGGTTTGAACGTGTATTGTCCGTCACCGAGCGAATGCTCCTTGCACTCGAAGCGGAGGTCAGCGCTTGCCGATACCTCTTTGTCGCTGAGGTTGAGGATGTGGAGACGGAGGTCGTTGCCTTCGGGGATACGGAGGACAGCGGTGTCCTTACCGTCAATCACTTTATTCTCAAGCATAGCCACGTTGTACCAGAGGCAGACGCCTTCAGGGTTGGTGTTACCATTCACCCAGTCGAACTCGATGGGGTTGGCGCACTCGTCACCCTTGCTGAGGTGCATATCCACGCGGAACTTCATTTGTTTGTCGGAGGTGACGCGGATATAAACGATATCCTTGCCTTCGGCTGAGTTGAGCATCTCGCGGCTGAAGACGCGGGTATAGGTGTCATTAGCCTTCACGGCCTGACTCTTCTCGGTCATCTCATACTCAACGGGGCAAACCCATGCCAGTTCGGCTTTCGCTACAAGATCCTCGGCAGAGAGGTTGGTAACGGTAAGGGTGGCATCGCCGGTAGTGTTCTCGCGGATTTCCTTGAGGTTGATCTGATACCATACGGATTCGCCGGCATTCTGGTTGTAGTCAGTATTGATAGCGAAATGCTTGGCATCCTCGCAAGCGGTGATAGCGGGATCAAGTTTCTGACGGGCTACAATGGTCATCAGCAGATCCTGAGCCTGCGCGGGAGTGAGTTGCAGATAGAGCCACTGCGTGTTGAGACCCATCAGGGCTTCAACCATGACGGCTTTCTCTCTCTTGGCATTCTTGCCGATAGTAGCGTTGCCGGCAATGAGTTCCTCACCTTCGCAGTCTGTGAAGGCGGCACCGTGAACGTTGCCTGCCACACCGTTGGTGTTGGTAAGGCTGAAGATGAGTTTGTCGTTGGCGTGATTGGCGAGGAGGTCAGCCACGTTGAGCTTGTACCACAGGGTCTTGCCTGCTTCATGGTGATTAACCTTGCCGTTCTTAATCTCTACAGCGTGCAGGCAGTCAACACCGGTGTTGGGATCGACCATATCAATACGGAACTGATAGTCCTTCGTGCCTTCCACGAGGACGTAAACATACTCGTACTTGGAAGCAATCTGGTTAACCATGCTCTGCTCAATGGTCTTGGCGAGAGTCTGGTTGGCGGCGAAGGAGCGGGAAGTACTCATCATCTCCTCGGTAACGGGGCATTCGTACGCGATAGAAGCCTTGATGCCTTGAGCGGCAGCGCCGTTGATAACGCTGATACGCGGAGCGAGTTCGGCATTAACCACATCCGAAATCTTGAGTCTGTACCAAGCGTTGTCGCCTGTTTTGGTATAGAGCTTACCCACGGTCACATCGGTAGCCTCGGAGCAAGCGGTGATAGGAGTGAACGGATCAGCATCCACGATGCTTGCCTCGAAGTGGAACTTCTGCGTGCCGGTCAGACGGACATAAACCTTTTCGCCAAAGGCGAGGAATGTCGAGCGGGCAAGGTCTTTCTCACGAACCTGATTGCCTTTGAGAGTGATAGCCTGACCTTGCGGAGTAGCGCAGGGGCACTCGGGAGCGAACAGACCGTCAACAGTAGCATCCTTGCCGGTGAGGTTCTTGATGGTCAGATGCACTTTCTTACCCTTCGTGTTCTGGATAGTGGTCAGGTCGATAACGTACCAGAGGGTAACGTCAGCTTCCTGGTTGTGACCGGTAGTCCAGTTGAACGGAATGGCTTTCGCGCAGTTGGCACCTTCGTTCGCAATCTTCTTGTTAAGACTGAAGCTGAAGTCCTGATTACCGTTGAGTTTGATGTAGAATACGTCACCGGTTTTGAGGTTCTTCACGAGATCCTGCGCGATTTCTTTCTTATAGGTACCATTGGCACCGATAGTGAGAGTACGTGCCTGGTTCTCATACTCATCCGGGCACTCTGTGCTGAGTTCACCCTTGATGGTGAGTGTCTTGTCGCCTTCGTTGGTGATAACGATTTCGGGGATATAGTCGGCACCGATGATGTTGTCAGCGGGAACGCTGTACCAAACGGTGGCACCGGCAGCCTGCTTGTGACCCTCCTCCCAGTTGAAAGGAACGGCATCAGCAAGAACGCACGTTACTTCAGAAGCGTCTTTCTTAACGGCATCAGAAGGAACAACCTCAACCTTGACGGACTGGGTGGTGGTAACACCTACATAAACCACGTTCGAGCCAAGGGTGGCGATGGACGAATAGTTGATCTTCTTGGATTTGGCTTCACCGACAGCGAGTGTGCGCGTAACGGTCTGAAGATCCAGATAGGGGCATTCGAACGCCACTTCGGCTTTCACTTCAGCAGCAGCCTCACCACGGTTGGTGATGGTAACTGTGAGGTCTTTCTTGAGCGACTTTGGTTCGGTGATGTCGATGGCATACCAAGCTGTAGCGTTCTCATCATCCACCTGAACATCCAGATAGATTACCTCGTTCCAGTTGATGCTCTGCGCAGCGTTGCAGGCATTACCTTCGCGCATGTGTTTGAGGCGTGCAGAAGCGAACATATCCTGATCAGCAGTGATGCGGATATAAACGTACTTGCAGTTCTCAACATCAAGAGACTCGAGCAAGTTACGTGCGAAATCCATGAAGAAGGACTCACCCTCTACAACGGTTTCCTGTTTGGTGATAACGTTA
The DNA here is from genome assembly GCA_017962005.1 of Paludibacteraceae bacterium. Classification (GTDB taxonomy): domain Bacteria; phylum Bacteroidota; class Bacteroidia; order Bacteroidales; family Paludibacteraceae; genus Colicola. Next base: position 34,120 of record JAGCWE010000061.1, on the reverse strand, counting down.
ACAGTCTTGTAGTCGTCCACCGCGTCATTCTTGAACGCGATTTCAACCTTCACGTTAGCGGCAGTGCCGTTCGACTCGTTGTTGAAAGTGATTTGGGGCTCCAAGTTCTTGTCACCCTTCTTCGCATTGGGAAGGAGGTCAGCAAGAGCCACACGGAATACAGAAGCGGTTGCTCCAATAACCACAGGAGCACTCGCGTTGAGGTCATAAGCTGCGGGATTCGAGAAATCAATCTCCTCAGTGGGCAGTTGAGTAACTTTCGTCTTTACAGAAACCTGCTTGCTGTTTTCCACTTTGAGGTAAACAGTCGATTCATTCATGCTCTGAACGAGAGCAGCAGAAATCTCGTGCACGCGCTCTTTCTTGTTAGGAATCGAACTCTTCAGACCGGCGAGACCCGTGCTGGGGCAGTCGGTACTAATCATCGAGACAATCTTGGACGTACCGTTGTTGGCACCGTAGGTAATCTCGAGACCCTGCTTGTTGTCGCGGAGTGTCTTGAGGTCGATAGCATACCATTTCGTACCCGCCGTGAGAGTATGATCGGCGTAGTCGTAAGCACTCGCCTTAAGGCAAGCGTCATCGGCAAACGAACCTTCATAGATCTTAGCGGAAAGATGAATCTTCTGCGTGGTTGTCAGCTTGACGAACATGTCGTCATAGCCCATCTTGACAAGCATCGAAGCGGAGGAGTTCCACGTCTTGCTTCCGTTACCAGCGATGGTGTAACTACGCGTTTCCTCTTCACCTGCAAGAATAGCCGCGATGTTGACATCAGCAGCAGATGACGAGAGGTTGGTCAGATAGAGGGCGATGTTTGGGTCTTCCACAGCCTTGAGCCGGTCTGCCATTGTAACAACGTACCACAAGGAAGTGTTGGCATCCTGCGTGTTACCGTTGACCCAATCAAACTCGATGGCATTCGCCTTGGACGAACCATCACCCATTCCCGCAGCATACCCAGTGAGGGTCAAAGATGCTGCCATCAGAATTAGGAGCAGTTTTTTCATTTTGATTGTTGTTTTAGTTATTAAAAGTTAGTTAATTAAGGTTTATTTCTCTTTTTTGAGTTGTCAGATCACCTGCCGTTCCGGCTTTTATATTCCTTTATATCCCATTCGGGCGAAATGTAACAGACTTTATTCGTTTTTCTGTTCGGTACCGAGGACGGTATAGCGTTTGTTGTCGTTTATTATATATAAGGTACCGTTTTGCAGAATCTTGCGTGGCGCAACCGGCGCGGAAGTCTCGTCCAGCGCATCGCCGTCCTTGTCAATGACCTGCAGGAGGATATGCTTGGTGCAGGTGTTCTTGCGGCGGATATAGACATCATGCTGCCCCATCCGATCGACATAGTATGTCTTCTGGTAGTACATCGGCAGGTCGGACTTGTAAATCCACAGCGTGTCGTGCTTCAGCTTGGGTTGCTTCACATGGACGTGGTAGGTGTAGATATCCACCGTGTCAAGGCAGCGCCATACGGTGTCGCCCGAATAGTCGGTGGTTTCCTTCAGTACTGTATCAGCGAGTTCAAGCGTCATCCCCTCGCAGAACGTGGTGTCCATCTCTGATTCCATCCACTTGATATTGTAACGGAAGCGTACGCGTCCCACATCCTCGGCATTGTGCCGGAAGCGGAAGAAGAGCGTGTCACCCGCCGCTTTTGCCTTATTGACAATTGCGGTGTCGGGGAAGAAGAGTTTGGTGGAGTCGCTCATCGTGCGCTTGCAAATCAGTTCCGGATCGCTGCACGTGCCGCGCAGGAACTCCATCTCGCAGGGGAGGTTGAACTTCTGCTGCCACTGGACGAACATCTGCTGGTCCTTGCGCATATCTGCGGGCAGCCATGCGTAGATGTCCTCATCGTGGTTGGTGATATAGGTCATCCCGTTCTTGACAGGGAAGATGTCTTCACAAGTGGAATGCGGTCCCTCGTCATAGGCGAAAGCGAGGACACGCCCCTGCCCTCCCTTGAGAGGATACACGCGCAAGTGGGGCCTGACAACCGTTTCCGCCAGTTCGGCAAGGTCGCCCATCTCGGCGAGCTTGTTGTTGATGAAATCCACGTCAATGTCGCGCATCGTGTTGGCTCCGACGTTCATCGTAAAGGTGGGTTGCGTGGAGGAACAGAGGGCATACAGTTCGAGGTGGACGGGCTTGTCGGAGAACCAGTAGGCGGACATACCGTGCTTCAGTTCCGAAACGGTGGCGGAGAACCAGAGGGTGTCGGTAATGACCGTATCAAGACCGAAATGGAACTCCACCGTATTGTCCTGCGCACATTCGCAGTAATAATAGGGGTAGTTGAAGGTCTTCTGAATGATATCACATCGGTCAATCGCCGAATTCTCAGCCGCGCGCGCAGGTTCGCCCACGAGGGACTGCGCCGACGCAAAACCAGCCGGAATGAGCATCACCACGGCTATCAGGAGCCGTGAGAGAAGGGCGATACGATTTTGTTTTCGAGCAGGATTCACAGTGTTCATACTGGTTATTAGCAACTATAAGCCCATAAAAAATCGCGCAAAAGTAAGGTATTTTTTTTTACCAACAAAACTTTCCGTCTTTTTTTGCTCTTTTTTCGGATTTTTTTGCAATTCCGGTTGGCAATCCAAGGTGCCAGACGGCCGAAAAGCCCCTATTTCATCAAGCAAGAGAGGCAGTCCGACGGGTCATCCGGACGCTCCCGAAAACACCGGCATAACAGGGAGGCCAAAGGACCGCACAATGAGGGTACGGTGAGTGTACGGTGAGGTACCCTTGATGCCTGCCGACTAACCTATTAACAAGCCAATAACCACCCAATAATAACCCAATAATCACCCAATAATAACCCAATAACGACCCAATGCAACAAGCATAAAATCAGGAGATAAGACCGTTTCTGTTCCGGCGATACGAAAGAGAACATGCAGAGAATCAATGTTTAAGCACCATCATAGCAACGAAATACACGCGATTGTTCAACGAAATACAAGCGCCATACCGGTGACATGCTCACGATATACCAGCGAAATGCTTGCGATACTCCAACGTAATATCTGCGCCATAGGGATGACATGCTCACGATATACCGGCGAAATGCTTGCGATACTCCAACGTAATATCTGCGCCATACAGGCGAAACGGACGCGACTTACCGACGAAACAGAGGCAACAGACCTTCCGAAAACAGGCATAACGAAAGGCGGCAAATCCCGATGGGGACGGTCGGAATCAATACGGACATTTCGGCACAGGCAAGATATTTTACAGAAAGTTTTGGCAGTTCGGACAAATGGCACTAAATTTGCGGCAGATATGTGACAGACATAAAAAGCATAACCAATAAGGAGACCATACAATGAACAACTACTGCGTGATAATGGCAGGCGGCATCGGCAGCCGCTTCTGGCCCTTCATCCGCAACAACCGCCCCAAACAATTCCTTGACTTCTTCGGCACAGGCAGGAGTCTGATACAGATGACAGTGGACCGTTTCCGTCCGTTAGTGCCCATAGAGAACGTGGTCATCGTGACGAACGTGATGTACCGCGACATGATACTCAGCCAGATACCCGACCTGAGCAAAGAGCAGATACTGTGCGAACCCGCTCGCCGGAACACGGCACCGTGCATCGAATACGCCGTGATGCATATCAAAGGGCAACTGTGCCGCAAACACGGTCTGGACATACGTACCGCCGACTTCGAGAATGACGAGCGCCTGCAGGCGAACATCGTGGTCGCCCCGTCGGACCACCTGATTGTGCAGGAACAGCGATTCGCAGACACCATCCGCCACGGCCTGGAGTTCGTGCAGGCACACAACACACTTCTGACCCTCGGCATGAAACCCACACGCCCCGAAACAGGCTACGGATACATCCAAAAAGCACAGCCCGCAGACGGCTGGGCAGACCTGTACCGCGTCAAGACATTCACAGAAAAGCCGAACCTCGAACTGGCGAAAGTGTTCATAGAGAGCAGCGAATTCCTCTGGAACTCGGGCATCTTCCTATGGAACCTGAAGACAATAGCCAACGCCATCGAGACATACCTGCCCGAACTGCACACCACCTTCATGGCACACCCCGAGAAAATGGGTACGGAAGAGGAAGACGCCTACATACAAGAGATATTCCCCACCTGCCCGAACATCAGCATCGACTACGGGGTGATGGAGAAAGCGCAGTCGGTACACGTGCAACAGGCAGACTTCGGATGGAGCGACCTCGGCACATGGGGCTCGCTGTACGACCTGAGCGAGAAAGACGAACAGAAGAACGCCACACTCAAATGCAAAGCCGAATACTACGACAGCGAAGGCAACGTGGTGGTGCTTCCGGAAGGACACCTCGCCGTGCTGCGCGGGATGAAAGACATGATTGTGGTCGAATCGGACAATGTGCTGCTAATCTGCCCCAAACAGGAGGAACAACAAATCCGTCAGATAGTGATGGATGTGGAACACACCTACGAGGGCAAATTCAACTAATATGAGTTACCTGAGTTTTGACAAATCAGCGTTAGTCAATCTGGACCGCAGCCTGCGCAGCGAGATTCTCCACACGAACCGCGCAGGCGCCTACACAGCGACGACCCTGGCCGACTGCAACACACGCAAGTACCACGGCCTGCTGGTGACACCGCTACAGGACAAAGGCGACGATAACTACGTGCTGCTCAGCGGACTGGACGAGACAGTGATCCAGCACGGCGCAGAGTTCCATCTCGGCGTCCACCAGTACGGGGAACGTCTGTTCAGCCCGAACGGGCACAAGTACCTGCGCAGTTACGACTGCCAACTGCTGTCGAAGACCACATACCGGGTGGGCGGCGTGATACTGACCAAAGAACGCCTGCTGGTCAGTTTCGAGCCTCGCGTGCTAATCCGCTACACGATGGTGGAGGCAGGACAAGGCACGGTGATGCGCTTCCATCCCTTCCTCGCCTTCCGCACGACGGACAGCCTGACACACGAGAACGGAGCCGCCGACACCCACACGGAGCCGGTGCGCAACGGGTGCATGAACCGGCTGTACGAGGGCTTCCCCGCACTGTACATGCAGTTCTCGAAGAAAGCGGAGTACGTGCAGGACGCACACTGGTACAAGGACATATACTACATGAAAGAGGCGGAACGCGGCTACGAGAGCCGTGAGGACCTGCTCGTGCCTGGGTACTTCGACGTGGCGATGAAAAAGGGAGAGTCGGTGGTATTCTCGGCAGGCATCTCGGAAATCAACCCCGCCACGCTGAAGACCGTGTGGCGCAAGGAAGAGAGCCGCCACTGGGAAAGAGAGACGATGTACGCATGCCTGCGGAACGCCGCGTCGCAGTTCTACAAGCGAGTGGGCGACAAATGCTGGCTGCTGGCAGGCTATCCGTGGTACAAAGCAGAGGCCCGCGCGGAGTTCTTCTCGCTGGCTGACTGCACGATGGGCATCGGCCGCCCGGAATACTGGGACGCCATCATGGACCAGACAGCAGTCAAGGAGATGCGCGCCTTCCTCGAAGGCAGGTACGACGACATCGGCCTGTCAGGGATGGACGAGCCGGACGTGCCGCTGTGGTTCGCACGGGTCATCCAAGAATACTCGCACTACACAGACATAAAACAAGTGGCGGAAAAGTACGGCGGGCTGCTCTACGACATAATCGTCCATATCCGCGAACAACGCCATCCCCGTCTGTTCGTCCACCAGAACGGTCTGGTGTGGACTGACGGCACAAAACGTCCCGCGACGTGGATGAACGCCGTGGAAGACGACCGCCCAATCACTCCGAGAACGGGTTACATCGTCGAACTGAACGCACTGTGGTACAACGCCCTGTGCTTCACGGCACAACTGATGCGCACACTGGGCAAGGAACAACGCGCCGACCTGCTTGACTATCAGGCGGAACTCGCCCGCGAGCAGTTCGTGACGATGTTCTGGAACGGGTATTACCTTGACGACTATGTGGTGGGGTCGTACCATGACCGCGAAGTGCGCCCGAACCAAATATGGGCAGTGTCGCTGCCCTACTCCCCTCTGGACAGGAAACAGCAGAAGGCAGTGGTGGACATATGCACGAAGGAACTGTACACGCCGAAAGGCCTGCGCACGCTGTCGCCCAAAAGCGGTTCGTACCGCCCCGTCTATATCGGCGGGCACCAGGAACGCAACCGCAACCTGCACAACGGACCGGTCTTCCCACTGACAATAGCCGCCTACGGGAAAGCGTATATGCGTGTGTACCAGCACAGCGGAGCCAGTTTCATGCGCCGTCTGCTGGCGGGTTACGAGGCAGAGATGCGCGAACTGACCATCGGCACGCTGAGCGAACTGTACGACGGCAACCCGCCATTCAAAGGACACGGCGGCATGAGCTACGCGCCAAGCGTGAGCGGCGTAATCGGCATATACAATAGTTTGAACGAACTGGAGCAGAACGCTGACAATCAACCATCCTGACTATGAAAGCACTGATGTTCGGCTGGGAATTCCCGCCACATATCCTCGGCGGCTTGGGTACAGCGAGTTACGGACTGACCTACGGTCTTGCACAGCAGGGCGATATGGACATTGTGTTCATGATGCCCCGCAAGTGGGGCGGTGAGGAGGAGTCGTTCCTGCGCATTGTCGGCGCAGACAGCGTGGACGTGCCCGGTCGCGGACGTATCGAGTTCTCGGGCCGTTACCCCGACAACCTGCTGGAAGAGATAAACAACTACGAGCAAGTCGCCGCCGTGCTGGCACGGCAGGAGCAATTCGACGTTATCCACTCGCACGACTGGCTCACCTATCCTGCGGGTGCAACAGCCAAACGGCTGAGCGGCAAGCCACTGGTCATCCACGTACACGCTACTGATTTTGACCGTTCGCGCGGGCAGGTCAATCCGACGGTATATGCCATCGAGCGGCAAGGAATGGATACGGCAGACCATATTCTATGCGTGAGCAACCTGACACGGCAGACAGTGATAGACAAATACGGCCAGCATCCCGACAAGGTGTCCACCGTGCACAACGCCGTGTTCCCACTCGCCAATCCCGATGAGTTCAAGCACCACAAGCGCAAAGACCATCTGGTCACGTTCCTGGGACGCATCACGATGCAGAAAGGACCGGAGTACTTTGTGGAGGCGGCAGCACGTGTGCTGCGACAGACAGAGAACGTGCGTTTTGTAATGGCCGGCAGCGGGGACAAGATGCATGAGATGATTGACTTGGTCGCCCGTCGCGGCATCGCCACACGTTTCCATTTCCCCGGTTTCATGCGCGGCAAAGACGTGCAGCAACTGCTGGCAGACTCAGACGTGTATATCATGCCTTCAGTGAGCGAGCCGTTCGGCATATCGCCGTTGGAGGCGATGCAAGTGGGCTGTCCGACCATCATCTCCAACCAGTCGGGCTGCGCGGAGATTCTGCACCATGCCATCAAGACCGACTACTGGGACATTGACGCGATGGCAGACGCCATCCACGCCATTGTGACCAATCCCGCCATGTACAAAGCGCTGAGCGAGGAGGGGCGCAAGGAGGTGAACGGCATCCGCTGGGAGGACGCAGGGAAGAAAGTGCGTGCGGTGTATGACATGGTAACACGCAGATACTGATTGCGATGGAAGTCAGGGCGAACTGCAAGGTTAATGTGGGTCTGCGCGTGAGGCGGCGCAGAGAAGACGGCTACCACGAGATAGAGACGCTGTTCTATCCGGTCTATGGTCTGTATGACCTGATAGAGATAGAGCAGGCGGATGCACCAGACCAGTGCATCTCCCTGACGACAAGCGGGATAGAAGTGGATTGCGATGCAGGCGAGAACCTGATAGTGAAGGCGTACCGGCGCATGGCAGCCTTGTATGAACAGGTCGGGAGCGTCCGCGTGCGTCTGGACAAGCGCGTGCCTTTCGGAGCAGGTCTTGGCGGCGGCTCATCGGATGCAGCGCATACGGTGATGGCTGTCAATGAGTTGTTCGGACTGGGACTGACACGCGAGCAGATGGCGGACGTGTTACGCCCGATAGGTGCGGACTGCCCGTTCTTCCTCTATAACACCCCCTGTCTGGCGAAAGGCATAGGCGACCGACTTGAGCCGTCGGACTTCTCGTGGAAAGGCAAACGCATGGTTATGGTCAAACCTCCCGTAAGCGTCAGCACGCGAGAGGCATACGCAGGCATACGACTACACGACGAGCCGCTGGACCTGCGAGTAAATGACTTTGAGGAGACTGTCTTCGCGCGCTATCCGATATTGGGACAAGCGAAACAGGCATTGCTGGATGCCGGAGCCGAATACGCCGCCATGTCAGGAAGCGGGAGCGTTGTCTATGGCATCTTTGAGCAAGATACGGAACGTGGTTCCCTGCCCCTGGACAGACTGACAAACAAAGAGTTTGCCCCGATGGTAATCTTCGATAATACGCTTTGAGAGGGACAACCCCAACCCCCATCCGCGCTTCTTGGTGGTATAGCCCGGCCGGAAGATGCGCTTGAAACTGTTTCTTCCTATCCCTTTTCCCGTATCGGTAACATCCAAGACAATCGTCCGGTTGTCGCGATGCAGATTGAGCGTGATGCTTCCCGTTCCGCTGATGGCATCAACGGCATTCCTTATCAGGTTCTCCAACACCCACTGAAAGAGGGGCGCGTTGAGGCGCATCTGCACATCAAGGCAGTTGTCGGCACACTCGGTACGCAGTGCCACTTTCTTGGATATGCGCGCCTGCATGTAGTCCACAGTCTGACTGATAACAGGGAGAAGAGGCTGGAGCGTCAGTTCAGGTTCGCTGCCTATCTTGGAAAACCGTTCGGCGATGGCCTGCAGGCGGCTGATGTCGAGTTGCAACTGCGGGATGTACTCGTCCTCTGGATAGCGCTGCTGCAAGAGCTCCTGCCATGCGGCAAGCGATGAAATGGGTGTACCGAGCTGGTGGGCCGTCTCCTTGGTCAGTCCAACCCATACACGGTTCTGCTCGCTGCGCTGCGTGGTATAGATGACCACAAGGGCGATGATGATAAAGAGCGCGAGCACACCAAAGGATATATAAGGATAGATATGCAGGTGCCGGAGGGCAATGGAGTCATCGTAGAAGATGTACTGCGTGGTATTCTCATCAATATCCACCACAATGGGACCGTGCAGGAGCGTAGGATCAGCAACCGTGTCACGGACATTGCGCGTGAGCAGGATGTTGCCGTCCGCGTCCAGCATATAGACTGGGATGTTGGTGTTGTCCTCGATGATATATGAAACGAAGTCAATATCTGTGTTCTCGTCAGCCTGGATGAACTGCCGTGTCGCCTCCGCCCATATCTCCATCAGCTTGTTTTCCTCCTCCACAAGGCGAAGGAAGATGAAATTGGAATAGATGATGGAAATAACCACAAATACAATGGTGAGGCCGAGCGCGATCTGCCAGATGTGGTAGTAATGGAGGCGGTCAATCAAGGCAACCGTACGTTTCATAGAAGAAAAATCAGTTTTTTTACGAATTTATTTGCTACGTTGCAAAAAAGGCAGTACTTTTGCGCGCTGTTTTGAGGTGCTATCGTCTAGCGGCCTAGGACAACGGCCTCTCACGCCGTAAACCCCGGTTCGATTCCGGGTAGCACTACAAAAGAAAGAGAAAGAGCGAGTTATCAAATGATAATTCGCTCTTTCTCTTTGGTCTTACTGTATACGGCGACCCGAAACAGAATAGACGCTACCGTCCTCACGAACAATCATTAACGTGCCGTCAATGAGCAATTTGCGGGTTGCGGACACGGGTTGCGGAAGGACATATTCCAAGGGAGTGGAATCCTCATAGTGGTCAGGGACGGCGGGTGCAGCCACATACGAACCCGTGAAGACTTTGATTTCGTTGGGCTGGAGCGTGTAGGAAGAAGCGGCTTGCTGTCCTCCGTCGAGGTAGTCGTACCATGTGCCGGAAGGAAGGGTTACGGTCTGGGAAGCGGTGGCGGAGAAATTGCCTACAGCAAAGACCTGGCTGCCCCACTGGATTTTCTTAACAGCGGCTTTCGCCGTCAGGGTTGACTGTGTGGGATTGCCAGAGAACACACCGGGCATAAGGCGCGTGCGAAGTTGAATGATTTGCGCAAGACGCTGGTAGCCCTGCATACGCGGTCCGGCAGCCATCCACGGTTCAGGACGGAACTTGGTGGACATCTTGACTTCGTAATCAACTGTTTCAGGACCTGCTTCGGTAGCACCATACTCTTTGACACCGTCTGTACCGAAACGACCTTCCCCGTCTTGGAACTTGGAGTAGTCAAAAGCAAGTTCATCAAAATGATAGAAGAGTTGCGGTCCGTCGAGCAGACACTGCATACCGATGACAAGCGGGATACGCGCCGCGCGTGATGCTTCGGATTTCTTGAGGTCACCGGCTCCCCATTGCTTGGCTTTGAAGAAAGGACGCTCCTCATCATGGTTGTTGAAGTAGGAAACATAGTTGTCCGTATTGGCATCGCTGAGTCCGTCTCCTTCAAGCCACGCGCCGGTCGCCTGCTGGAAGACATAGGAGGTGTTCTGCCAGCACATCATCCCCTGCTGCACGAAATTGGGACGGTCGGTAGCCATGCTGTTCCCCCAGTGCTCAAGCATCAGGTAGGAACCCGGAGAAACGGTCTGCATCACGTCGTAGTACTCTTTGATATTGGCGGGGGCATTGTACGTCTTGCCGCACAGACCATGACTAAGGTCGAAACGGTAGCCGTCCACCTTGTATTCCGTAAGCCAGTATGCAACAGCACGGCGGAACATATCCTTGACGGGTTCGAAGTCGTGGTTCCAGTCCTGATAGACATTGTCAGGATGCGGAGGAGTGACGTTGAAACAAGGATTGAACTTGAGGTCGTTGCCGTAGGGATAGAGTTTGTTCATCGGGTTGTTGCCCGTGGCGTGGTTGAAGACCATATCGAGTACGACCGCCATGCCGCGCTTGTGGCATTCATCGATGAAGGTCTTAAGCATATCGGGAGTGCCATAAGCCTTGTCAATGGCGAAATAGTGGTTGGGCGAATAGCCCCACGACTGATTGCCGTCAAACTCGCAGACAGGCATAAGCTCGACACAGTTGACACCAAGATTCTGTATATAGTCAAGACGCTTCATCAGCCCCAACAGGTTGCGCTCGGGTGTATGGTCATAAATCCAAAGCTCGTAAATGACAAGATTGTTCTTATCGGGGCGCTGGAAGGAAGTAGTGGAAGACGACCAATTGAAAGGTGTCTTGGCAGACTGGAGAACAGAAACGTACCCTTCCGCGCCTGTCATCGGATAGGAGATGAGATCCGGGTCTGTCCAGCGGGGTTCGTAGTTGTCATCGGGCGTGAGCAGTTTCTCAGAGAAGAGGTCGGAGATAAGCATCTTCACTCCGTCCGCGCGCACAACAGCGTACTGGAAACGGTATTCCCTACCCTTTTCGATGGGGATGGTAATCCAGAAATAGTTGCCGTCACGCTTCATCTGATAGTCGTTGCTGAGTTCCCAACCGGTCATGTCGCCAATAAGACAAACATGTTTCGCGGGTTCAAGGACGGAGTTGTCGCCAGCCGTCTTGTTGCCTGCCGCAAAAGTGCAGAGAGTGACCGATGTGCCATCCGGACTATAATAGATGCCGTTGAAGACACCAGCAGGACGCGCCTGCTCCACCACGGGGGCGAAGACAAAATTATCCCATATCGACTCCTTGTTCTCCTTGCCCAGATAGATGAGTATGTCACCGTTGGAAGTGGCTGTGCTTTTCCCTTCGAGAGAACTGTTGCCCTGTCCATTGTGGAATACCATCACGATGGCAACGATGTTCTCGGAGGCAGGGACACCGTAGAAATCGTACAGATTATTGATGGTGAGCGTCCACTTGTCGCCCGATTTGGTCCAAGCAGGTTCCTGGTTCGTCCCCCATTTGTCTCCGTAGATAACGTATTTCCAATCCGTTATATCTTTACTTTTATCGGTAATGAGTCCCATGTGGGAGTAACATTCGGTGGCAGATTTCATACCTCCCGTGCCTTGCGAGGGGTCGAAAGTGAAGACGATGCTACCTGTATAGCCGAACGGGATGACTGCGGGGTCGGTGGTAACTTGTGCCTGCAGAAAGGAGACTGCTGAAAGAACGAGCAGGAGGAAAAGGTATTTAACGGATTTCATAGGGATATGGGATTAAAAGATGATTATCGTGTTTGTATGCCTTGTGCATTGTATTCTTTGTCATCGATGACAATGACCAGTCTACCGTTGCGGAAGAGTTTGCTGGCAGCAGGTTGGTCCGCTTGCAGGACGGGTAAGCCGGTATGATTCATACGGGCATAGACGGCAACGGGGGCTTGCAGGAGTTTGTAGGTGGAAAAGATCTGATTGTGCGAATTATAACTGATAGTGTTGCGGGTATTGTTTCCTTGTGCGGTAATGAGTGCTTCGCCGTCAGTAATGCTGATAGTCCACGACGCGTCATCTGTGAGTTGGGCCTGTGAGCGGAGGTAGTTTTTGCTTGACGATGCGGCATAGAGATATCCGTCGGGAGTAAGAAGTCCGAATGTCCCCTGGGAGAGTCCCTGCGTGAGGGTTATAATCTGCGCATCGGTATTGTTCTCATCTATTTGGATGGCGTTGCCGTTGATGAAGACAGACGCTTCGGAGCGGTTGTTCTTGTTTTGCGTTGCCCCCAAAGCCACTTGATTGTCTTCGTTGACGATGAGTATCTGGTCTCCTACTTGGAGGTTCGCGTCGTCTGTAACGAGGATGAAATCCTGAGAGGCTACAACTTCGGAGGTGACGGTAACAGTGGCTGTTGCCTGTCGGCCTTCAGCAGTGGCTGTGATGACGGCTGTGCCTTGACTGACACCCTTGACCGTACCGTTGCTGACAGACGCGACAGCAGGGTCGGAGGAAGTCCACGAAGCTATGCGGACGGATGAGTTAGCAGGAAGAATATTTACAACAACGGTTTGTTTCTCGTTGATTTTAAGGGTTAGCGAAGAAGGGTTAAGGGAGATGCTTTCAACGGGAACGTATTCTGTCTGCGCGGGTTCGACACCGAGGATGGCATCGAGGTCGGAGGAGAACTCATAGCCGTCATAATCAAGTGCGGTGATGGCGAAATAGCCGTTTCCGTCGCCTGACCAGCCCCAGTTGATATGCAGACGTCCGTTGGCATCGCGTCCGTCGCAGACGAACTCGTGTCCGCCCTCACCGTAGGTGTCGTTACCGCCAAGAATGACGGGACGCCCCTGCTCAAGATCGGCATAGATATAGTCGCGTATCTGTGTCGTTTTGACGGAATATTCAGCGGGTGTAAAATTGGCTGCACCGCCGTAGTCGCGCGCGCTGATTTGAGTGACGAATTTGGAAACTCTGTACCCGAAGTACTTCGTAAGACCAGCAGCCATATCATCGGTATAGGCTGCACTCCCGTCATTGTACGAATAATCCATATCGCACGCCACGCCGCAGTGGAACATCAGAGTGGCAATAGCGGAAGCTTGTGTAGCATTGTAGGAACCGCTGTAAGACTCGAGCATATTGTCCCAGTCGTAAGGCACGTTGAAATCGGCCGAGACCTGTTTCCTGAGTCCGCTGCTGGTATAGGAATGTGAGCCGGTGCCTTGTGCGGGGTATTTCCAGAAGCGCATCACCTGTGCGGCAGCGGTTGCCACGCAGCCCGTCAGCGAGCGGTGGGTGCCGTCAAGAGGGCATAGGTTGCTGTACGGTTTCTCCTGATCGTACTCTATTTTGCCGAGAAGGGGGGCAACGGAGGTGTAGGTTTCCGCAGGGGAGGATGCCTGTATGTCTTCTATTTCACTGATGGCAGCGAGTTGCCGGCTGTAACGGTTAAGCCACCAGCGCAGGCTCGGGTTAGCTGTATTGTAGTCAAAACCTCCTGCCTCGATATATCCCAAGACGGGTTGCGTGCGGTCATCTGCGGAGATAAAAACAGCTTCTTCGTTATCCGGACTGTTGAAAACGTAGTACGCGGGAACCGGTTGGTCTTTCACCATACCCGTGTATGCCAACTGCATATCAGAAGCCTCGGCAGGAGCCTGATGACGCATACGGAAACCAGATTGTTTTTTGACGAAGTTTGCCGCTAATCCAGCTGCTTGCTCAACGGTACGTTCACCAGAAAAAAGGGGAAGAGCCATTGAGAGGGAGAAGAAGATAGCAAGTATTCTGTTCATAGTTTTTGGTTTATTGTCCTTGCGGGCAAATTTGGTAAGCAAGGGCGGTAATCAGCCGCCCTTGCCTGAAAATGTTCTGCGTGAGAGTTATTTAACTTCCACACCTTGTGCATTGTAGCGTTTGCCGTCACGGAGGATGTAGAGGATACCGTTTTCGATAACCTTGCCGTTCTCCGTGTTCCGCTCTACGATTTCAACATCGGTCGGAGCATCGCACGAAACATTGATGGTGCTTTCGCTCCAACCTGTGAAATAAGCCTTGTTGTCCTCGCAACGAACGAGATCCGCCGATTTGCCCCAGTTGTTTTCCCAATCAATGGCTTCCGCTTCGGGGTTCATACGAACGAATACGAGGTTCTGCGTGAGGTCGTTGATAGCTGCTTTGTATGCTACAACAGCCTCTCCGTCCATAACGGCGGTCATCAGGATATCTTCATCGCCCATACCATCACCCCATGTGTGAACGAACATCTTGGCATTGTCGTTAGCCAGTTCGCCTGCATTGAGGAGTGTGTAGTCAACGCGTGTGATTTCACCTGCTGCAGGAATATCATTAAGGGCAGCATACCACTTGTCACCATAGTAGTAAGGAGCAGCAACATCCCAAGTCAGGTCTGCGGTCTGGTTCGTGCCATCTGTAAAGATAACATTTACATACTCTGTCTCGAAGGTGTAACTGTATACGTCAAAGCCGTTCACTTGGTCAGCAGTCTTGGTCATCGCTTCGCCTGCCCAAGCGGCCTTCTCGTGGGTGGTCTCACCTTCCTTGTACCATACGTAGGCGTTGACGGTCTCCCACTTGTTCGTGTTCACGTAGTACAGCGTAACGGTCGTCGGGTCGGAAGCGGCGGGGATGTCCTCCAATGCCGCATACCACTTGTCACCGTAGTAGTAAGGAGTTGCGGCATTCCAAGTCAGGTCAGCCGTCTGGTTCGTGCCATTCGTGAAGAGTACATTCACATACTCTGTCTCAAAGGTGTAGCTGTATACATCGAAGCCGTTCACTTGGTCAGCAGTCTTCGTCATCGCTTCGCCTGCCCAAGCGGCCTTCTCGTGGGTGGTCTCACCTTCCTTGTACCATACGTAGGCGTTCACGGTCTCCCACTTGTTCGTGTTCACGTAGTACAGCGTAACGGTCGTGGCAGGAGCGGGGATGTCCTTAAGGGCGGCATACCACTTGTCACCATAGTAGTAGGGAGTAGCAGCATCCCATGTCAGGTCAGCGGTCTTGTTTGTACCACCATCGTTGAAGATGATATTAACATATTCCGTCCCGAGCGTGTAGCTATATACATCAAAGCCGTTCACTTGGTCAACGGTCTTCGTCATTGCTTCTCCTGACCAAGCAGCTTTCTCGTGGTTGGTCTCACCTTCGGTGTACCAAGCGTATGCGTTCACGTTCTCCCACTTGTTCGTGTTCACGTAGTAAAGAGTAACGGTCGTGGCAGGAGCGGGAATGTCCTTGAGGTCAGCATACCACTTGTCACCATAGTAGTAGGGGGTTGCTGCATTCCATGTCAGGTCAGCGGTCTTGTTTGTACCACCATCGTTGAAGATGACATTCACATATTCTGTCTCAAGCGTGTAGCTATATACATCAAAGCCGTTCACTTGGTCACCGGTCTTGGTCATTGCTTCTCCTGACCAAGCGGCTTTCTCGTGGTTGGTCTCACCTTCGGTGTACCAAGCGTATGCGTTCACGTTCTCCCACTTGTTGGTGTTCACGTAGTAGAGTGTAACGGTTGAGGCAGGAGCGGGGATGTCTTTGAGGTCGGCATACCACTTGTCACCATAGTAGTAAGGAGTAGCTGCGTTCCATGTCAGGTCAGCGGTCTTAACAGCATCGTTTAAGCTGAAGATAACATTGACATAGTCTGTAGGGAACGTGTAGCTGTAAACGTCAAAGCCGTTCACTTGATCACCTGTTTTGGTCATTGCCTCGCCGGGCCAAGACTTATACGCGTCATCTGCCCAAACGTATGCGTTCACGTTCTCCCACTTGTTGGTGTTCACGTAGTAAAGAGTAACGGTCGTGGCAGGAGCAGGAATGTCTTTGAGGTCAGCATACCACTTGTCGCCATAGTAATAAGGAGTAGCTGCATTCCATGTCAGGTCAGCGGTCTTGTTTGCACCACCATCGTTGAAGATGACATTCACATATTCGCGAGCGAACGTGAAGCTGTAAACGTCAAATCCGTTCACTTGGTCTTCGGTCTTGTACATTGCCCCACCGGGCCAGTCATGTAATACGTGGTTGGTTTCACCTTCGGTGTACCAAGCGTAAGCGTTCACATTCTCCCACTTGTTGGTGTTCACATAGTAGAGCGTAATGGTCGTCGGTCCAGCAATACCTGAGATTTCTTTGAGCGTAGCGTACCACTTGTTTTCGTAGAAATAAGGGGTAGCAGCATCCCAAACCATGTCACTTGTTTGAGTACCATTACCGTTGTTAAAGATGACATTAATGTACTCTGCGTTGAATGTGTAGCTGTAAACGTCAAATCCGTTCACTTGGTCTTCGGTCTTGGTCATTGCCTCGCCCGGCCAAGTCTTATAAGCCTCACCTGCCCATACGTATGCGTTCACGTCTTTCCATGATTTGGAGTTCACATAGTAGAGCGTCACCGTTTCGGCATACGCAGTGAGCGACATACCGAGTGCGCAAATTAAAGAAAAGAGGATTTTCTTCATAGTGTTATTGTTTTAAGGGTTAATTTATTTGAGAATGAACTTTCGTCCGTTTTGAATGACGATTCCTTTATAGTCCGCATCGACCTGCATACCGAGGATATTGAACATCGGGCGGGTGATGTCAAGGCGGTGTTCCGTGTCCTGCTCCACCTGTTCAACGGCATCAGCGAGTCCGTCGCAGTTCTCATCGATGACAGCCTGCCAACAACCGGTGTTCCACACGTAGCAGGTATTCTCGGTAAGGTAGATGTCCTGCGACTGGCGTTTGTTAAGTCCCTCGTTGAAGATGATGTAAAGGTCTTTGTCCTTCACCTCCTCGCGCATCGTCCACGTGTAGGTGGAGTCGCCTGCAACGGAATGGTCAATGGATGTCCAGTGCGTGCCCGGCCATTTGGCGGACTGTCCCGCCACAAGGGCGTAAGGCGTATCCACATACTTGGTTCCGACTTTGACGCGGGTGAACGCATAGAGGTAGAGGTCTTCCCAGTCGCCGGGTTTGGCGAACTTGACGGTAATGACACCCTGCTGCGGGGCTTTGTATGTGTAGGTGTTGGTATAGGTATCTGTCTTTTGCTTCGTTGCCGCATCATAAGCGTATGCCGATACGGTCGAAGTGTTGGTAATCTTGAACGAGACAGTATTCTCTACGGGTTCCTGCTCAACACCGTTGATGGAGTAATAAATCATCGCTCCTGTTTTTCCCACAACGGTTATGGTTATGTCCTCACCCTGCTGCAGGTCGCGGAAATTGCCGCTTTCGGGTGAGATGACCAAATCAAAGGCGGGATTGAGCTCAACACTTCCGTCCAGTTTCTTCTCGTAGTTGCTTTCCGTCTCGAAGCCTTCCTCCCATCCGTACCAAGCGTCGTAGTCCGCCACAAGGTCGTTGGAGCGGACATTGAGCAGTCCGCACTCGTTGCCGGATGAGATGCAGAAATTGACGGACTCGAAGGCGGCATCGAACTCATAGCTGTACCATCCTTCCGCATCCTCATAGATACGCTGCCCCGGATAGGCGCCCATCATATTGACGGAGGTGGGGTTGCCCTGTTCGTCCGTTCCCGGAATCCACGCGTAGAAATAAACTTTCTCCCACTCGGCGGGCTTGTTGAAATGCACCTGTATGCCACGTTTGAGCGGCTCGCGGTAGGTGTAGGTATATGTCTGTATCTTCGACTGCGCCGCACCGCACACACCCATCACCTTGAGCGTGGTGGTTTGGGTGAAGTTGAATGTCTTTTCGCCCGTGAAGGACTGTGAGGCGGTGGTGGGGTCAGAACCATCGGTGGTGTAATAGACGGTCTTGGTGTCGGACGAGCCTCCCACAGGCTTGACAGTCACGTTGATGTTGTCCTCGAAATAGGTTTCGGGCGTAACAATCATACGCGGAGCGAAGTCCTTTTCAGCAAGAACCCACATGGCGTATCCCGGACCGGCAGCCATCAGACGGTAGTTGTAGGTAGCGAGCCACTCGTTGGCACCTGTCGGTTCGTGCACTGTCTTGCTGCCGAGCATAAGGATGAGCTTGCCGTTCTTGCCTTCGATGGTGGCTTTGTAACCGCTGCCATCGCCTTCTTCCTCGCCCACAGAACTTTCGGAATGGACACCCGCCACGTGACGGGCGTTGATCATATCCTTGATAGCATCCTTGTACTTGTTCCAATGAGGATAGAAGATGCAAGGAACACCCGGCATGGAGAGCTGGTAAGCAATCGCCTGCAGAAGACGGTCCTTGAGGTCATCGGACATGGATATGCCGTCATAGCAGTTGCCGGACGAGCAGCCGAACTCCTGTCCGTTGCCGCGATAGAACCAGTCGTGGCTGTCCACGAAGGTTACTGCGTATTTGGCACGTCCGCTGCCTATCAGTCCGCCGTTGCCGCCATTGAGGAAACATTTGGAATAGTCAAAATGACCGATGGCATCGAAGGTGGAATACTTGGTCTGGAAATCAAGCGCCATCGTGTTGTAGTTGGCATCCTTGATGCCCTGCCATATACGGTCGTTGCCGTCCCAGAGTTCCATAAAGGAGATGTAGGCATCCGCCGCAGAGTTGTAATCATTGACGTGGCTCATGTGGTAGCCTTTGCACTCATCGTAGCGGAAACCGTCATAACCGATGACGTTGCGCATCCACTTGGCATAGGCGCGGAACATCTCGCGGACGTTCTCGCTGTCGTGCGCCCAGTCGCGCGCAGCGGCATAGTTGGTGCCGTCGTCATTGGGACCTGTTGCCGTTCCGAAGCACGGACCCGCCATTGCTTCCGTATTATTGGCGGGATCGTTCATCTCGTCGGTCTGGCAGATGAAAGAGCCGTCTGGCTGGAACTCGCCGTATTCGCCGAAGTTGAGGTGGGCGAAATCGCACCACGAAGCCATCGCCTCGCCGTGGTTGAGTACCATGTCGGCAACCACCTTGGTGCCGGAGTTATGGAAGGAGGCGATGAGCTGCTGCAGTTCGGCGCGCGAGCCCCAGTCGGAGTTCTGGTTGGAGTATTGGCGCGGGTGATAGCCCGTGCCGCTTGCCATAGCCGATGGCGGCAGCCAGATGAGGTCGAAGTACGCGCCAATCTCGCCGGACTGGTCGTAGAGCGTCTTCCAGCGGGTGTCGCCGTAGAAATTGGTTCCGTTCTCGTACTTATCGGGGTTTTCCTTGACACCGACAGTATCTTTTATCTCGTAGGAATTGAAATAGAACCCCTGCATCATCACATCAGGACACTGCGAAGGAACGGCGCTTCCGTTCTTGTCGTTAAAGTCCCCATCGCCCCAATCCTGACAGTCCTGCGAGGCGGAATTGCCGATGTAGAGTTGGTCCTGCTCATACTTGAGCTTGATATAGAAGTCGTAGCATCCGTCAGCGGAACAAGTGTACCGGTCGCCCTGTCTGGCTATACCGCTTACGCTGTAGGAGTCAAGATCCACAGCCCAAGCGGCTTTGTTGGGAAGGTCGTAGAGCTGGAGGTAATCGCCGTTTTTGACGGGTATGCCGAGACACTGGTATTCAGTGAAGGACGGATCCATCGGACTCGGGTTGAGCGTGCCGGCGTAGTAGCGCGAGCCGTTAACCAAGATACCGTAGGACTGCGCATTGATAAATCCTGTAACAGCAAACAGGCAGACAACTGCCAAAAGAACAAATTTTTTCATATTTTTCTATCACTTTGCAGCGCGCAAAGGTATGTCAATTTAGTCAATCTTCCAAATTTTTTTCACATTATGTCGGATAACCAGCGAAAAAAGCAAGTGGCGAAGTTGTTTCAGCACATCAAAACATATACCCCTTCATAATATCGCAAAAAAACGCATTTTATTTGCAAGGGACTGATGCTCAATGTGTGCTTTGCAAGGTCAGAGCAAACAGGAAAAAGCTGGTTACAGTACAACGATATACGCAAAGTATTTGTATGCGAGGTCGCGCAAGGTGCGCTCGTTCCGGTTGAGACTCTGCAGGTCTCCGTCGGTAAGCCGCTCGCGGTAGTCCGTTCCTTTGTAGGACATACAGACAACGGATTGCTTTCCTTCGGATACCAAATGTATGTTCTCAAACGGAATACCGTCATCCTGCCCTAAACATGGCATATAAGCCACATTGCGCACTGCGCCCTGCACGGCACGCAACATCCCCTTCTGAACCAAGTCCGCTATATCGCGGCCGGCGGTATCAGGCGAGACATCCGCGAGTTTTGCCCAGTTCTTGGCGGTAAGCCTTCCGTCGTAGCCACTCAAATAGATATCCAACACGTGTTTCTGACGCTCTGAACATGCCTTGCCTGCGTGCAACTGCCAGAAATAAGCCTTCTGCAACACGTTGCCGATGACGGAGTCTGAGGCATGAACAGCGGCAAGCAGTGTGTTCAGGAACCAGACAATCCAGTCGGTTATGTTTCCGTCGCCTCTTTGCGCCCGTTCCAGTTCACGGTAATAATTGTCGCGGTCAAGCAGTATCTGATGCGACATGCTGTAATACCGCAACCGGTTGTTTTCGTATCGCGCCAGCAACATGTCTGACAATGCCCGTGCCAGACGCCCGTTTCCATCGTCAAAAGGATGGATACAGACAAACCAGAAATGAGCGACAGCGGCTTTAACGGGCGTGGCGGCAATGCTGTTGTCATTGAACCATGACAGAAACAGCTCCATCTCCTGCGGCACGCGTGCAGCATCAGGAGCTTCATAGTGTACCCTTTCACGCCCCATATTGCCGGAGACCACCTGCATGGCGTGTGTTCGATACTGCCCGACATCAATCAGATAGTGCCGTCTGCGCTCAACAGGGAAGAGTTCGTTATGCCAGCCGAACAGCCGTTCCTGTGACAAGGAGTGCCTGAAGTTATGCGTGGCATCAAGCTCGACGCTTACGATACCTTCCACATCGTGGGATACGCTTTCGGCAACGCCTTCCGCCGGTACGCCCAACCGTCTTGCCACCGATGAACGGACACTCCTTGCATTGAGGGTGATGCCTTCAATCTGTGAAGTCGAGACCACTTCGGCGGTGACGCTTTCCGTCATCGCTTTCAATTGTTCGTCAAAGCCAATCGTACTCAACCTGCCATGCATATAACCTAACGCTTCGGTCACTTGCAGAAGCATTGCAGAGACTTTCTCCTTGTCCCAGACAAAGTTCGTCCAATTATCAGATTGATGTATAAACATACGGGTATTAGCAATTAATCAGATTACTCCTCAATCGAATTGAGGCGCAAAGATACTGCCTTTGCGGCGAACGGACAAATTTTAGCCGCATTTTCTGCGGCTTATTTGCGTTTTTAAGCCGCAGAAAAAGAATCTGTAAGCGTTACTGTCTTCTGCCTCTTCAAAATGACAGTTTTATAAAGCCCATAAGAAGACGTTCTTTTGACACAAATACAAGCACAAAGAAAGACAGTAGTGATACCCTCCATAATATAGCATAAAAACAGGCAAAATCTATCGTCGCGTTCGGCAACAAGTTCGCAATGGTCAATATACCGCTACGCTTAATTGACAGGCGACTTGTGCCTCCGCTCTCCCCATGCGAAAATAATCAGTCCGCCGCTTCGCTCTGTTGATTATTTTCTGTGGGGACCCCTATTCCCTAACTATGTCACTCGAATTATATACCCCTCCATAATATAGCAAAAAAATGGGCAAAATCTATCACCTAAAAAGCAAGAAAATGCATAAAAAATGCATTTTCTTTATAAGTGACACAGATACAGGGGCAAAAAAAACACAACAGATACCGCCGCGTGCGGCGACGTCGGATGCTATCCGACCTAATAGAAGAAACCAACAACGCGAAAAGAAATAAACAACACAGAAAAACCGGCTGACGGGCGGGGGAACGGAAGAAGCCCCCTTCCGGCTTAGTGAGGGCGGCTCTTGGGAGCCGATGTCGGAATAGAATTCCGACGCAACGGACGAACAATGCCGATTACTAATCGGCGGAATACAAAGAAAAAACGGCTCCCAGCCGCTACAAGAGACGAAAGGGCTGCGAATTTAATTCGCAGGCAATAAAAGAAAATACAGAAGGCAATAAAAGAAACAGACAGAAGGTTATAAGAAACAAACAGAAGGCTATCTGTGCGGGTAGCCTTCTGGTGTTATTGCTCGCGGGAATAGCCGCGAGAGCAAAACCTTTTATATTGCAGAGAAATGCAAAGTATATTTGCACTTTTTAGAAGAAACTCTTGCACAATCCAATGTAAAGCAGTACTTTTGCAGCGAAAATAAAAAATTATCCTGTTTAGGATAATCCTATTTGGGATAAAATTATCTGATTTATAAATAAAATACTATAAACAAGAATATTATGGATAATCCGTTTGTTACAAAAGGCTATGCAGGGCCTGAGTATTTCTGCGACAGAGTGTCGGAGACCGAACAACTTGTTGATTTGACCGTCAATGGCAATAACGTTGCGCTGATTTCTCCAAGAAGGGTAGGGAAGACGGATTTGATACATCATTGTCTGTCACAGCCACGGATAAAGGAGCGTTTCTATACGTTTTATATTGATATCTATGCCACCACATCCATTCGCGATTTTGTGAATGTGTTCGGTCGTGCCATATTAGAAGAGCTGAAGCCCAAAGGCAAGGTGGTTTGGGAAGGTTTTCTTTCCATTCTGCGTTCGCTGAAAAGTGAAATAACATACGACATCAATAATGTACCGACCTGGAGTGTGGGACTGGGGGATATTGAACACCCCGAAACAACTCTTGACGAGATATTTTACTACCTGTCCCATGCCGACAAACCCTGTCTCGTTGCGATAGACGAGTTCCAACAAATCGTATCTTACTCCGATGCGCCGACTATTGAGGCGACCCTTCGTTCCTATATCCAGAAATGCGTCAATGCCACATTCATTTTCGCCGGTTCAAAAAGACATCTAATGGGAGAGATCTTCTCCTCCTCCGTCCGTCCGTTCTATCAGTCGGTTATGATTATGAATCTGCCTCCGATACCTCAGGACAAATACACGGATTTTGCAATGCGTCAGTTTGAACGGTATGGCAAACGAATAGAAGCAGGCGCGGTGGAAGAGGTGTATAAGCGTTTTGACGGCATCACATCCTGCATCCAACGGGTTCTCAATGTGCTTTTCCTGAAGACTCTGAAAGAACAGGTTTGTACACTTGAATCTGTAGATAATGCTGTGGAATATATCCTTGACATGTTCAACGAGACATATTCCGATTTGTTGGAAAAACTCCCTTACAAACAACGTGAAGTGTTCATTGCGATAGCCCGTGAAGGCAAAGCGAAGGGCATAACCGGCAAGGCTTTTATCAAGAAATACCGGTTACAAACCGTGAGTGTTGTCAATGCTGCTGTTCGCGGCTTATTGGAAAAAGACCTGCTAACAGAAGACCGTGGAACATACACTGTCTATGATCCGTTTTTTGCCTATTGGCTGCAACGCCAATAGTGTTTTTCTCTTCAACAAACGAACAAACATTTTAACCAGAATACGAATTGGGGCTAATGAACAAAGGATGCCGATTACTAATCGGCAAAACAGACGAAGCGTGTGGAACGTATGCACCCTAAAGGTGACATACTCTATAACAGAAGTCAAACCAGCAGAAAGGAAACCGAGAAACGCGCGGATGACGACTCGCACACATAACAATGAGGATGCCGGATAAAATCCGGGGTAATAGACATACGTTTTGATTAGTCCAAAATGGTCAACAATGATTCAAAAAATACAATCCGGAGAAAAGGACATACGTTCGCTATGATTGCCAGTTAATGCCGCTTAAACATGCGGGGAGTTTCGTGCCTTGTTCTTTCTGATGAGCGATACAGGCACAGAAATAGCCTAATATTATTCTAAGAGCCACTCTGCCAAATCTACTATCTGTATCCCATGATAGTCATATTTCGGCACACGCGTCCTCGCTATGATATATTTCGGATACGCGTCCTTAATTTGCAACAGCGGACTATACTCCCGATCAAATGTCCCTTCACCACGAATGTCGTCGCTTACTTGGATATAAATTTTCTCTCCTCCGCGCATTGCCACAAAATCCACCTCTTTCTGGTACAGTTTTCCTACGTATATATCATACCCGCGCCGCAACAACTCTATCGCCACCATGTTCTCGTATATCCGTCCAAAATCCATGTTGCGCGTACCCAACAGCGCATAACGAATACCGCTATCCACCAGATAATACTTATTCAACGACTGCAGATATTTTTTGCCTCGCACATCGTACCGTTGCACTTTGTACAGCACAAACGCGCTGCATATATAGTCCAGATAGTTCGATATCGTATGGTTATTACTTGGTATTCCTTGATGCGTCAATCCCTCTGCTATGCCATTGGGTGAACTGATGTTACTTACATTGTCCATCATATACTCCATCAGGTGAGTCAACGCCTCATGATCGGCTATGTGGTATTTCTCCACTAAGTCGCGCTGCATGATTGTGTTGTATACATCACGGATGTATTGCTTGCGTTTCGCCTCCGTCTTGTATAGATAACTTCCGCTTAAGCCTCCCTGAACCACATATTCATCGAATTGCCTCTGCAACTCTTGCTCGCCATAGTACATACGATATTCCGCAAAACTGAATGGGAATACCGCTATTTCTATGTATCGTCCTGTGAACAAAGTTGCTAAGTCCGAACTCAACATAAAGGCATTTGATCCAGTTAGGTAGATATCATATTTCTCTGTCGTTTGCGCGCTATTGATTACCAACTCAAACTGCGGACATAACTGTATCTCGTCTATACAGATGTAGTTCGCTACGCCTTCTTTGTAATGATTTTCTATGTACGCATGTAGCGCGTGGTATTCTTGCAGTGGTTCGTTTTCCAGCAGCCGGAAGTCCACAAAGATGATGTTTGCATTTGAATCAACTTGACGCACCCAGTTCATGTAAGCCAGTAGTAATTTGGATTTACCACTACGTCGTATTCCGGTGATTATCTTTATGTCCGGAGTGCCTTGAGCATCTTTGAGTTGCTCTAACAATTCTCTTCTTTCGATTAGTTTCATTTCTAAAACTTTAAAAATATTACACTTTTAGAACCCCGCCGCAAAGGTAGTCATCTTTTTGTAGTATAAACAAATAAAATCGTTACTTGTTGTCTTCGCTTCGTTTAATCCGCGTCATCGTGTCCTCAAACACGACACAAGAAACCGTTTTCTCTCTTGATAATCCATTGAATCAGATGTTTAATGGTTCTCTTCTTCAGCATGTCACATTTTGCGGTCAAAGAGGTAAGGCTAAACGGAAGTCTTTGGCTATGAGCGGGGATTAACACATAACAACTCATAATTATGCAGCCTTCTCCAAGAAAGAAATCAAGCTATTTTTATTATCAACGACTAATGTTGATACTTGAGATATCGTATCTATAAGTTTTATATCTATTTGAATGAAATATAATTATATCAAAATAACGCTTGTTGTAAGTTCCACTGTATATCAGGAAATAATATCGGCATTAGAGCATCCAAAGCATGATTTTGTGAAATTCTCTTATCAATAATTGCTTTGTCTATGAGTTTCTGATTTTTCAAAATACTTGTAATAAAATTGCTTTTTCTAAACAAATTTGCTCTGCATTCCAACAATCTCTTAAATAAATGATAATATGGATTAATAAGTTTGTTGTAATAATTATAATAAATTTCTGATGTATAACTATTATAAGCATTTCTATATTCCTGATATTCAACACCAACAGGTTGTCCCAAATATATAGAGAACATCGAACAGATATATTTGTAAGTTCCTTCATCACATAAAATACTATAATACTCCTTATGATTAGAAGAACTAATACGTTCAAAACAAGTTAATTGCAGATAATCTTCGTTATAATTGAATTGGCAACCTTCTTCTGAAGCCTGTATTGTTTTATTAAGATGATAATTAAGTTTATCCGTATATTGTGGCGGAAGTAGATATTGATATTTTACATATAATAGTGCTGTTATGTGTTGAAACATATAACGACTATACCAGTCTTTAAAGATTACAATTGGAATATAAAACAACTTTTCCCACTCAATATTAATGTTTAATCTTGCACATTGTTCAATAAACTTACATAATTGGATATCTTCTTCTTTATAATACCGATGACATTGCTCTGAGGCTGTATGCAAGTCTATTTCATCATGAACATCTTTATTAAATGCTTCTTGTACTTTATTTTCCGCACTATAATAACTTGCAAGTAGTTCGTCAAGTCCCAATTCAGAGTGTAGATATGCTGTTAATTTATTTTGAATATCCATGTGAAGTTTTCTTATCCTTTGTTCTTCTAGCCGTTTTTCCTCTTCTATACGCAAACGCTCTTGTTCCTCTTTGTGTCGTTGTTCTTCCTCAAGACGAAGTCTTCTTTGTTCTGCAAGTTGTCGTTCCATCTCTTCAACTTGCTCTTTCTGAAGTCGAATTTGTATAGCCTCTTGTTCTTGTAATATCAATTGCTTCTCTTTTTCGCATTGTTCCTTATTAGCTTTAACATCAAAGAAATATACAGAGTAGTCATTATAATCAAAGGTTAAATCATCAAAAGTTATCAATTGGTGAGAATATCCCTTTTGTTCCTCAATGCAACCCTGCTTTGTGCAATAAACACCTTTATAATAGCATTGCAAATACAACCTACCTTCTTTTTCTGTATGGAATCTTGCTTCTTCATCGAAAATATAGGCATTATTTCTATTGGAATATATTATATCCTTCTGTGTAAAGATGTCTGGTCTAAATTCATTAAACACCCACAACAGAAACATGTTGTGAGAACTGTAAAACTTCTCTCTTTCCAATACGACACTAACAAAAGTACTTGTTATTTGTACTTCAACAACGACATCTTTATCCATAAATTCTGCACGAATATCGGGGCGACGAGGATGCCGAGGTTCTTGTTCATTTTTTATCCATTGTTCTATTGACACCGATGCTCCATTTTTTTTAAAAGTATTTGCTATCATAAATTTCATTCGTCTATGCAACTCGCCTTCTTCCTTATTACCATAGCGTCGTCTTTCAATATCTCTTTTAGACAAGTTATCTTCTTCTTGATACTGACAATACTGTTTAAGATTTTGATGCTTATGTCGGAAATGCAATCTTTGCTTTGTTTCCCCACCTCCACTTATCTTGATCTCTTCACCACAAAAGCCACAATATAGATGTTCCTTACCACGCTCTATTTCATGTCTATGTTCAAACAAGGTAACTTCACTATTATTAGTAAAGAAATCTTTGCTATAAAGAGCCTCAGCCTCTTTTCCTGTAGAAATACGATATGTTGCTATACTATACATAAATTATTTTACAATTATAGTTTTTCTCCGTAAAAAAGTAAGGACTTAATCAGCCCAAACCTGTTAGTATGTTTGTCGTCAAGATATGCATAAATATCATGCCCTGTAAGGCAAATCCTTTATCTGTTCTTGCAGGTTGTTGAGGCTGTCCATCAGTTCCTGCCACGAAGGCGAATCGCCGTAAATCATGGATGTGCGCATACTCTCGTAGTCTTTCCTTTTGAAATGATTTGTCGGCTTTTTCATTTCACAAAAGTATAGTATTGTTTTCATATACGCAAGGAGTTATGTGATTTTTTGTAAAAACCGACTTAGTAAGAGAAACAGAACGCGCAGGGGTGTGCCCTGCGCGTTCTGTTTTAGGTTGTCCGCAGCGGATTATCATGGGTCATCTGATCATCTGACACTTCGGAGCGGATAGGTTTGTTATTGTCTACATCGGATTACCACTGGTCATCCGATGCTTCGGGATGGAAATGCAGGTTTGAGTCGCCACCACCTTCATCACTTACACACAACATTGCAGACAAGAGAGGCATGGTGTCTGTTTGAGGTATAATATAACGGTTTTTCATAGTTCTGTCCTTGTAATTATTATTTCACCCAATCGGTTATTAGACCGAAGATGAGTGTTAATTTATATATGTTATTTTATTCTGAACCTAAACACTAAATTCTAATGAGCGATTTAGGGCTTAACAATCAGTCCTTGTGCACTGTAACGCACGCCGTTCTTAATCACATAGAACATGCCGTTCTCGATGACCTTAGTGCATCGGATATTCTCTGCTTCGGTGTTCTCCACTCCCGTACCGCTCTGTTCCTCTTGGAAGATGAAACGCATACGTTTCGGGACATTCGAACCGCTGAGAACAACATAGGCTTTGTGCGCGTGGAGCACAGTTCCTTCATACAGATAGAATCCTATTCCGGTCACTGAATAATCGGTGGAGTGTCCACTGAGTACGTAACAGTTGGCGGGAACAGTATTGATGTCTTCATCCGTACCTTGCAGGTTGTTGGTTACGCTGAAGGCAACAGGCGTTGCATCCGACGGTGTGATAGTGTAGGAAGATACGGTCGATTTGAAGATAACAGCATTGTCGGCCGGTATCACGTCACCCGCTTGCGCAATCTTAGTCAACAAGAGGTCGTTTCCGCTGATAGTAGCCACATAAGCCTCTACTCCAGCGGGCAGCAGATACTTATTCGAGCCGTCATAGAAGGTGCTGTAGAAAACGCCGTTGTCACCGTTAGCGGTGATATCAACACCTTGCGGGTGCAGCGCAGCGTAGATGCAGCCTTCGTGCCAGCCTTCTCCACCAGCTCCATCCGGACGGAAATAAACGGTGTAGTCACCTGCTTCACTGATGATGAAGTCATTGTCCGTACCTCCCGGGTACCAGTTTCCGTTCCCGTCTATAACCTTGAACTGAGCGTTAGCAGCGAATGTGAAATCGCCCATATACTCCCATTCTGCTTCGGGGTTAACAGTGAGAATGTAAGCCTCGTCCGTGGTCCAGCCGTTCATCGAACCGATTACATAGTACTTAACAGCGGGTTTCATTTCGACGTAGATGCAGCCTTCGTACCAGCCTTCTCCACCTGCCCCGTCCGGACGGAAATAAACGGTGTAGTCACCTGCCTCATCAATTACGAAATTATCTGCCGCAGCCGGATACCAATTTCCGTTCTCGTCTATAACCTTGAACTCATCGGCAGCAGCGAATGTGAAATCGCCCATCAACTCCCAGTCCGCTTCAGGATTAACAGTGAGTTCGTAAGCCTCGTCCGTGGTCCAGTTGTTCATCGAACCTATTACATAGTACTTGACAGCGGGTTGCGGTTCGGGTTTCTTAGCAGCGTAGATGTAGCCTTCGTGCCAACCTTCTCCACCATACCCGTCCGGACGGAAATAAACGGTGTAGTCACCCGCCTCATTGATTACGAAATTACCTGCCGCAGCCGGATACCAAGCCCCGTTCTCGTCTATAACCTTGAACTCATTGGCAGCAGCGAATGTGAAATCACCCTTATACTCCCATTTAGATGACTGGTTAATAGTGAGTAGATAAGCCTCGTTCTTGTCCCATCCGGTCATTGAACCGATTACATAGTACTTAATTTTCTTAGCAACGAAAATGCAGCCTCCGTGCCAGTTGCCTCCACCATCGCTATTCGGACGGAAATAAACGGTGTAGACACCCGCGTCAGTGATTACATAATTACCTGCCGAACTTGGATACCATGTGTCACCGCCTTTAACCTTGATCTCAGCATTAGCGGCGAAAGTGAACTCACCCATAAACTCACCATCAACTTCAGGATTAGCAGTGAGTACGTAAGCATCGTTCGGGCTCCAACTGTTCATCGTGCCGACTACATAGTAGTTGACAGCGGGTTCCTGTTTAGGCAGGTTACCGACAGCTGGCTGAGATGGTGAAGCCCATGCTACACTCAAACTCGTGGCGCAAAAGAGCGCTACGAGTAAAGAAAATAGTTTTAGTTTTCTCATAAGTTTAAATAATATGGTTGGTTGTCGTTGGTTTACGGTATTTCGGGATAGCGATAATACGCGGCAAAGGTACGGAAGAAATATTTATGATTGCAAATTTCAAATTGCAAATTTATGATTTATAGTTTATAATTGATAATTTATGGTTTTATGATTGATGATTTGGTAATTACTACGGAGTTGGCACTAAGATAGGATTTGTCTTGTATATGTATGATTATCAATTGTAACACTGCTTGCAAAATCAATCTCTTTTAGTATAGTAGCCGCAAAATCCCGCCGATTGTTTTCTTTCTCTTGTGCCCGTATCTTATACTTCTGCAACCCGTCCTACGCCATAATGTCCTTGTACCGGCATCGCTTCCGCTTGATACAACCAACCATATTCGCCAGCATGTTATAGAACGTATTGTTGCGGTTGTTCCACTTGAAGACAAACAGATTCAGATACAATTGCACGTATTTCTCATCGCAATGCACATATCCGCAACGGAACATTGTCCTGTAATGTCCGAATGTGCCTTCAATAGGATTGGAAGAATGCCCCCCTTCCGAACGGTATTTGTGTTTCGAATGGTTGTTGACCTCGTGTGCATCCTTCCAATTGGTGTATAGCGAGGAATCGTCCGTCACGCATGTTGTCACATTGGCAGTATGGGCATTATATGCTTCCATAATACATTCCTTGTCAAAGTCGCACGGCATCTGTAACAGAAAGATTCGATGTCCGTCATTGCCGCCAAAGACAGGGTGTTTGTACCTGTCTATGCCTTGCAATGCCTGTGATTGTGTGAAATGGAAATCGCTATCGCCGATAAGACCTAATCCGCGTAATATCTGCAATTTCCGCTTGAAATGGATGTATTTCCATTTTCCTCCAAGATACACCTCGTCCACAGCCACCACTCCGGTCAGCACGTCAGTCTGTTCGGTTGCCACCTGTACCCTTTTAAGAAACGCCCAACTGGCATTGTACGTTATCCCGACCTGTCGTGCCAATGTCAGACCGCTGATGGTCGGCTGGGATAGTACCAGATACAGGCCGAGCATAATCTGTTTGGTGGTGAGTTTGGTGTTGTGGAACACTGTCCCGACACGTGACGAGTAACGATGGTTGCAATGGTTGCATTTGTACCGTCCGTCTTTGCATACGTACTGTTTGGTTTGGTGCCCGCAGTACGGACATACCGGTTTGCCGTCCGAATAGCGGAACAAGAGCCATAATTCATCGGCGTGATGCATTATGTCTTGAATGGTCAAATCATTCTGCTTAACTCTCATAACTTCAATCGTTTAGACGATGTAAAGTTACGACAATCATCTGAAACAGAAAAATATATTTAACAGAAAATCAAATAATTATACAATAATCCTTCCCTTTGTGTCTCTTGTACTATTTTAGTGCCAACTCCGTACGGTCGGAGTACGGTGTGCCATCGGTCAGAGTAGCACTATCCTTCGGTTATCTTACGGTTATCTATCGGTTATCCTACGGAGGAATATGCTACTTTATTGCTATCCGTATAGTCCGAGTCTCTGTTGCAAACAGCACTGGATACGCCACGTTCGGGAGTTTGATGCGGTTAGCGAGAGAAATATCGGTTTTGTTTGTATAATTGGAGGTTTGAGAGTACCTTTGCCGCCGAGTCAGAGTAATCAGGTTATCAAGCGTGCTATTAGGCAAAGGAATATACAAGAGCAAAGGGTCGAAGTTTCTCGCTTTTGCGGAGTCAATCACGACAGAGGACGAGGCGAAGGACTTAATAGCCGGCTACAAGAAGCGTTATCACGACGCGCGCCATGTGTGCTATGCCTACCGGCTCGGCCCGGACCTGTGGCGCACAAAGGATGACGGCGAACCCCACGGCACGGCGGGTCTGCCTATCCTGCGTTCGATTGACGCGCAGAAGAAGGACAACGTCCTGGTGGTTGTGGTTCGCTACTTCGGCGGCACGTTATTAGGCACTGGCGGACTGATGGTGGCATACCGCGAGGCCGCAAAAGAAGCCCTATTAAGTTGAAAGTGGAAAGTGGAAAGGTGAAAGGTGAAAGTGGAAAGTGGAAAGCCTTTTATGAATCCGTATAAAGACATAGAGGCATACAGAGTCGGACCGCTGTTGAGTGTGTCGGATTTTCTGCTGGTCTTTCCTTTTTTGGATATGCTGCGCCGGCGGAAGACCACTTCATTGCGGTTGGAGTCAGGCGGCGGGGCAAGTCCATGGCAGGGCAAGGAGGCGAAGCGAATGATACGCGAGGACATACGCCACGGCGCCACCTTCCTGACGAACCACCGCGACATCATAACGGATGCGGCATGGCTCAGTTACCTGCTCCGTATGCGCTACTTCATCCGTCCATACGTAGGCATAGGCAACAACCTGCTGAGCAGGCGATGGATAGAATGGCTTGTCCGGTACAACCGCTGCTACGTGGTGGTCCGCAACGGGGGCACGAAGGAGGTGATGAGGAACGCGCAGCACCTGAGTTCATACATACAACACCTGAGGAAGAGGGGCAAGAGCATCTGGCTGGCACAACGTGAGGGCCGTGCCAAGGACAGCAACGACCTGACACAGCCTGCCGTACTGAAGATGCTTACAATAGGCAGCGATGATTTCATAGAGGCTGTCCGCGTACTGAACATCTGCCCTGTGAGCATCAACTACGAGTACGACCCTTGCGACTACCTGAAGGCGCGCGAGATGCAACTCCGCCGCGACAACCCCAACTGGCACAAGGCAAAAGGCGAGGACGAACTGTCGATGAAGACAGGCCTGTTCGGCAAGAAGGGGCGCGTGGTCTATCGTCTGACACCGAGCCTTAACCACTGGCTGGACGCGCACAGGGAGGAACTCGCGGGAATGACGCGCAACGAGCAGGTGCAGGCAGTGGCCAAGCGAATAGACTACCAGATACACATAGGCTACGAAGTCTATGAACGCGGAGAAGAGTTCGAACAGTATCTGCGCGAGAGGCTTGCCCTGATTGACCTGCCCAACAAAGACGAGGCGTTCCTGACGGACAAGCTGCGGGAGATGTACCGCAACCCCGTAATCAACCACGAAGCCGCCAAACAACAAACAAATTGACACGTATGCGCACCGCCATTTTCCCCGGGAGTTTTGACCCGTTCACCACAGGTCATCTGGATTTGGTTCAAAGAGGTCTGGAACTCTTTGACAGGATAGTAATCGGCATTGGCAAAAACAGCCAGAAGAACGAGCTGTTCCCATTGTCCTTCCGCGAGCAGGCATTGCGCGAACTGTTCAAGGACGAGGAGCGTGTCACGGTGGAGGTGTTTGACGGTCTGACCGTTGATTTCGCCCGCCGGCATGACGCGCGCTTTCTGCTGCGGGGCGTAAGGTCGATCCAGGACTTTGCGTATGAGCAGAGTATGGCGGATGCCAACCGGCAATTGGATGATATCGAGACGGTGGTGCTGTACGCCCGTGCCGAACACACATTCATTTCCTCATCGCTGGTCCGCGAACTGTACGGCTATCACAAGGATGTCAGCAGGTTGGTTCCCTACCCTCTACCATAAAAACGTATATACAAACATAGAGATATGAAACGTAACATTCCTGTACTTGCATTACTGTTATTACTGCTGACTCCTGCCCGGGCGCAGGAGCAGACAACGCGCATAGAGAAGTCGATGTCCATACTAACCGATGTGATGCGCCAGTTGGACATGAACTACTTTGACACGCTCAACTACGACCGCATGACAGAAGAGGGCATCCGTATGATGCTCCGTCAGGTGGACCCTTATACCATCTATATACCGAAAGAGCGTGACACGGACCTGCGTATAATGACCACGGGACAATACGGCGGCATCGGCGCGCTGATAATGACGCGCGACAGCATGATTTACATCGCCGAGCCCTACGAAGGCATGCCTGCGCAGGTGAATGCCATCCGAGCGGGCGACCGGCTGGTGAAGGTGGACGG
>JAGCWE010000060.1 GCA_017962005.1 Paludibacteraceae bacterium | reverse complement strand
CTACAATCCGAGGTTCGTGGAAAAGATTACAGGCAAGTTATGCGGAGACAAGGGATATATAGGGCAGTCTTTGTTTGAGAATCTTTTCATAGGAGGCATCCAACTGATAACCAAACTGAAAAAGAATATGAAGAATATGCTGATGAGCCAATCGGACAAGATTATATTGCGGCACAGGGCATTGATAGACTCTGTCAATGACGAATTGAAAAATATGGCGCAGGTGGAGCATTCAAGACATCGGTCAGTTGCCAATTTCCTGTGCAACACGTTTGCCGCTATTGCGGCATATTGCTATTTCCCGAAGAAACCTGCTCTGAATCTGGAATTTGAAGAATCCAACCAACTCTGCCTATTTTGAATAATTATATCGAACTCACGTTAATTACATTGACTTCTGCTTCGCAGAATGACCCGCTGACGGGGAGAAACTGTTTCCGGGATATTGACATTGATATACCCGATGATGCCACCCCTGGCAATTACCATCTGCTCGTCTATTGCACTGATGCCGCAGGCAACGAGGCATACATTGCGCAGGATCTGAAGATACAGTGAGGGGTTCAATGACGAGCGGACATCACGTGAAATCCTCCACAATGCGGTTGAGCAGACGGATGCCCTCCCGCGTGACCACATAGCGGGTGCCGGTGTCGCGAAGCAGTCCGTGTGCGAGATGGCGGCGCAACGCTGCCGAGGCGGTAATAAGAGATTTTTCTATTCCTTCCGATGTGCGCAGCCCCAGCATAATGCGTTCCATCCTGTATTGCTCATCGGTCAGCTTCTCCTGCTCGCAGGGGCGGATGCCCTTGCTTATGGACGCGATATAGCCTTCCAGATTGCTGACGTTCCAGCTTCTTGTCCCTTGTCTTGCATCGTAGCTGTGCGCGCCTGCACCCAAACCGATATAAGACTTATCTCTCCAGTAACTGCTGTTGTGCCGCGAGCGGAATCCCGGCATAGCGAAGTTGCTGACCTCGTAATGTTCGTACCCTGCTTGTTCCAGCTTGTCGCATAGCAGGTCATACATGCGGTTGAGCGTGTCCTCGTCCTGTTCCCTTACCTCCCCGCGCTCTAATTGACGCGTCAGTTTCGTCCCCTGTTCATAACTCAGGCAGTAACAGGAGATGTGTTGCACGTTCAGCCGCAAAGCCGTTTCTATGTCTTCTTCCCACATTGGAATGGTCTGCCCTGGCAGTCCGTATATGAGGTCGATGCTGATATTGCCGAATCCCGCCTCCTGCGCCTCTCTGACGGCACGAACAGCGCCTTCCGAATCATGCCGCCTGCCTATTCGCTGCAACAAATGGTCTTGGAATGACTGTATGCCGATACTCAGGCGGTTGATACCCGTTTGGCGGAGTGCGCTGAGTTTGTCTATGGAGAGGTCGCCCGGGTTGGCTTCTATGGTGATTTCTGTTGGTGTGCTGTCATCCGGCAACGGGAGTGCTTCCAGCAGTCTCTTGACGGCATCGGGCGGCAGTACGCTCGGTGTTCCTCCGCCGAAATAGATAGTGGAAGCCTCACCGTCCCGTCGCATATTGATTTCGTGGAGAAGGGCATCCACATACTCTTCCCGCCGTTCCAAGAGGGTGGTGGAGAAGAAGTCGCAGTAGTGGCAGCGGCTGACGCAGAAAGGAATGTGAAGGTAGTAATGCATTTTATGATTCTGTGCCTTTCTTCCACAGATAGTCCATCCACTCGGCAAGTTTCTGCTCCTGTCTGCTTCCCTGCGGCTGCCAGAAACGTGTGCCTTGCAGTTCATCGGGCAGATACTGCTGCCGGACGAAATGGTTGGGGAAGTCGTGTGCGTACTGATAGCCGTCGTGGTAGCCGAGTTCCTTCATCAGCGAGGTCGGTGCGTTGCGCAGATGCAGCGGTACGGGCAGGTTGCCGCTCTTGCCCACTTCCGCCAGTGCGCTGTCGATGGCGAGGTAGGCGGAGTTGCTCTTCTGCGAGGTGGCAAGATAGACGGTCGCCATCGCGAGCGGAATCCGTCCTTCGGGCCAGCCTATCTTCTGCAGCGTGTCAAAACAGGCGTTGGCGACGAGCATGGCGTTGGGGTTGGCAAGTCCGATGTCCTCGCTTGCGGAGATGACCAGACGGCGGGCGATGAACTTGGGGTCTTCTCCTGCGGCAACCATACGTGCCAGCCAGTAGATGGCTGCATCGGGGTCGATGCCTCGGATGGACTTGATGAAGGCGGAGATGATGTCGTAGTGCAGTTCGCCGTCCTTGTCATACGCGACGGGGTTCTGCTGCAACTGCTTGGTGACGGTCTCGTTGTCAATAGTTCGTATGCCGGAGTTGGTGACCAGTTCGATGATGTTGAGCAGTTTGCGCGCGTCCCCTCCGCTGTACCGTATCAGGCTGTCGGTCTCCAGCACTTCGATGTGAAGGGTTCGTATGTATTCGTCTTCTGTCAGCACGCGGTGGAGCAGTTCGAGCAGGTCGTCCTTGCTGAGAGGCTGCAGCACATACACTTGGCAGCGGGAGAGCAACGGATTGATGACCTCGAAACTTGGGTTCTCAGTTGTGGCGCCAATCAGGGTAATGGTTCCATCCTCCACCGCCCCCAACAGACTGTCCTGCTGCGACTTGGAGAAACGGTGTATCTCGTCGATGAACAGGATGGGCGAGCGTGTGTCGTCTGCCGCGAACATACCTGCGTTCATCGCTGCCGTGCGTTTGGCCTTGTCAATCACGTCACGCACTTCTTTCACGCCGCTGGTCACGGCGCTGAGGGTATAGAAAGGGCGGTTCAAAGTGTGTGCCACGATGCGTGCCAAAGTGGTCTTGCCCACGCCCGGAGGTCCCCAAAGGATAAAAGACGAGAGGTTGCCGCTTTCAATCATCTGACGCAAGACGGCATCCTTGCCGACAAGGTGCTTCTGGCCGATATATTCGTCCAAGGTCTTCGGACGCATCCGTTCTGCAAGTGGTAACATATGCTCTGTTTTCTTCAATCGGGCGCAAAAGTACCGCATTTTGTCAAAAACGGCAAAAAACATTTCAATGTTTGCGTATGATGTCGCATTGTTGTAACTTTGCGCGTCATACAAACAGGACATTCAGTATGTATTCCGGAACAGTACGCATTCCGGCTTTCGTGGATATGCATGTTCATCTCCGCGAACCCGGTTATAGTTACAAAGAAACCATCTTTTCAGGTACGCGCGCCGCGCAGAAAGCGGGCTACAGCGACTTGTTCACGATGCCCAATCTCAATCCCGTTCCCGATTCGCTTCCTCATCTGCAGGAGCAGTTGGATATTATCGCCCGCGATGCCGCCGTTAGGGTGCACCCGTATGCCTCCATTACAATCGGACAGAAAGGCAAGGGCGAACTGGTTGATTTCGGGCAGTTGGCACCCTGCGTGGCAGGCTTTTCCGATGATGGCAAGGGTGTGCAGGACGAGGGGCTGATGCGCGAGGCGATGGTGCGCTGCAAGGCTGTGGACAGTATCATCGTGGCGCACTGCGAAGTCGATGCCCTGCTCAACGGCGGCTATATACACGACGGCAACTATGCGCGCGAGCATAACCACAAAGGCATATCCTCCGAGAGCGAATGGCGCGAGATAGAGCGTGACATACGCCTTGTGGAGGAGACCGGCTGCCGCTTCCACGTGTGCCATATATCCACCCGCGAGAGCGTCGAACTGGTACGTCAGGCCAAGCGGAAAGGTATGCCCGTCACCTGCGAGACAGCCCCGCACTATCTTCTCCTGTGTGACGAGAACCTGCGCGAAGACGGACATTGGAAGATGAATCCGCCTCTTCGCAGCCGTACCGACAGGGACGCGCTCATTGAGGGCATACAGGACGGAACGATTGATGTCATTGCCACCGACCACGCCCCGCACTCCGCCGAGGAGAAGAACAAGGGGCTGGAGAAAAGCGCGTTCGGCATAGTCGGATTGGAGACAGCCTTCCCGCTGCTATATACGTATCTGATCAGAAAAGACATCATTACCCTCAATCGGCTTGTCGAACTGATGGCGCTTCGTCCGCGTGAGATTATGCGGATGGGTGAGCCCAAAGACTTCATCACGGTCGATTTGGATGCCCGTTATACCATTGATTCCTCGCAGTTCCTGAGCAAGGGCAAGGCGACACCGTTTGACGGTTGGGAAGTGTACGGAAAAGTGATTGAAACAGCAGTATGACTTATACCATTCTACAAAATGAGCCGCTGACCCCGCAGGTCTGGCGGATGCGGCTGCAGGGGCAACCGGCGGATTACCGTCCCGGGCAGTTTGTCGAGATTCGTCTGCCCTCTTTCTTCTTGCGCCGTCCCATCTCCGTGTGCGATGCGGAGCGAGTGGGCGACACGTCCGTGCTGACCTTGATATACAAGGTCGTAGGCGGTGGAACGAAGGAGATGACCTCTCTTCTGCCCGGCACACAGTTGGATATATTGGCTCCGCTCGGCAACGGCTACGACCTTCAGCAGGCAGGCGACAGTCCTTTGCTCATCGGGGGCGGAGTAGGGATACCGCCCCTCTGTCTCCTTGCCAGACAACTGCGTGCGCAAGGCAAGGAAGTGCAGGTCGTTCTTGGCTTCAATACGGCATCCGAAGTGTTCCTTGTCAGCGAGTTTGAGGCATTGGGTTGCACCGTACAAGTAACAACGGCGGACGGCTCGCTCGGCACGAAAGGGTTTGTCACCGATGCCGTGACCGCTGCTAACAGATATTCCCGTTACTATGCTTGCGGTCCGTTGCCGATGCTGCGGTCGGTCATCCGCACATTGGGAACAAACGGCGAAATCAGTATGGAGGAGCGTATGGGCTGCGGCTTCGGCGTATGCATGGGCTGTTCCATCCAGACGGCGTCCGGTCCCAAGCGCGTCTGCTCCGACGGACCTGTCTTTTCTGCCAATGAACTTAATTTGAATGATTGATTATGA
This sequence comes from Paludibacteraceae bacterium, assembly GCA_017962005.1. Taxonomy (GTDB): domain Bacteria; phylum Bacteroidota; class Bacteroidia; order Bacteroidales; family Paludibacteraceae; genus Colicola. Next base: position 3,008 of record JAGCWE010000060.1, on the reverse strand, counting down.
GCGACAGATTATCCGTATCTCTTGGTTCGGTGCGTTTGAAGAACCCCGTTATTCCCGCCAGCGGCACGTTCGGCTTTGGTGAGGAGATGGCTGCCCTGTACGACCTCAACTGCCTTGGTGCCATATCGTTCAAGGGGACGACCCGCGAGGCGCGTTATGGCAATCCGTTGCCGCGTATCGCCGAATGTGGCAACTACGGGATGATTAACGCCGTCGGGTTGCAGAACCCGGGCATTGACGAGGTGATTGAGAAGCAGTTGCCGATGCTTGAGCGTCTGTACAGCGGACCCATTATCGCCAATGTCAGCGGGTTCTCTGTGGACGACTACTGTTATGTGTGCGGGAAACTGGACGCAAAAGAGCGTGTGAGCATTATCGAGGTGAACATCTCCTGTCCCAACGTCCACAACGGCGGCATGGCGTTCGGCACCACGCCCGAGGCGGCGGCCGAAGTGACACGTGCCGTGCGGAAAGTTACAAACAAGCCCATATACATCAAACTCAGCCCCAACGTCACCGACATCGTATCCATCGCCCGTGCGTGCGTGGATGCCGGTGCGGACGGCCTGTGCCTCATCAATACGGTGCTGGGTATGCGCATCGACATACGCCGCCGCCGGCCTGTCATTGCCAACCGCTACGGTGGCTACAGCGGCAGGGGCATCTTCCCGATTGCCCTGCGGATGGTCAATCAGGTGGCTGTTGCGCTCAATCGGCAGGTGCCCATTATCGGCTGCGGAGGCATCGAGACCGCCGAGGATGTGGTGGAGATGATGATGGCGGGTGCTTCAGCGGTGGAGGTTGGCGCGGCGAACCTGCATAACCCGATGGCATGTCCGGAGATTATCGACCGCCTGCCCGCATTGCTTGACGAACTGAAAATACAACAAATACAAGATATTACAGGCTGCTGCCTGTCCTGATTATGAACAATGTTATCATAGCCTGCGACTTTGCTTCGGCAGAGCAAACCTACGGGTTCTTGGACCGTTTCACCGGCGACAAGCCCTTTGTTAAGATTGGTATGGAACTTTTCTACGCGGAGGGTCCCGACATCGTGCGGCAGCTCAAGGCGCGCGGACACCGCATCTTCCTTGACCTCAAGTTGCACGACATACCCAACACCGTCCGCAAGGCGATGGCGGTGCTCTCGCGTATGGATGTGGATATGGTCAATCTCCATGCCGCAGGCACGTGCGATATGATGCGTGCCGCTGTGGAGGGGCTGACCCGTCCGGACGGCACGCGCCCCATCCTGTTGGCGGTCACGCAACTGACCTCCACCGACCGTGTGCGGATGAACAGCGACATCCTCATTCCGGGCGAGGTGGCTGATTGTGTCCGTCATTATGCGCTTTGTGCCAGGCAGTCGGGACTGGACGGTGTGGTCTGCTCGCCGTTGGAGGCTTCTATGGTCAAGCAGGCGTGCGGAAAGGATTTCCTGTGTGTCACGCCCGGCATACGCTTTGCGGACTCGGACAAGGGCGACCAGGCGCGTGTCACCACGCCTGCTATGGCGCGTCAGATGGGCAGTGACTGCATCGTGGTGGGGCGTCCCATCACTGCCGCGTCGGATCCCGTTGCCGCCTACCTCCGCTGCTGCGATGAGTTCTGTTAGACATTATAGGAATCCCGAACGGATACCGAACCCTTGCCGAACGGATACCGACACCATAACATCCACATACCGCCCTAATCCGCTACCCTTGCGCTACCCTTGCGCTACCGATGGGCAACAAATAACACGCAACCACTATAGGGATACTATAACGATACTATAGGGATAGCAACCAAAAACCATCTCTCTCTCATTGTCCATTAGGTCGGATACTATCCGACACACAGATCAAAAAGAATAGCAAAAAACTACAGTATATATGGCATACATTGACAAATACGGAGTTAAATTCTCCGATGACAGAAAGACATTGGAAAAATGTCCAGAAGATTTTCAAGGTAAATATACGATTCCCGACAGTGTGACAAACATTGGCGAACGTGCTTTCTTTTTTTGCCGCGGTCTGACTTCTATCACTATTCCTAATAGTGTGACAAGCATTGGAGATGAGGCTTTCTATGATTGCTGCGGTCTGACTTCAATCACTATTCCTAATAGTGTGACAAGCATTGGAGATGATGCTTTCTCTGATTGCAGCGGTCTGACTTCAATCACTATTCCCGACAGCGTGACAAGTATAGGAAACTATGCTTTCTCTGATTGCAGCGGTCTGACCTCAATCACTATTCCCGATGGCGTGACAAGCATTGGAGCTGGTGTCTTTAAAGGTTGCAGCGGTCTTACTTCAATCACTATACCTGATAGTGTGACAAGCATTGGATCAGGGGCTTTCCGTAATTGCAGCGGTCTGACTTCAATCACCATTCCCAACAGTTTGATTAGCATTGAAGATTGTGCATTCTCTGGTTGCAACGGTCTGACTTCAATCATAGTTTCAAAAGGTAACAAGAAGTATGACAGCCGAAATAACTGCAATGCAATTATTGAAACTGCCAAAAATCAGTTAATTGCCGGTTGTAAGACAACGATTATTCCCGATAGTGTGACAAGCATTGAAGATGGTGCTTTCTCTGGTTGCCATGGTCTGACTTCAATCACTATACCTGATAGTGTGACAAGCATTGGATGGAATGCTTTCTCTGATTGCAGCGGTCTGACTTCAATCACTATACCTGATAGTGTGACAAGCATTGGATGGAATGCTTTCTCTGGTTGCAGCGGTCTGACTTCAATCACTATTCCTAATAGTGTGACAAGCATTGGAGATGATGCTTTCTGTGGTTGCAGCGGTCTGACTTCAATTATTCTTCCCGATAGTGTGACATACATTGGATATAGGGCTTTCATAGATTGCAGCGGTCTGACCTCAATCACTATTCCCAACAGTTTGATTTGCATTGAAGCACATGCTTTCTCAGGTTGCAGCGGTCTGACTTCAATCATAGTTTCAAAAGGGAACAAGAAGTATGACAGCCGAAATAACAGCAAT
>JAGCWE010000059.1 GCA_017962005.1 Paludibacteraceae bacterium | reverse complement strand
TGTGGATGCGCTGGTTCTTGCACACACGCAAGGGCGTTGAATCCACGAAGGATATTCCCGTGCATTCGGCAAGCAGGCAGAATTTTACAAACATCCCCATTTCCATCATCACTTCCATTTCCAGTTCTACAAACCGGTTGTATGAAACCACTTTCGGGAACAGATGCCGGCAATGCGAGCAGATGTGGTTGATATAGTAATGCTTGAGGCATTTGTAACCGCCCATGTGGAACATAATCATTATCAGAATAACCTCTGCATCGCTCATCCGATTGGGCTTGTTCCGATGACTTTTCCCGTCTGAAACCGCATTTCTCGACTCAATTTTTACAAATTCTTTACAAAAATCATCAATGACACAGAAAATCTCTGTAATTTTGCCCTCGTTATCGACTTGCATAGTGTTGTGGTTTTTAGGATTAATTTTTGCTTCTTTTCAATTACAAAAGTACCCCAAATCCTGCACCTATGCAAGTTCTTTTGTATATTATTTACTGTATTTCAGCATATTTCTTATATCGAACTCACGTTAATTACAAAATCGGTTGTCTGAGATGCCTGAACGACATACGACGGCTTATTTATCTGTCTTGCGGGCGAGTGGGAGTGACCATTGAAATTGGAATGGATATTGATTTTATACGCGCTGAGCGCCACATCATCGGTAAATGTGACCTGAATGCACAGTTCCCCACCCGCTTCCACGATTGCATCATTCTGTGGAGAAGCAAGAATAATCACAGGGGGCGTGGTGTCGGCGTGTTCGCACGAAGCCAGTCCGGAAAGGAACAACATGCAAAGGGAGCAAAGAGGGAAAAGACGGTTGGTTTTCATAGTAGTTTAGTTTAGTATAGTAGTTTAGTTTAGTGTAGTGTAAAATGGAATGGCAGAGTAAGCGAGAGGACAATGTTCCTTCCGGGTTCGGGTATGCCGACGTGGCGGTAGTAACTCATGTGGTTGAGGAACTTGGTGTCAAGTATGTTCTCCGCCCGCAGGGTAAGGCTGCCCGTGCGGGACGCAACGGGGAAGTTCCAAACAATATGCGCGTGCAGCAACGCCACGCCAGGTGTGGGCATCTCACCATGCGCCACACGGTTCTGCGGTGCTACCAGCTGCGTCTCCACACCCATCTCAAGAGGGAGTACCGGTGTCCACTCCACCCCTATCCGCGCCGATGCAGGCGGAGAGAAAGGCGTTGCGGTATGGGCGGTGAGATTATACGTATAGACATACTCGGCATTGGCGTAGATGTCAAGCACCTGACATGCGGTGTAACCTTGCGCCAACCGTCCCCGCAGACTCAACTCACTTCCGGCAAACAGAGCCGGCGCCTGCGTATAGACGTAAACCTGCCCCGCATCGGGATATGGCGACCAGATGCCTGACGCCTGCATATAAATATAGTTGGTGAAATACGTCAGGAACGGCGAAAAGGTCAGCTGGAACCGACCGAGACGGAGGTCATACTCCATATCCGTCTGCCAGCCCTGTTCGGAGCGGAGATTCGGGTCACCCTGCTCGTGGCGGAACGAGCCGTGGTGAATGCCGTCAGCGGTCAGCTCCATCGCTGTAGGCAGGCGGAACGAGCGTCCGATGTGCGCCTTGAGGCTGTTCCTCCTGTCGGGCGTAAAATGCACGCCTATACTGCCGCTTCCGTTGCCGAGCAGGCGTTCAATGTCAGCCGTAGCAAGCAAGCCAATATCCGCTCGTATGCCCGCCGTGAAAAGGACGGTACGGGTGATGTTCCATTCGCTCATCCAACAGATGCCTGCCGTCGTACGCCGATAGTCAGGCAGCAGGCGGGCATAACCGCCGCTCGTGTTATGCTGGTACTGCACGTCCAATCCCGCCTGCTGGCGGAAATCGTCAGTATGGTACATTTTCCATGAGGCGGTGAGCGAGGCGGTGTGCAACAGGAAATCGAGTTCGAGGTCGGGATTGCGTGCGGGCGGGACAGCAAGCGGATCATGAGAATGGAAGAGCGCCTCCTCCTGACGATGGTTGCGCTGCCAAGCGGCGTTCACCGTTATCGTCTGACGCTCTATCGTCCATTTCTGATTAATCCACGAACGCAGGTGGCAGACGTGGCTGCGGGGCAGGTCGATGTTCCATATACTGCCGTCCGGGAGTGTCTTGGTAATGTCGGGTATGCCGTGCGCGCCCGGGAAGAAGCCCGCTTTCTGCTGCACGAAACTCACCCCTCCGTCCAACCGGCACAGCCGTCCCGTATAGGCTAGGTTGGCTATGATGTCACGCTCCATCCCCGCCGTGTTCTTGAGCCGCCTGCCAATGACGGGTATGCGGTAGGAAAGGTAGGTGATTGTGTCCACGGGAGCTGCGTAATCGGCGTAATGTTGTTCCGAATAACGGACTCTTCCCGCAAACCTGCCCGTTCGCACGCCTAACATCGCCGAGGCCGCCGCCGTGTAATTGACCGACTTGCCGAGCAGATTGGCTTCGCCATACACGCACTTGCCCTCGTGAAGCAATGGCGGTTCGATGACCACCACCCCACCCATCGCATCGCTGCCGTAGATGAGGGAGGCAGGTCCCTTGATGATATGGATAGGGTCGGTGCGGAACGGGTCAATCTCCAACCCGTGGTCGCTCCCCCACTGCTGCGCCTCGTGCTTGATGCCGTTGTCCACCACAGCTATGCGGTTGAAGCCCATGCCCCGTATGACGGGCTTGGCGGCACCCGCGCCAATGGTCATCGCCTGCACACCAGGAAGGTTCTCCAACATACCCGCCAGCGTCTGACCGCGATGCTGCTGCATCAGTCCCGAATCCACAAGCAGGACGGTCTGCGAATGGATGGCATTGACAGGATGACGTGCAGGCGCCACCACGTCCACATCCCGCAGACGCAGGCTGTCCGTAACCTGACAGAAAGATAGAGAAGAAACCTGTAGAAGCAGACAAATAAAAATACTACCTATTCTATTCACAGGGCGATAGAAGAAATCCACGAAACGCCGCAAAGGTAGGATATTTTTTGCAATACAAAAATAAGTAACTACTTTTGCGGCGTTGACAGCGCACAAACACCGTGACACGCATCCTCATACTGACTGACCCGATAGGCAAACCCTCGTACGCCCCCCGCTTGCGGTATCTATGTGATTATCTCTGCAAACAGGGGTACGACCTGACCGTATTCACTGAGCAAATTGAGGACACGCTTCCTTTCGAGCACGCCTACCCCATCCGCCAGTGGCCCATATACCGCAACCGATGGGACTGGGCCGTGAAATCGCTGTGGTCGCTGCTGACCGACTGGCGCAACCGTCAGTTCACGCAACGCGTAAGAAAAGCCATAGATAAAGAGCAATACGACCTCATTTTCTGCACCACCTTCTCCACGTTTCCCCTTCCGACCGCCTCCGCCATAGCGGCAGAGCGGGACATACCATGGATAGCCGACGTGCGCGATGTGGATGAGCAGATAGCGGGCGCGCAGTACCAGAGCCACCGGCAGTGGTTCCTTCGGCCTTTCCGCCGCTGGTACAGCCGCCAGAACATCCGCAGGCGTGACCAAGCCCTGCAGACCGCCACAAGCGTGATAACCGTCTCGCCGTGGCATGTGCAGTTCCTACGAAGCGTGACAAAAAGCCCCGTGAGCCTTGTCTATAACGGCTTCGCGCCGGAGACCTACCGGTTCGAAGCCATCCAGTCGCCTGACTTCACCATCTCCTACATAGGCCGCCTGTACGAGTTCCAGCAGGATGCAGTACGGTGCATCCGCGAGGTGGCGGACGAGCTACAGAGCGAGCTGCCCGGACTGCGGCTGCAGTTCATCCATTCGGGTCTGACCAACAGTGAGGTGGCGCAGGAAATCAACCGCTCGTCCATCATGCTGGTCTTCACGTCCCGCCGGACGCACGGGATGATGACCACCAAGTTCTTCGAGGCGATAGGCTGCGAGAAGCCCGTGCTGTGCATCCCGTCGGACGAGGGCGTGCTGGCGGAGACCATACGCGACACCAACGCCGGGCTTGCCACCGACAATAAGGAACTCATCAAGACGTTCATCCGCTCCCGCTACGAAGAATGGAAGACGAAAGGCCACACACACCAGAACATACTTAATAAGAACCAATTCTCCCGCCTGAACGAAGCACACCAGTTTGAAGACCGTATCCGTCATAGTGCCCGTCTATAACGTTGCCCCTACCCTTTTGCAACGCTGTCTGCAGTCGATTGAGGCGCAGACCTACCCCAAACTGCAACTCATTGTGGCTGATGACGGGTCGGACGTGCCCGTGCCGGATGCCATACGCATGCCGCATCGCGGGCTCGCCGCCACACGCAACGAAGCCCTGCGACATGCCACAGGGGACTACGTGATGTTCGTGGATGCGGACGACAGCCTGCTGCCCGACTGCATCGAGACAGCCGTGCGAGAGATTGGCGGGAACGACATCCTCCAGTTCGGCTTCCTGCGCGTGACACCGGATGGCAAGACCGTCGGGAGACTTATCCCCTACACGTTCTACCGCCTGACCTCCGCCTGCGCACGGCTGTACCGCCGCCAATGGCTGACTGAACACCCCATCCGCTTTGAGGAAGGCGTGTACTATGAGGATGTGTATTTCTCCGTCCGGATGTGGCTGCTGCACCCGTGCCGGAAAGTGATTCCATATACCGGCTACCGTTATACGGTCAATCCGGCATCCATCACCGCCACCGCCCACCTACAGGACAAGCACGCCCTCTACGCATGGCTTCGGGACCAATTGCGCACAGCCCGTTCCCTGAACGACAAAGCCATCGTCGCCTACACCCTGCTACGGGTGAGACTGCATTTCCTCAAAGAACGAAAATAAACCAACATAAAAACCATATCACGATGTACAATTTCACATTCACCACCATCGGCGGCAACACCCGCGTGCATATTGCCAAAGGTGAAGACCTCCGCCACCTGCGCGAACTGGACGAAAAGATGTGGACGGTGCTTTCCTGCCCGACCACCGGTCTGGAAATCAGTAACGAATCGCTCAGCCTGATAGACACGGACAACGACGGACATATCCGCCTTGACGAGGTTGTCGGTGCCGCCGACCGGCTATGCGGCATCGTCAGGAATCCGGATATCCTGCTGGAAGAAAAGGACGAGATGCGCCTTTCCGATTTCAATGAGGAGAACGAGGAAGCGAAACAGATGCTGGAAATCGCCCGTCTGGTGGCAGGCGGCAAAGAGACCGTCACCCTTGCGGATGTCCGTGCCGCCGTCGCAGCCATCGCCGTCGAGCAGCAACCCATGCCCGAGGCACCCTATGCAGCCGACCTCATCGCCGCCGTCCACGAGAACGAAACCGCCTACAACGCGTGGTTCCGCGCCGCCGAACTGGAGAAACTGGGGCTTGCCACCGCCGACCCGGAGCAGAAGCCGAAAATAGAAGAGAAAGACTGGCGCGAGATGACCGCCGCCATCGCCGCCTACGAGGCAAAGACGGCTGAGACAACCGCCGCCAACCAAGCCGCCACCGATGCCGCCACCGGCCAGTACCAGCCGCTTATCCGCCTGCTCCTCTTGAAGCGCGACTTCTACACGCTGCTCAAGAACTACGTATCGTTCCAAGACTTCTACAACCTCGAGCGCAAGGCGGATTTCCAAGCGGGCCGTCTGGTGATTGACCAGCGCGCCTGCGAACTGTGCGTGCGTGTGGCGGATGCAGGAAAGATGGCCGCCGAAGCCGCACAGTCGGGCATGTACCTGCTCTTCTGCGACTGCGTAAACAAGACACAAGGAAAGAAGATGTCCATCGTCGCCGCCATGACACAAGGCGACATCCACAACCTCACCGTGGGCAAGAACGCCATCTTCTACGACCGCGACGGACTGGACTACGACGCGATTGTCACAAAGATTATCGACAACCCCATATCCATCCGTCAGGCGTTCTGGACCCCCTACCGCAAGTTCGCCGAGTGGGTGAGCGGACTGATTAACAAGTCGGTGGCGGAGAAAGAAGCGAACAGTCTGGAAACACTGAAGAGCGATGCCACCACAGCCACCGAGAAAGCCAAAGCGGAAGGCGCGGAACCGGACAAAGCACCGCAGAAGACACCGTTCGACATCGCCAAGTTCGCCGGTATCTTCGCCGCCATCGGTATGGCAATCGGCTATATAGGCGCGTTCCTCACCTCCCTCGTAACGGGCATTGCGACGCTGAAATGGTGGCAGTTCATACTCGTCGTTCTGGGCATCATGCTCTGCATATCCGGTCCGTCGATGCTGATTGCCTACTTCAAACTGCGCCGCCGCAACCTCGCCCCTGTGCTCAACGCCAACGGCTGGGCCATCAACGCGGAAGCGATTATCAACATCCCGTTCGGCGCGACACTGACAACCCGTGCCAAGTATCCGCTTGTCAAAACAAAAGACCCGTTTGCAAGGAACAGCGTGCCCGTATGGGCAAGATGGCTCATCGCCGTCGGATGCCTGCTGCTCATCGGCTGCATCCTGTGGCTGTGCGGTGGTCTGGCGTGGATGGGAATCTAAACTACCCGTGGTGATACTTCTCGCCACGAAGGATGGTCATGGCACGGTAGAGCTGCTCGGCAAAGAGAAGCCGGATCATCTGATGGGAGAAAGTCATGCGGCTGAGTGACAAGAGGCCATCAGCACGGTCATACACCTCCTGCGAGAAACCGAACGGTCCGCCTATAACGAAGACAAGGTCTCGTGAGGCGGACTGTTTCTTTTCCATCCACCGAGCGAACTCCACGCTGCGCAGTTCCTGACCTCTTTCGTCCAGCAGGATGACCTCCTGACGGCTGCCGCCGCCCTCGATGGCGCGGAGAATCATCTCCCCTTCGGCCTGTTTCTGCTGGTCAGCCGTCAGGTTGCGCGCGTTGCGCAGTTCGGGCAGCACCTTGGTCTCGAAGGACGCGTAATGCCCCACCCTGCCCGTATAATCGGCTATCATCGTGTCCAATTGTCGGTCGGTGGTCTTGCCGACCAAGAGTAACGTGATTCTCATAACTGTTTGCCGGATAGGAATATCTGATAAGCCACCTCGCAGTTGATGCATTTCTCCTGCTGGCAGAAAGTGAGGAAGAGATGGAGCAGCGCCTGCGTGTCGGCGGCGTTCTCCACTTTCTGTCCGAGCATCTTCCACTGGCGGATTACGCGGTTGTTCTCCGCAGGAATCCGCTCCAGCAGCGCAAGAGCCTGTTCCTGCTGGTTGTGGGCGTACTTCATCGGAGCCACCACATTGACAAGCAGCACATCCACCGACTCTTTCCCCATTCCCGCAAGCGAAAACAGACGGCGCAGCTCGTCCATATTGGTCTTTTCAAGTATCTGCGATAGGAGAAACTCCTGCTGACAAAGTATCCGGGCGAACTGCCGGATACGTACCGTCGGCTGGTTGGACGGTCGCAAACGCGCGCGCTTCCAGACCGTTCCGTCAATGGGCGTGAGGTTGAACTTCGCCTGCATAAAGCGATATTCGCGGAGCAGGACAGGATCGTCTGTCACGTCAAGCAGTCCAGCCTGTCCGAGCAATAACGCCTCTATCTGCCGGACATCATTCCTGTGCTTGCGTATGACGTACAGGGGAGTGGCGAGCGCGAGCATCTCCATCGGCACGCCGTTGACGTGGAATCCCATCTGGTGGGCGAGCGTGATGTAGAGAGCCTGCTCCCAGTCGTTCTGCGAGAGGGCAAGTACGCGGTGTATGGACTCGGTCTTGCAATGCAGACGGAGGTTCAGAAGGGTCCGTTTCCATCCGTCAGTAAGTAGCGAAGGATGATTCAGCAGCTGCCACGCGCACGGATGGGTGGCAACTGGCGAGTCCATCTGCCGCGCCGCCTGAAGCATCTGTGTGATGTAGTCTTTGGGCTGGGGGTAGTTGAGCTCGAGCTGGAGGATGGGTTTGCCCGTTGTGGTAAAAACGGGTTTGTCTGCGTGCCTGACCACGTGCAGCACAACGCTGTCGTAGGCTTTGTCCTCATTATGGCGGTGGCGGTACCAGTCGCCGCTTTCCACGTGCATCTCCACGTTGCCCGCCATCTCCACATAGTCCTGCGGGAAGAGCGACGGCTCATCCTCACGGTTGTAGATACGCAGACGCACGTTGGTGAAGTCGGGTCCGGCGTGCAGGTTGTGCTGGCCGGTGTCAAGCACCTCCACGCGGCGGCCGTCGGTTGTCACCTGCGGGTAAGGCATAAACAGACGGCTTTGCCAGATATAGTGAAGAAGAGCTTCAGGCATACCATTGAACCAATTTGCGCACAAAGGTACTTACTTTCAGCCAATGTGCAAACACACCGACCGAGGTATGACTGATTGCCTACACAATACGATATAGGGAGTAAAATTGTTATATTTTTTTTGATTGTTCAGAGAAAAAAACTACTTTTGTGCGCTTTATGCCAATTTTATTCATTATGCCGAGGAAAACCAACCGAGTTGATTCGAACGTATCAGAATCCGGACAGGACAGGAAGAAGATAGATGTCCGTCTGACACCGATAGATGGCGGTGACCGCATCGCCCGTATAAAAGCCATTTTGTTCAGTGAGCAGACGCGCCAAGTCTGCGGCATCGTGCTGCTTCTACTGGCGCTATTCGCCGCCATATCCTGTGCCGGTTACTTCTTCACGGGTGCCGATGACCAATCACTAATAGACCAACCCCGTGCGGAACGTCTCCAATCAAGGCAACAGATACAGAACATACTGGGACTTCCGGGTGCGATGCTGTCAGACTGGCTGATAGACGACCTGTTCGGTATTCCGGGTCTGGTTCTGATTGTTCTGCTTGTCTATTTCTCGCTTCGTCTGCTGCGCGTCAGTGTCCGGACAAGCAGGACGCGGATGGTGCTATGCTGCCTGTTCTGGCTGGTATGGGGTTCGGTAACCATTGCCTACATCCGTCAAACAGCCGGTGTGGACATGTTTTTCCGTCCCGGCGGCGCGTTCGGCAAAAGACTGGCAGAGACCTCTCTTTCCTATTTATACGGATTGGGAACAGGACTGGTACTGCTGGGATGCCTTGTCATTTACCTTGTGCTCAGCAACAAAGGTTTCGTCCCCGCCGTACAACGCTTGTGGGAAAGGATGACAAGAAAGAAAGAGCGCACACCCGATGTTGAGCCGGAAACTCCGGACACTCCATCCGACCCGCAACCCAAAGAGGACGAGGAAAGCATAGTCATCACACTCACCCCATCGGGGCTGGACACGCCGGAAGAAGACAAGCGGAAAGAGGACAACCACCTCAACGTGGTAATTCAGCCTATCAAGGACGAAGACACAGACGGTGACGAAGAGGAGAATCCAGAAGAGGACAACAGCGACACACAGAAGCCTGACGATGATACAACTGACGAGAAGGACACACTGAACATCCAATCGAATAAAGTAGAGATAGTTGAGCAACTGCCCGACTATGACCCGCATTTGGATTTGTCCACGTACAAATATCCCACCCTTGACCTGCTGAAGACATACGACAACGAGACAGCCCCGATAGTGGACCCCGAAGAGCAGCAGGCGAACGCAGACAGGATAGTGACCACACTGCGCAACTACGGTATTGAGATAGTGCGCATCCACGCAACGGTGGGGCCGACGGTAACGCTATATGAGGTAGTACCACAAGCAGGTGTCCGAATAGCCAAAATCCAGTCGTTGGAGAACGACATCATGCTGTCGCTTTCCGCCATCGGAATCCGTATCATCGCGCCGATGCCTGGCAAAGGAACGGTGGGCATAGAAGTGCCTAACGAGAAGCCACAGGTGGTGTCGATGCACTCGGTCATCGCGTCCAAGCGTTTCCAAGAAGAACAGAAGATGCGCCTGCCGGTAGCGTTAGGACGCACTATCACCAATGAGGTGTTCTGCTTCGACCTTGCCAAGACACCTCACCTGATTGTGGCGGGTGCCACCGGTCAAGGCAAGTCCGTAGGACTGAACGCCATCATCACTTCCCTGCTGTACAAGAAACACCCGTCGGAACTGAAGTTCGTGCTGGTGGACCCGAAGATGGTAGAGTTCTCCGTCTATAAGCCGCTGCTGAAGCACTTTATGGCGGCGATGCCTGACCAAGAGGACAGGGACATCATCATCACCGACAGCCAAAAGGTCATCAACTCGCTAAACTCGTTAGTCATAGAGATGGAGGACCGCTACTCGCTGCTTGCCGATGCGGGCGTAAGGAATCTTGAGGACTACAACGACAAGTTCATCCACCGCCGTCTCAACCCCGAGAAAGACGTGGAGAACCTTGTGACACACAAGATACTGCACCACCACTATATGCCTTACATCGTGATTATCATCGACGAGTACGGTGACTTCATCATGCAGTCGGGCAAGGAGGTGGAACGTCCCATCCAACGCCTGACACAGAAAGCGCGCGCCGTGGGCATGCACATGATTCTTGCCACGCAGCGTCCTGACGTGAAGGTGGTTACGGGTATCATCAAGGCCAATGTGCCGACACGTATTGCATTCCGTACCCAGTCCGTAGTGGACAGCCGTACCGTGCTTGACACCAAAGGCGCAGAACACCTTATCGGCAAAGGCGACCTGCTGTACAGCGGCGGCGGTAACATATCCCGTATCCAGTGCGCCTTTGTGGACACGCCTGAGGTGGAGGCGATAGTAACCTACATCAACGGGCAACAAGGCTACAGCGAGCCATACCAACTGCCAGAATACGTGCCGGAAGGCGCACCAGAGGACGATACAGTCCGTGCCGGCGAGGTGGATATGAAACGCCTTGACCCGATGTTCGCCGATGTGGCACGATACGTAGTCAACAAGCAAGAAGGCTCCACATCAAGATTACAGCGTGCCTTCGAGATAGGCTACAACCGCGCTGGCAAACTGAGCGACCAACTGGAGACAGCGGGCATCGTAGGTCCAAACAAGGGTCCGAAAGGGCGCGACGTGCTCATACAAGACATGGAAAGCCTCGAACTGCTGCTGCAGCGGTTGGGCGTAGGATAAACATCAATTGCTCAAACATGATAAATCGGACATTCCCCATTATTATGAAAAAACAACTGCTGTTGCTAATCTGCATATCGGTTATTATTCCTGCACTTTATGCCGATATCCGCACACCTGAACAAGCTGCGGAGATTGCATTGAACTACCTGAATGAAGCCACCGTGTCCAGCAGCATACGCCATGCGCCGGCCTCAGGTCAGGAGATGCGGCTGTTCCGCACTCTATACAAGACGGATCTCGACTGGGACGAGAGCGTTACCGCCCCTCAGAACGTGCCCGCACGCAGGACACATATTGACAACGATGAGACAGAACCCGCCTTGTATATGTTCAATGACGATACGGACGGTTTTGTGGTAGTATCTGCAGACACACGCGCCGCAGATGTGCTGGCGTATTCAGTGACAGGCACACTGTCGGACGACAACCTTGCGCCCGGCTTCATGTGGCTGATGGAACATTTCGTAGAGGAAATCAGCAGTCTGACAGAAGAAGATAAGGCTGCGCCGTCCCGCCCACACAAAGCACCCCAGTCCGTAACACCCATCGAACCACTACTAGGTGCCACTGTATGGGGACAAGGCACGCCATATAACAACGCCTGCCCTATTGACGCTTACGATGACACACGTTGCGTAACAGGCTGTGTCGCGACCGCCGCCGCGCAGATAATGCGCTACTGGAAGTGGCCCGTTTCGGGTACAGGTTCGCACTCATATACTTGGACTAACCAAAACAACAGCACCATAAAAAAAACACTGTCGCTGAATTTCGCAAGCATCACATTCGACTGGGACAATATGATTCCCTCCTACAAGGGAGATTACACCACCACACAAGCCGATGCCGTAGCACAACTGATGTACGCCTGCGGAGTGTCGGTGGATATGAAATACGGCGGCAATTCGACCGCAGGCAGTGGCACAGTGACAGATAATATGGCTCCGGCAATGGTCAACTACTTCGGATACCAATATGAGAGTGATTTAGGCAGCAGTTACTATAAGATTGACAACGAGGCTATCTATAGCGGAACGACCACCTATGCGGAACACTACAAGACCTTCTTCAATGACGACTTGGAGAACGGACGCCCCATCCTGATGAGCGGATCGTCAGCGGGCGGCGGACACGCCTTCGTGTGTGACGGCAGGGACGCGGACGGATACTTCCATATCAACTGGGGCTGGACCGGCGCTTCGAACTGCTACACACCTTTGACCGCCATACGTCCCGGGTATCCGAAGCATAACGACCTGTACTTCAAGACACGCATGTACGCCACCTACGGTTTGCGTCCAAATACCACATGCATCAATACAACAAGCCATACCACAGTCAGCGAGACGGAAGACAACCTACCCTACATCTGGCGCGGACAAGAGATAACGGCAACAGGCGTATATGAAGATACAGAAACCGACGGCGAGACAGGCTGCACGACAACCTATATGCTGCATTTCACCGCCCGTCCTTCCGGTACAGACGGCATGTGCGGCGACGACCTCTTCTACGCATACAATTCCGCCACCCACACACTCACCATCACCGGTACAGGGAACATGTGGGAATACGACATACTATCCACACCCGGGAGAAAAACACCGTGGTATGAGTATTCGGCGAACATAACAACTATTGTCCTTCCCGAAGGTATGACCGGTATCAGTGCGTTCGCCTTTACCGGCTGCACATCGCTTTCTACCATCACATTCGCATCCGTCGCACCGCCGACATCCGGCACCGACGCTTTTGCCGATGTCCCCTCAGATGCCGTGGTGTATGTGCCGTGCGGGAGCATACCCGATTACAGCGCGTCCACGATGCCCTTCTCTGACTACCGCTCCCACTGCGGGTACTGCGAAGAGAACAACGGCACCAACCTTGAATGGGAATATGAAGCAGGCACCCTCACCATCACGGGCGAAGGGAACATGGAAACATATGCAGACGAAGACGACATGCCGTGGTACGACGTGTGCGGGCAGATAGAGACTTTCAGTCTCACAGACGAGGCGAACCAGCAGCCCATGCTCTCATGGCTGTCCGAACGCAGCGGAACGAACGTGACCGTCCGCCGCACGCTGTGGGCAGACGGCTACCTGAACACACTCTGCCTGCCGTTCTCCCTGACACGGAGCGAGGTGCAGACGTTCCTACCCCATGCCACTCTCTATACGTTCACAAGCGCACAGGCTGAAACGGGCGAACTGCTCATATCACTCCGCAGTGCGAACAGCATCGCAGCGGGTGTTCCCTACCTTGTTCGCTTCCCCGCAGAAGACCCAGACATAGTGAATCCCACATTCACCAACGTAACAATAACCGCCACCACCGGACAAACCGCAGGCACAGGGGATGTGACGTTTGTGGGGATACTCCGTCCCGAAGACATGATTAAGGACAACCATGACCAATTGATGGTCGGTGAGAACGACGAACTCTTCTGGGCAGACGTGAGCGACTACATGAAAGGATTCCGCGCATACTTCCAAATATCAGCACAAGAATCCTCACCTATCCGTCGCGGTATGCCCGCCCGAGTCATCATGGAGAAACAGACACCCACCGACATTCAAGACATGCAGTCCGATGACAGCAAGCAGCAATGCAGAAAAGTCATTATGAACGGGCAACTCATCATCCGCGCCAACGGCAACGAATACAACGCCCAAGGGCAGAAACGATAAAACCATACCACGTATAACCACAAAAGACATACACCATGAAAACCACCTATGTATCACCCGACACACGCACACAATGGCTGCATACAGCCATACTATGCGCCAGTGGCGAATCCCTTCTTCCCGAACTGAATTTATCAACCGACCACCACAACAGCCCGAAGAACTCAAGATAAATGAAAAAATATCCGTATCTACTGATACTTATCTGTTTCCTTCTGCATGTCTCCGTGCAGGCACAAGGAAACAACGGCGAACAAGCGGAAGAGGCGGAAACAAGACTATACACCCCCGCGACCGTTCCCAGTCCGAAAGAATACGGGCAGCAGTACTATGTGTCAGACCCAGACCATTTCCTGCGCCCCACCATGACGGACAGCCTAAACCGTCTCTGCCACGACCTTTACCGCACAACGGAAGCGGAACTGGCAATCGTTCTGATAAGCGGCTTTGACGAGGACAAATGGTGGGCGTCGGACTTCTGCAACGAACTGTTCAACAGTTGGGGAATAGGCTCCAGCGAGCGCAATACGGGCGTACTGCTCTTCTTCTCGCTCGGCACACGCGACATACGCATCCACACCGGCTACGGCGTGGAAGGTCTGCTGCCTGACGCCGTATGCGACATCATCATAGACAACGACATCCAATACCTGTCGGCCGGCGACTACAACACCGGCATCTGGGGTATGGCAAACGGCATCACCAACCAACTGCTCACAGACCAAGCCCGAGAGGAACTGCTGCTCGGCTGGACTCCCAAACGTCACAGCGAAGAGGACGACCTTGTTTACAACTACCTGTTTATCTCCCTTATCGCACTGATACTGCTGACCATAATAGTAATGGTCAAGTTAGGGAAACTAAGCAAAGCATCGTTTGACAAACGTCCGCAACTGATTGACAAGACGGGAAACACACAAACGAAACTGGGCTGCCTGAGCATTTTCTTCCCCCTGACACTGCCGTTCCTCTACTATGCCTACCGCAAGCAACGCAAGACATTCAGGGACATTCCCTACTCCTGCCCCTCATGCGGCGGAGAGATGAAAAGGCTTCCGGAAGAAGACTTTGAGAAGAAAGCGACCGAGGCACAAAAGAAGGAAAACAAACTGCATATCTTCCGGTTTGACTACTGGGAGTGCCCCATGTGCGGCCAGACAGGCGTGGCGCGCTTCATGGACAAGGCGTACAGCAACTACAAGGACTGCAAGACATGCGGCGAACACGCGCTCAAATACATGGACTACAAGGTGACAACCCAACCCACATACGACAAGCGCGGCGAAGGCAGCAAGCGATACCAGTGCGAAGTATGCGGCGCCGAATCATTTGTCACCTACTCCATCATGTCGCTCTACGAGCGCGAACAGGCACGCATACGGGAAGAACGCCGCAGGGAAGCGGAACGCTACAGCAGCAGCGGAAGCAGCAGTAGCAGCGGAGGAAGCTGGGGCGGCGGCAGCAGTGGCGGCGGCGGAGCCGGAAGGAAGTTCTAAACGAGCGAAAAGGTACGGCTCGTTATCGTCTCGTTTTCGTGTCGTTGTCGACTCTCTTCCGACAAAGCAGGCACAAACCAACTGATATACAACAGAAGAACAAACACTAACCAATATCTATAATCACAATGAAAAAGAACGCATTAACCACCATCCTGGTGGTAGGAATCCTTGCCATCGGCGCACTGTGGATGATCAAAGGGTACAACCGTATGGTAACAGAACAAGAGAACGTGGAACAGGCATGGGGCCAGGTAGAGACGCAGTACCAGCGCCGTATGGACCTCATTCCCAACCTGATGGCCACCGCCAAGGGTCTTGCCGACAAAGAACAAGCCATTCTGACGGCAGTGGTAGAGGCCCGCGCCAAAGCGACCCAAGTGACCATCGACCCCACCAACATCACCCCCAACCAACTGCAAGCCTTTGAGCAGGCACAGAGTGAAGTGGGCAGCGCATTGAGCCGCCTGCTTGTAACCATCGAGAAGTACCCCGAGCTGAACATGGACCAGGGCTTCCTCAACCTGCAAGCCCAACTTGAAGGCACGGAGAACCGCATCGCCGTCGCCCGCCACGCATTCAACGAGTGCGCGCAGACCTACAACACCTTTATCCGCAAGTTCCCGAACAACATCACGGCAGCGATTTTCGGCTTCGAGCGCAAGCCCTACTTCCAGTCGCAACAAGGCGCGGACGTCGCTCCGAAAGTGGAGTTCTAAGACCCGCAACCGGCATAAAACAGTAACCTAACAACATACAGCACCATGAAAAAGCAGATTCTCTCTCTCGCACTTGCACTGGCAACTGCGGGAATGTGTCTGGCCCAAGGCACAGTCATTTACGTAAGCACCAACGGTTCCGCCCGCGCAGACGGTTCGGCTCCCGACAAAGCCATGAAAGACCTCCAGAAAGCGATTGACAACGCCACAGACGGCGCAATCATCCGCATCGCAGAGGGCAACTACCTCGGCAAACTGGACGCCGGATACGTTGAAATCAGCAAGTGGATCACCCTTGAAGGCGGCTGGAACAGCGACTTCACCCAACGCGACCCGCTGCATTACATCACGAAGATGGAACCCGGTGAAGCCCAACGCGGCACCAACGGCGTAAAAGGACTGATTACACTGAGCAAATTAGACGATGTGATGGCAACCCAACCCAAAGGCACGCTGACCATCGACGGCATCATGTTCAACTACGGCTTCGAGAACGCCTACAAGCCCAACGATCCGTCCGACCCGCGCAACGGCTGCCCCAGCAAAGCCTTTGAGACAGGCCGCATGGAAGACGCCACCCCACCCCAACTGAACCACCAGATCATCAAGGCTGACGGCTCAGTAGCGGGCAACGTCATCATCCGCAACTGCCTGTTCGCCAACAGCCCGTACTTCGGCATACAGTTCATCTCACGCCTCGGCGAGATAGAGATATGCAACTGCGTGTTTATCAGCAACCGTTACGGCGCAGTGCGTATAGGCGGCTCCTCCAAAGCAAGCGACACAGAATACAAGACACACGTCAACTTCCACCACAACACGGTCGCCTTCTCGTGGTGCCGCGACAAGTCGATGGAAGACATGGGCTACGGCTATGAGTTCATGACCGGCGCCAACGGCGACCTGCACAACAACATATTCCTGTGCAACAACTACGCCGCCATCGCCCGCACTCACACCGACTACGCCAACCTGGAGAAGAACCGCAAGACCAACGTGTATGACAATCTGTTCTTCATGAACGCGGCCGACCTGCAACTGCCTCCCTCGGGCGGCGGCAAATGGACGAACGTGCCCGTAGCACGCTTCGAGGAAGTGGACGAGGCCATTCTTCCCAAATACGAAGGCAACAAGGAACTGACCGGCGACGACCCGTTCGTCAAAGTCATCGACCAAGACTACCTGCAGGCGTTCGCCACCCTCAAAGTGGTCAGCAGCCAGAGTTTCGACGCCAACTCGGCAGCCAACCTCTACCGCCAAGCACACGGCATGAACATGCAAGGCTCGGAAACCATCCGCGTCTCCATGTACGGCAACCGCTACAACTTCGAGAAAGCACTCCTCTTCTTCGGAGCGAAGAACGGATTCGGAGCACAAAAAAGCAAATAAACCATGGCAGCAACACAAGAAGAAACATTCAAGAAGATAGTCGCCCACTGCAAGGAGTACGGATTCGTGTTCCCGAGCAGCGAGATATACGACGGTCTGGGCGCCGTGTATGACTACGGTCAGAACGGCGTTGAGATGAAGAACAACATCAAACAGTACTGGTGGAACGCAATGACGCGCATGCACGAGAACATCGTTGGCATCGACGCCGCCATCTTCATGCACCCCACCACATGGAAAGCCTCCGGGCACGTGGACGCGTTCAATGACCCGCTCATCGACAACCGCGACTCGAAGAAACGCTACCGCGCAGACGTACTCATCGAAGACCAACTGGGCAAGATAGAGGAGAAAATCACCAAGGAGGTGGAGAAAGCGCGCAAACGCTTCGGCGAATCGTTCAACGAGCAGATGTTCCGCCAGACCAACCCGCGCGTGCAGGAACACCAAGCCAAGTGGAACGCCCTGCATGAACGCTACAGCAAGGCAATGAACGAGATGAACCTCGAAGAACTCAAGCAAATCATTCTGGACGAGGAGATAGTCTGCCCCATCAGCGGCACACGCAACTGGACCGACGTACGGCAGTTCAACCTGATGTTCGCCACCGAGATGGGCTCCACCGCCGACGGCGCAATGAAAGTGTATCTCCGTCCCGAAACGGCACAAGGCATATTCGTCAATTTCCTGAACGTACAGAAGACCGGACGCATGAAAGTGCCCTTCGGCATCGCACAGATAGGCAAAGCCTTCCGCAACGAGATAGTGGCACGCCAGTTCATCTTCCGTATGCGCGAGTTCGAGCAGATGGAGATGCAGTTCTTCGTGCGCCCGGGTGAGGAGATGCAGTGGTTCAACTACTGGAAAGAGCAACGCATCCGCTGGCACAAGGCACTCGGACTGGGCGATGAGAAATACCGCTTCCACGACCACGAGAAACTGGCGCACTACGCCAACGCAGCCACCGACATCGAGTTCCAGATGCCGTTCGGCTTCAAGGAGGTGGAAGGCATTCACAGCCGCACCAACTTCGACCTGTCGCAGCACGCCCAGTACTCGGGCAAGAAAATCGAATACTTCGACCCCGAACTGAACGAGAACTACACTCCCTACGTGATAGAGACCAGTATCGGCGTGGACCGCATGTTCCTCAGCGTCCTTTGCTCCGCGTACAAGGAAGAGCAACTGGAAGGCGGCGACACACGCGTGGTACTCTCACTGCCGCCCGTGCTGGCTCCCATCAAGTGCTGCGTGATGCCGCTCGTGAAGAAAGACGGTCTGCCCGAGCAAGCCCGCGAGATAATGCGTATGCTCCAACTGGACTTCCGCACCTCCTACGACGAGAAAGACTCCATCGGCAAACGCTACCGCCGTCAGGACGCCATCGGCACGCCTTTCTGCATCACCGTGGACCACGACACGCTTGGTGACAACTGTGTCACCGTCCGTTACCGCGACACAATGCAGCAAGACCGTGTGCGGATTGACGCGCTGCACGAGATGATACACAAGGCAGTCGATGCCAAACCGCTTTACGAGAAATGCCTCCAATAAGGAATCTATGGCGCAGGTTCACCGGACTGGTGGACTTGCGCGACTATATTGATGTCGATGCCGCCGCCGTCAATATCCGCGACAACATCGCTTTCCGCGGACCGAACATCGTCATCCTTTTCTGCGCTGTGGTCACGGCCTCCGTGGGGCTTAACGTCAATTCGATACCCGTCATCATCGGCGCGATGTTGATATCGCCCCTGATGTCGCCCATCATCGGTTTCGGACTGGCGCTCGGCACCAACGATCCTGACCTGCTCAAACATTCGCTCAAGCACCTCGCCATCATGGTGGGCATATCCGTGCTGTCCGCCACACTCTATTTCCTTGTGTCGCCACTGGACATGGTGCATCCCACCGAACTGCTGGCACGTACCAACCCCACCATATATGACGTGCTGATTGCCCTCTTCGGCGGCTTGGCGGGCATACTGGAGATATCGCGCAAGGAGAAAGGCACGGTGATGTCCGGCGTGGCAATCGCCACCGCACTCATGCCGCCGCTATGTACGGCAGGCTACGGACTGGCCACACTGAACCCCACCTTCCTGTTCGGCGCGCTGTACCTGTTCTTCATCAATTTCACGTTCATCGCTCTTGCCGCCTATCTCGGCACCAAGTATCTCGGCTACAAGATGGTTGTCTCCAAAGACGTGCTGAAGCAGACACGGCGCAAATGGATGTTCGCATTCCTGCTCATCGCCATCATCGTGCCGAGCGTCATCTCCGCCATCAGCGTCGTGCGGGAGAACAACTTCACCCGGTCGGTCAATGCCTTTATCATGGAGAACAAGAACTTCGCCCGCAGTTATATATACGACTACCGGATAGTGAACGACAGCATCGCCACCGTAGATGTCTATATAGCCGGTGAAGAACCTGACTCGGCAGCATACAATAGCCTGTATCTCTCCGCCGCACAATACGGACTTCAGCCCGAACAACTCCATTTCCACCTCGATGCCGCCTATCAGGCACACACACAAGCCGCTCTGGACGAGAACGAACTCGTGCGCGACATCTTCCGCACACACGAGGAACAACTGCTTGACCGCGACAACGAGATAACCCGTCTGCGCAATATGGTGGACAGTCTGACCATCCATACGCAGAAAGAACAAATGCCCGTTGCCGACATCGAAGCCGAAATACGGGCACAATACCCGCAAATAACAGACATCGTACTGGCACAATCAGCGGAAGACAAACAGCAGTTTGTCGCCATACTGACTACAGCCAAACGCAAAGACCTGAAAGCGGATGACCTGCAACGCCTGCAGGCATGGCTGCAAGTCCGCACAGGCGCATCCGAAGCCATCGTCATACAACGGTAAAACAGAAGACACATCACATATACAAATCACAAATAATCTATGGTACAAGATCTTTACATTCTGATGATTACAGCAGGCGTGGTGAGTCTGTTGTTCAAGTTGATGAAGCAACCCGTCGTACTGGGTTACATTGTTGCAGGCGTGCTGGTCGGCCCCTATCTGTTCGGCAAGACCCTTGTCAGCGCCGAGAATGTTGAGGCATGGGGCAACATCGGCGTGCTGTTCGTGCTGTTCTGCATCGGTCTGGAGTTCCGTATCAAGAACCTCATCAGCAGCGGAAAGGTGGCAGCCATCGGCGCGCTCACAATCATCGGGGGCATGATGCTCCTCGGCTACGGTGTCGGCCAGTGGGCGGAACTGGATATGATGAACTCCCTATTCTTAGCAGGCATGCTGTGCATGTCCAGCACGACCATCGTCATGAAGGCTGTTGACGAAGCGGGTCTGGGCAAGGAACGGTTCGTCAAAGGCGCTACAAGCATCCTTATCATCGAAGACGTGGTGGCGGTGGTGCTGATGGTATTGCTGTCCAGTATAGCCATCAAACACCAGTTTGAAGGCGCTGAACTGCTCCGCAAAGTGGGTGTCCTGGCTATCACGCTTGTCGTATGGTTCGTCTGCGGCATACTGATTATCCCTACTCTGCTGCGCAAAGTCAAACCCTACCTGAACGACGAGACACTTATCATCCTCGCCCTCGGCTTGTGCCTCGGCATGGTGCTCACGGCAGAGGAAGCGGGTTTCAGCAGCGCCCTCGGCGCATTCGTAATGGGAACAATCCTTGCCGAGACAGTAGAGTCACACCGTATCGAACAACTGATGACACCGCTGAAGAACGTCTTTGCCGCCATCTTCTTTGTGTCGGTGGGTATGATGATTAACCCTGCCAATCTGGCGGAGTACTGGTCCAGTATCCTGCTGGTCTGCATAGTGGTTGTTGTCGGAATGATTGTCTTCGGCACCTTAGGCTGCTGGTGGGGCGGCGAGACGATGCGCGATGCGATGCAGACAGGTTTCTCGTTCGTACAGATAGGCGAGTTCTCGTTCATCATCGCCGGACTGGGTACCACCCTCGGCGTGACACATCCCGCCCTCTATCCTATTATCGTGGCGTCCAGTGTTGTGACCACCTTCCTCACACCCTATATCATGAAGGCAACCATTCCGTGCTATAACTTCCTGTACAAGCACGCTCCGGCAGGTCTGCGCGCCAAGATGGACCAACGTGAACAACAAGTGGCACAAGCCGAACAGCAAGCAGCCGGTCAAAACGACAACAAGTCCGCCGTTGCGGACAAGGCGCGTCATGCCGTCCGTCATACCATCGTAACGAAACATCTGGTCAATCTGTTTATCAAGAACATGAGCGAGAAAGACGAAGAAAAGGCGTGAACTAAGACGGCATAACGAACAAGGAAACACAGCAGAGTAACGCTGCTTTGAAAGAAAACTAATCCTCATATTTCAGTAACAAGAAAAGAGACGCTCAAACGAACGTCTCTTTTCTTGTTTAGAGCATTATTTGCTTATATATTTTTACTTAATCTCTGTACCTGTAAGCGTGTAGATGCTATTCTCTGTCTCTACCACCACCTGTCCGTCACGAGCCATCTTACGCGCAGAGCGCTTCGGAGAAGAAGGAGCAGGAATATCCGTACTTATATCTCCGTTACCGGGGAGAGAATATACATAAGTCTTGGGAGTTTTCGTAAAATATTTTCCTTCAGTCAAAACCAATTTATAATCATCACCTACTTTAATCAAAGAAATGTACTCAACAGCAGCATTATTAAAGTCGTATACAATATTACCGTCTTCATCTATTATTCTACAGAAGTTGCTACTTTTATCGCTCGTAACCTCATTTTGAAACGTCATAATAAATGCTATTTTCCCATCTGTAGTAAAATATCCTTTGGTAATCAAAGTAATATCTACCATTGGGTAAGAAACAGAAGGCAAAGTATATGTATATGTTTTAAGTAAATTGTAAGTGTCTATATCATATAACTTCAGCGTGTGGTTGTCCGAAGAATGTGAATAATAACAAGCTGATTGAACCATAGGATTGGAATCACTCTCAAATGGATTTGAACGGCAGGCAATCTCTACGACACCATCAAATGTGTGCTCCAGTGTGATTTGCGCATTGGCAAATGTAGCAGCAAACAAGGCTGCGAAAATAAAGATTGACTTCTTCGCAGCCGCAAGGGTACGATTAATTTCGTGGATTTTTTTCATAACAATTTGTTTTTAAGTTAATATTATGTTGATTACACAAAAAAGTGCGAACTTTCGCTTTTATTATATTGGTTCTTTCGGGCTTCCACTCCCATCGTTTCCAATACATGCAGAAAGTCCACACTCACAGTGTGAACATTCGCTATATCAGGAAAACGATTCAAATTGTGGAAGATGAAAGAATCCTTAATAAAGCAAACACTTATTTTGTTCTCACCCTTTCGGGTTCGATTGTTTCAAATTGTATTCAGCGCAACGCTTTGCGCTCACTCCGATTTAACGTCTAAGAGCAGACGGTATTCTTACTTCGCCATCCGTTGGCGTCAGAAAGTGCACACTTTCGGCTGCAAAAGTACAAAAAAAGCGACATATACAAGTTTTCCGAGAATAATTGTGTCCAAAAACATGGAGCAGGATACGGTAAAACTATTATGAAACCTGCTTAACATTTCGTGTATCTATCGTATATCTATCGTGTATCTATCGTATATCTATCGTGTATCTATCGTGTATCATACGGAATTGACAGCAGATTTTAGGCAGAAAAGCGCAGAGCAACTCTGAAGACAGGAATACAAAGAGAGGCAGCCAAAGACAAGAATCCAAAGCGATATGAGAAACAAAGTGCCACAAAGAACACAGTAATGTAAGGAACAAAGGGCGCAGGGACAGAGTACAGAAAGGAACAACGGGCTACAGGGACAGAGTACAGAAAGGAACAACGGGCTACAGGGACAGAGTACAGAAAGGAACAGCGAGCGGCAGGGACAGAGTACAGAAAGGAACAACGGGCGGCAGGAAGAGAGTACAGAAAAGAACAACGGGCAAAGAGGGACAACGGGAGAATGGAGAGGATAAGAAAATGTTCGCCGGACAGAAGGTCCGGCGAATGTTAACGGTATCAGTGCAGAATCTTGTAGATTAGTTCCTTCCAAAGGTCCTCGTCCGCAGCGGAAGGATTGTCGATACCCTTGAGACGGGCATCGGTTTCACGAAAATACCCTATTATCCGAAACGTCTTGCCCGCTGAGAACCGCCTTGCCGCCTGCGCATAATCCTTCACGAAGAACGGCGGCACACCCAATGCGGGTCCCGCCACACGCTCGGACTTGTCGGACAGGTAGTGATAAATCATAAGGTTCGCAAAGAAATTGTACAGCACTCCCAGTTCCTTTATCATGGGATGGGACTTGGACGAGGCAAAATACTGCGTGATGCGGTTCGCCTTGAGCACATCGCCCGCTATCAGCGCGTTCTGCAACTCAAAGACATTGAAGTCCTTCGATATGCCGAGGTTGCGCTCAATCAACGCCGCATCGATGCGGTTCTGCCCCTCCGGCATACCGAGAATGAGTTTGTCCACCGCCTTCACCACGCCCGTCATGTCCGTACCTATATAATCGGACAGCAACTGGGGAACACTGCGGTCAAACGTAATGCCAAGTTTCCGGTCGCGAATCGAAGCGTCGAGGTAATTCTGAATCCAAGCCGCCATCTGATAGTCACGCAACTTGTCCGACTGCATCCACACTCCGCCGTTCTTCTCGAAGTTCTTCCATACAGACAGGCGCTTGTCGGGCGTGCCCAACTTGTAGCAGATGACCAAAACCGTATTGGGCTGCGAGTGCTCCATATACAGCCCGAGCGACTCCCATTTCTTGACGGTCTGCGCCTCCTTGACGATGACCACCTTCCTGCCACCCATCATGGCGAAACCGCGCGCGTGACCAATCACAGGAGATATGTCGTCGCCCGGAAGGTCCTTGCCATAGACCACTATCTGGTCCATCTCGCGCGCCGCCTCGTCCAGCACATGCTGCTCGATGAACTGACACGCCAAATCAATGTAGTACGGCTCATCGCCGCACAGCATATATGCCGTGGCGTCGTACTGCCCCTTGCGAAGGGCCTTCATCAGTTCATCGTATTTGACCATTACTAAGTCTCGTTCTTGAGATTCTCAAAGCCCAGTCCGAACACGCCTCTGGTAGGTGTCTCGCTGATAAACGCGTCCGGGTCAATCTCATGCACAATGCGGAAGACCTGTATCGCCTCCGACTTACGCACGACAAGCATAATCAGTTTCGTCTCCTGATTGGTATAGGCCCCCTCCGCGTCAAGGAACGTAACGCCCCTGCCAACACGCGTCATAATCGCATCCGCTATCTTCTCATACTCGCGGGAGAAGATGAAGAACTGCACGCTCTGCCGCCCGCGGCCCATCACCCAGTCCACCGACTGCGTTTCCACGAAGACGTAACAAAGGCCGAAGAGCAACTGCTCTACCCTTGTCACCTGCGGCAAGAACCACGCACTGCTGATAATGAGCACATCGACAATGAACAGCGCACGCCCCATCGTCACATGACGGTACTTATTGACAATCATCGCCACGATATCCGTGCCGCCCGTGTTGCCGTTGTTCATATAGAGCAGTCCGAGCGCCACCCCGTTGAGGATACCGCAGAGGATGACCGCCATGAACGGGTCGGAAATGACAGGCACTTCGGAAACCGTGATAAGACGCAGCCACACAGTCAGGCAGAAAATGCCGTACAGCGCACGCACACACGACTTCCAACCAAGCAGGAAGATGGCCGTGACAATCAGTATCGCGTTGATGACCAAGTTACTCAGCCAGATGGGGATCATCTCCCCACTGGCAAAGTAAAGTATCTCGCACAAACCGGTCAAGCCTCCGCCAATAATGGCATGGGGCACCAGCACACGGTTGACTACCAACGCATAGGGCGCGGTGCACAAGGCAATGATAACCAACTCGCGCAGTTCAACGAGCCATTTGCGGTCGAGTGTCATGATTTAGAATCGGGCTACAAGGTTGCGGTCGCCCCAGCCGTTGTCCACGCGGCTGACGGGAATCCAGAACTTGTTCTCCGCCACCCACTTGGTCGGATAGGCGGCTTTCTGACGGCTGTAGGCGTGATGCCACTCGTCCGCCACAATCTCGTACTCGGGGTGCGGAGCATTCAGCAGCACGTTGTCCTTCGCGTCCGCCTTGCCGGTCTCAATCTCGCGAATCTCCTCGCGGATGGTCAGAAGGGCATCGATGAACTGGTCCATCTCGTGCTTGCTCTCGCTCTCGGTAGGCTCAACCATCAGTGTGCCGTGAACAGGGAAGGAGAGGGTGGGGGCGTGATAGCCGAAGTCCATCAGACGCTTGGCTATATCCGTCTCGGTAACACCGATGGAGTGGAACTGGCGGCAGTCGAGAATCAGCTCGTGGCCAACCCTGCCCGTCACGCCGGTATAGACGATGCCGTATGCGTCCTTCAGTTTCTTCGCCATATAGTTAGCAGACAGGATGGCAGTGGCCGTAGCCTCGCGCAGTCCCTCATAGCCCATCATACGGATGTAACCGTAAGAGATGAGCGCCATATTGGCATTGCCGTAGAGGGCAGACGAAACGCGGTTGTTGTCCTCCGTGGGCATACACTCAACAAGGTGCTCGGCGCAGCAGATGGCCCCCACACCGGGACCGCCGCCACCGTGAGGCGATGCGAAGGACTTGTGGAGGTTCAGGTGGCATACATCGGCTCCGATAAAGCCCGGGTTGGTGTAGCCAATCTGCGCGTTCATGTTCGCGCCGTCCATATAGACCTGACCGCCGTTCTTGTGAATAATCTCGCACATCTCGCGGATGGCCATCTCGAAGATACCGTGGGTGGACGGATAGGTTATCATGCAGCCTGCCAGCACGTCCTTGTTGGCCTCGGCTTTCTCGCGCCAGTCGTTGAGGTCGGTGTTGCCGTTCTCGTCGCACTTGATAACCACGGGAGTGAAGCCCGCCTGCACGCACGACGCGGGGTTCGTACCGTGGGCAGAAGCGGGGATAAGCAGCACCTTGCGGTTGTCCTGTCCCTGACGGTGCAGGTATTCGCGGATGGTCACCAGACCTGTGTATTCGCCTGCCGCGCCGCTGGTCGGCTGCAGGTTGCATGCGGCAAAGCCCGTGATGGAAGCCAGCTGGTTCTGCAGTTCGTCCAGCATCTCGTTGAAGCCTTCGGTCTGGTCCTGTGGAGCCAGCGGATGAACAGCCATCCAACCAGGCATCGTGACAGGAATCATCGCAGCAGCGGGATTGAGCTTCATCGTGCAACTGCCGAGCGGTATCATCGTATGCGTCAGGCTGATGTCCTTGCGGTCAAGACGCTTGATATAGCGCATCATCTCCGTCTCGGTGTGGTATTTCCTGAACACCTCCGCCTGCATGTAATCCACCTCGCGGACACGGCTCTCGTCAATCGCCCACAGGCCCATGAAGGCGTCCTCCGACTGCTCGTAACGCGGCTGGTTGCCCGTCAGTTCAGCGAAGAGGTCGATGAGGTTGTTCATATCGTCCAGCGTCACGGTCTCGTCAAGGCTGATACCTACGAAGTCCTTGCCGTAATAGAGGTTGATGCCGCGGTCGAGGGCTTTCTCCTGCAGGCTGTGCACATCCTTCACGTGGAAGCGCAGAGTGTCGAAGAACTCGGTGTTGTCCTGCTCGATGCCGTACGCCTGCATCAGTTCGTTCAGATAGACGGCGCGGCCGTGTATACCCTCGGCTATCTCGCGGATGCCTTCCGCACCGTGGTACACGCCGTAGAAGCCAGCCATCATCGCGCAGAGAGCCTCGGCAGTGCAGATATTAGAAGTCGCTTTCTCGCGCTTGATATGCTGCTCGCGGGTCTGCAGGGCAAGGCGGTAAGCGGGATGGTCGTAGGTGTCCTTGCTCAGACCGATGATACGTCCGGGCATGTCGCGCTTGAACTCGTCGCGGGTCGCCATATAGCCCGCCGTCGGACCACCAAAGCCCATCGGCAGACCGAAACGCTGCGCCGTGCCGCACATGATGTCGGCATCCACGGGACGCAGCAACGCCATAGCCATCAGGTCAGCCACCACCGTCACTTTCATGCCCGCCTTGTGGCACTCATCAATGAAAGCTGCGTAGTCCTCTATGCTGCCGTCCGCATTGGGCAGTTGCACCAGTGCGCCGAAATACTCCGCCGAAGGCTCGAACGAGAGGTAGTTGCCGACAACGATGTCGATATCTTGCCCTTTGGCACGGGTGCGTAACACGCTCAACGTGTTCTCAAACACCTTCTCGTCCACAAACACTTTCTTTACGCCGTTTTTCACCTGTTCACGCGAGCGCAGGTTGCGCATCATCGTCACGGCTTCGGCGGCGGATGTGGCTTCGTCCAACAGCGAGCAGTTGGCAAGCGGCAGACCCGTCAGGTCGCTCACCATCGTCTGGAAGGTGAACAGCGCCTCCAGACGCCCTTGGCTGACCTCGGCTTGGTAGGGGGTGTATGAGGTGTACCATACGGGGTTCTCCAACACGTTACGGGCGATCACCGCGGGCGTGACGGTTCCATACCAGCCGCGACCTATCAGGCTCTTGTACGGCATGTTCTCCGCCGCCATGTCGGCAATGCTGTCCAGATGCTCCTGCTCCGTGAGAGGCTCATCCAAATTCAGAGGCTCTTTGAGCAGTATGTCCTTCGGCATCGTCTGCTCAATCAGTTCTTCCATCGACTTAACGCCTACCTCGGCAAGCATCTCTTTTTTCTCTTCCTCGCTGAGACCAATGTGTCTCTTGTTCAGATAATTGACTTTCATAGTTTTGTATGTTGGTTTACTTGTTTTCTTTTTGGTCAGTCCAGACACGCGTCCAGATTCTTCTCGATAGCCTCCCTGTCAAGGTGCTGCCCGATGAACACCAGTTTCTGCATCCGGTCGCCGTACTTCTCGTCCCAGTCGCGGCGCAATATGGGGTCCTGCGCCATCAACTGCATCAACTCCTCCTTGGGCATCGTGGCGTAGAACTCGCCCGCCTGCTTGAGGTTGAACTGCCTGCCCGCCTGCTCGAACAGGTAGCACATGTCCGGCTCGTTGGAGAAATAGCACATCCCCTTGCAACGGATGATGCGCTTGTCCCACAGCCGTGCCACAAAGTCGTCAAACCGGTTCAGGCTGAACGGACGGCGGCGGTAATAGACAAACGTCCCCACGCCGTACTCCTCCGCCTCGCCTTCGTCTTCGTGGTGGTGATGGTGGTGATGATGGTGTTCCCCTTCTTCGTGATGCTCTTCGTGGTCGTCGTCATCATCGTCCTCGTCGTGGTGGTGATGCTCTTCCACATCCCCTTCCACACCTTGTATCCACGCCGCGCTGCCCGCCACATCGTCAAAGCGGAACAGACCCGTGTTCACCAGCCGCTCCATCGGCACGTCGCAGTAGTCGCAGTTGATGATTTCCGCCTGCGGCTGGATGGCGCGTATCACCGCGCGCACGTGCTCGCGCTCCCTGTCGGTAATTTCGGAAGATTTGTTCAAGAGAATCACATTGCAGAACTCAATCTGCTGAATAACCAACGAAGCGAGGTCTTCCTCGTCCAAATCTTTGCGCTGCAACTCGTCGCCCGAAGCGAACTCGTCACGCAGCCGCAGAGCATCCACTACCGTCACGATGCAATCAAGGCGCGGATACGGATCCTACGTGAAGGGCACCATCCGCGTGTAACTGCATATCGTCTGCGCTATCGGGGCAGGCTCGCAGATGCCGCTCGCCTCTATCACGATGTAGTCGAACTGCCGCGCCGCGCACAGGTCGTGCAACTGCTGCAGCAGGTCCGTCTTCAGCGTGCAGCAGATACAGCCGTTCTGAAGCGCAACAAGGTTGTCGTCCTGCGAGGACACAATGCCGCCCCGTTGTATCAGGTCGGCATCGATATTCACCTCACCCAAATCGTTCACTATGACCGCAAAACGGATGCCTTTCTCATTGGTCAGCACGCGGTTGAGCAGCG
>JAGCWE010000058.1 GCA_017962005.1 Paludibacteraceae bacterium | reverse complement strand
ATACACAATAAGTCCCACTCCGTCCCATTTGACAGTTTCCGGCACTCTTGGGCTACCTAAGTTTATCCCCTTTACATATCTATAGAGGCAGACAGACACAAAAATCTATCAGTCGCGTTCGGCAAAAAAATATACCCCTCCAATCGCGTTCGGCAACAACGCCCTTGGGGCTCTCGCAATGGTCAATATACCTCGTCGGAAGTGACTCGTCTAACGACTTTCGACATCATCGAAAGTAAATGACTCGTACTTCCTCCTCTCCGACTTCGAAAGCAAGACTTTCTTGTCGGTTTTTATATACCCCTCCATAATATAGCAAAAAAATGGCCTATTTCTATCACCTAAAAAGCAAAAAATGCATTTTCTTTATAAGTGACACAGATACAAGGGCAAAAAATACGACAGATACCGCCGCTTGCGGCGATGTCGGATGGTATCCGACCTAATAGACGATGTTGAAAAGAAACAGGCAACACAGAAAGAAACCGGCAGACAGGCGGGAGAACGGAAGAAGAAAAACGCCTTTCGGCTTACTAATGGCGGCTCTTGGAGCCGTGTCTGAATAATATTCAGACGCAATGAACATAGAAAAAGGGGGCATCTACAAAGACACACTTACCGGCAACTGGGGGCAGTTGCCGGTAAGTGATTTCTTATAGTCAAGGTGACTATTTGTAAGCGTTGTGGTTACAACAGAGAGTCTGTTGTGTTACAGCTGCGAGTCTGTTGTCGCTTCGGGGTTAAATTGCGAGAAAGTCACAAGACCCGAATCCGAGTCACCACTTGCGCAAAGCGTTTGAACCACCACCATTTCCGTTACCATGACGGAAGGCTGAATATACATCATTTTTTTCATAGTTGCGTCCTCCTTATTTAACAATCTGACCTTGTGCATTATACTCTTTACCGTTCTTGATAATGATCAACTGACCGTCACGAATCACTTTTGTGCAAGATTCATTATTCTCTTGTATGTTTTCTACGTCCGTCGGCATTTGCTCATGTTTGAAGAGGAAGCGTACGGGAGCGGTTTGAATGGGGGAACCCGGATTACCGGACGCATCAAGAATCATATATGCTTTGTGTGCAGCCAATGTTGTTCCTGTATATCTGTACAGACCCATACCTACTTGGCGGTTGCCACCGATCCAAAATTCTTTACCGAGTACATAGACTCTGTCTGCATCAGAACCCAGTGAGCTTACCGCAATGTCATTATCACGACCAATCAGGTCGTTCCGTCCGGTATAAGTAGCAGCAGAACCGGTTACAGAAATCAAGCGGTATGTAGGCGTTTCCGATTCAAGAACCACCGCTGTTCCAGCAGGAATAATTCCTCCGTCGAAAGCGAGAGGATGCAGGATGAAGTCGCCACCCGATACATAACCTACATACGCCCATACGCTCGGCGGCAACATGTAGTCTGAAGAGCTATCGTAGAAGGTGCGGTAGTACTTCATATTATTCTCAGGATCTTGTGTAGCCGTAACGTCAAGAATATTGCCCTCTAACATACAACCTGCCCATGCGGGAGCCCATGCCTGATATGCTGCCAATTTGCCCGTAGGAACGATAATCTTAGTGTTGCCAGAAGCTGCTGTTGCGAAGTCTGCGCCTACATTGGCATCCGCCCAAGTGATATCAGTCAGGTCGTTCCACAAGAAGAACACATTCTTTACGCCTGTGCAGCCCGAGAATGCGCCGGATTCGATAGTCTTCACAGCCTGCGGCATCATTACTACATCAATGTCCGTGCAATTCTTGTAAGCATCGGCTCCGATACCGGTGATAGGATAGGCGTAGTGAATATAATCAGCTGCCTCGGGAATAATCAGTGTTCCTTCGCGCGTAATCGGATAGATGGCATTTACAGCGGCAGAGTAGGGGAGCACTTTTGCCTCTCTATTAGTAGTAGAGGTTCTAACAGAGGTGACTTGATACAAGCCCGTAGTCGTCTGGTTATGCCAGAAGAACTGCTCACCAATAGCGGGGTTGGACCACAGCGCTCCTATTTTGTCAGAATATGCACTCCAACCGGTTGCGTTCTGATAATCCGACACATAGGAGGAATGAACATGGATATGATTCAAGCGGTCATCACCGTAGAATATGTTGCTGCCAAGAACAGGAGGCAGATCGGTATAGAATTCGATGACTTGCAAAAGTTTGCAGTCCTTGAACGCCAGATTGCCTACAGACTCCAAAACCGTGCTGTTTACCGTAATTTCAGTCATCCATGTGCAGCCATCAAAAGCCTGTGCGCCGATGCTGGCAACATTCTCGCCAATAGAAGCAGCGGACAGTTGGGGGTAACCGTCGAACGCATGAGGATCAATCGCGGTGATATAGTACGTTACGCCGCCGTCTTCTACAGATGCAGGAATATTTATTCCTCCGCTCATGTTTCGCGGTGCTGTCACTTTTGCCGTGTGTGTGCCGGTGATTTCGTACCATTGCCAAGCATCATAGAATGACTCACCTAAACGCGGAGCGGCAGCGGGCGAATAGAAGAACTCAATAGTAGAAACGTTGCATTCAATGTTTCCAGAAAGGGTAACTTCCTCTGCTGCTGTACCAAGCCACGTAAGAGTGCCGGCACCGGCATCATACGTCCAACCCGCCGAAAGACCAGTAGCAGTAAATACATCACTGCATGTGATGATGATACCAGTGAGGTCTCCGGTGATGGATTTGAACTTCAGGTTTCCGCAATTATTAACTCTAATTGATCCAGCATAGAATTGGCATGATTCGTATCCCGGGTCACTCCAGTCTTCGTTCTTGTCCCTTGTTTGCGTAAGCGATGCAAAGATATTATTGATTAAAGCCATTTCTTGTTCCTTATTATAATTGTCGCAAGCCAAAGATACCAAGTTTACTTGCTGTTGGCTCCACGTGAAGGAAGGTCCTGAAGGAGTCGAAGGAACAGGTGCCACCACGTTGATGACAAACTGATAACTTGCAGAAGGCACCCAATCGTTTGTTATATCCGGGGCACAACTGATGGTGATTGTTGCCGTCTGACCGGCAGCGCCACTTTGGGCAATAAACTGACCATTCAAAACAGTCACTGCACTTGTGTTACCAGATGTTATACTAATATTCTCAGACGGCACGTCCTGCCATTGACGCATGAATTTATGTTCCATATCATCATAATAACTCGAGGCTATCATCATCAACTTAATCCAGTTGTTTGTCGTAGATCCTTCCTCCACAGTAATGTCATGCAATGCCGACATATCCGGTGTGTAGTCCCAATCGTAACCATCAGCCCAAGGGTCAGAATCGGAGATGTTGGTTGGCGCTACATAGGGGTCAGCACTTACGGTTACGTTAAAGGTATAGTTGACATACCCCTCATGATGACCTTCTCCGTCAAATACAGCATTCGATACTTTGATAACCGCTGTACCTTCATCATAACATTGGAATTCGGTTATCTTATAACTTTGGAAGCCGGATATCATACCCAAATCTTCCTTTTCGATTTGTACGTATACTGAACCGGATTCAATATAAGGCTCGGTTTCGTAAATCATTTCGGTCCATTCGTTGTGAATCGCCTCGCCCCTTTTAGCGGTGAGATTGACTGTTTCATCCGTTTCGGACCATGCTAATGCCCACTGCGGCAGACATAACATCGCTGACAGCAGCGTTAAGAAAAATAGTTTCCTCATAATTTTGTTTGTTGTTTTAGTTAATACTCGAGGGTTGTTCCTCGTTAATTATAATTGTAATTTGTTAGTTTTCTGTAACGTGTCAGTAATTCAATTATCCGCGAACATACATACAATAAAAAAGCGGGACTGCAATCTTGCTGTTCCGCGATTCGAGGCTCTGGTATTGCCTTTTGTTCCAAACAACAACACTGAAGCCCACGCCGTATGCATATACGTACGCTCTAACGCGTACATTATTTACATACCACAGGACACCTTGTGCTGCAATGTCTTGGAACAATGAATTTACCAGATTCCGAATCGCCAAAACAAAGCGCTTAAGACGCCTTTTCAATATGTCCGTATCCCTCCCACTATGTAAGGACATATTCCCCAACGTGGGCTGAATACTGCAAAACCATCGTTTTGCGCCGCAAAAGTACTAGCATAATTTAACATACACAAATTTGTAAAGCATATTTTGCAAAAAACATTTGTCCGAAGCCTTCAACAAAAGAACCGGCCATGCGGATAGAAGACCATGCGGGTCATGTTGTTACACCTCAGTTCGGTGAGGGTACGGTGAGGTATCGGTGTGGTCTGCGGACTAACATAAGAATCACATATAAATCACATAAGAATCACATAAGACATCCGGCTGCAGACACCGATATTTCCCTCCGCACTCCTCCGGCATCGCCATACTATCGTATAACTATCCGTATGGTCTGTATGGGATAACGAAAACTGACTATGTCCGTGAATAATCTCACGAGCATAGTCAGATTCAGACACCTTGCCGCAGAAACCGTCAGGAGGCGAGGCAGGCGTTGAGGAAGGACATGAAGAGGGGATGCGGATGAAGGACAGTGGACGAATACTCGGGATGGAACTGCGTGCCTATGTACCAGCGCAGCTCGGGAATCTCCACTATCTCCACCAAGTCCGCCGCAGGGTTGACACCCACACAATGCATACCGTGCGCCTCGTACTCCTCCCGATACCGGTTGTTGAACTCGTAACGGTGGCGGTGACGCTCCTGCACATGCGCCTTGCCATACGCCTCACGGACACGGCTGCCCTCGCGCAGGTCGCACTCATACGCCCCCAGACGCATGGTGCCGCCCATCTGCGTGACGGTCTTCTGCTCCTCCATGATATCAATAACATTATGCGGCGTCTTGGCATCCATCTCGCGGCTGTTGGCATCCTTGTAGCCCAGCACGTTGCGCGCAAACTCAATGACCATCATCTGCATACCAAGACAGATGCCGAACGTGGGAATGTCGTGCGTGCGGGTGTATTCGGCAGCCACAATCTTGCCCTCAATGCCGCGCAGTCCGAATCCCGGACAGACAACAATACCCGCCATGCCCTTGAGGCGGTCCGCCACGTTGTCCGGCGTGATGTCCTCGCTGCTGATGAAGTGCAGGCTGACTTTGACATCGTTGTATATACCCGCCAGATTCAGGCTCTCGCGGATGCTCTTATAGGCGTCCTGCAGGTCGTACTTGCCCACCAGTCCGATATGAACCTCCTTCGCGGCGTTGCGCTGCTTGTCAAGAAAAGCGCGCCAGTCCTCCATGGCGGGCGTCTCGCCGACAGGTATGCCAATCTTGCGGAGGACAGCCGCGTCCAGTCCCTGACGCTGCATGCTGACGGGCACCTCGTAGATGCTCGGCATGTCCTCGCTCTGGACCACGCACTCCAAATCGACATTGCAGAACGACGCCACCTTCATGCGCAGCGCGTCATCCAGATGGCACTCCGTGCGCAGGACAAGAATGTCCGGCTGGATACCCATACTCTGCAGTTCCTTGACCGAGTGCTGGGTGGGCTTGGTCTTCAGTTCACCGGCAGCCTTCAGGTACGGCACATAGGTCAAGTGGACGCACACGGCGTTGCGCCCCAACTGCCAGCGCAACTGACGGATAGCCTCCATGAACGGCGCACTCTCAATGTCGCCGATGGTGCCACCCACCTCGGTGATGACGAAATCGAGCTGCTCGTCCTTCTCGTCCACGCGGAGCATACGGCGCTTGATTTCGTCGGTGATGTGGGGCACGACCTGGATGGTCTTGCCCAGATAGTCACCGTGCCGCTCACGGTCGATGACCGTCTTGTAGATGCGTCCCGTAGTGATGGAGTTGTGGCGGTTGGTTCGGATGCCCGTGAAACGCTCGTAGTGCCCCAAGTCCAAATCCGTCTCCATACCGT
>JAGCWE010000057.1 GCA_017962005.1 Paludibacteraceae bacterium | reverse complement strand
TGGCGTTGTCCCACTGCGTCCCGTTGCATCCCGTTTATACACAATAAGTCCCACTCCGTCCCATTTGACAGTTTCCGGCACTCTTGGGCTACCTAAGTTTATACCCTTTACATATCTATAGAGGCATACAGACACAAAAATCTATCAGTCGCGTTCGGCAAAATATAATACCCCTCCTATCGCGTTCGGCAACAACGCCCTTGGGGCTCTCGCAATGGTCAATATGCCGCTACGCTAAATTGACAGGCGACTTGTGCCTCCGCTTTCCCCAGGCGAAAATAATCAGTCCGCCGCTTCGCTCTGTCGATTATTTTCTGTGGGGACCCCTATTCCCTAACTTTGTCACTCGTATTATATACCCCCTCCATAATAGAGCAAAAAAATGGGCTAAATCTATCACCTAAAAAGCAACTTTTTTTCAAAAAAATGCATTTTCTTTATAAGTGACACAGATACAGGCGCAAAAAAAATAGGTGCAGAAAGAGCAGGTTGGGAGGGAAGGGAGGAAGGAAAAATGTCCGCATAGCAAAAAACGGCACACAAATTGGTGTGTGCCGTTTTTTTGCTTTCAGCCAAAGGCTGTTTTTTGCTGTAACCGGAAGCCTTTTTTAGATGGCACTCCCCGGAATGGCGCCGCCGTCGCCCTCGCCCGGATGAAATTCGATTATTTCGGGTGATGTTGATTCCGAACTTCCGGCAAGAATCAGCGAATCCAACGCTACGCGCGTAATGTCAACTTCCGGTTGAAAATATGTCTTTCTCATACCTGTATTCCTTTCCTTATTCACCTTTCAGTTTATTTAACGATTTGACCAGCAGCATTGCAGCGTACGCCGTTGCGGATGATAATCAACTGTCCGTTCTCCATGCGCTTGATACATTGCGGGGCGCTGTTCTGTACGTTTTCAACGTCAGTTGCTTCGTCAGTTTCTTCGAATACAGCAGGCATACCGCGATGCGGAGCACCGTGGATGCTTCCTGTCTGAACGATGAAGTATGCGCGGAAGGGTTTGATTCTTCCTGCTTCGTTCGGCCAGTATAGTTTGTTGTTCTGTCCGAGGAAGAGGTAGCTGTGGCTATCTGCAGTCTGTGCTGGCATGTTGAATCCTGCGAAAGTACCCTGCAGTGTCACGCCGTTGAAGGTTACGCCTTCCGGTTCTGCCTGATTGACACCTACATTGATGAAGTTGAGGATGCTCAGAGTCTCTGCGTCGCTGTATTTGATGAAGTACGGCTTGCCCGCCTCGATGGAGTTCACCGGCGTCAGGCTCAGGTGCAGCACGTCGTCCACCACTTCGGCACCGGTAAAGGCTTTTATCTCCGCGCCGTTCAGTGTGCTGGCTGCAATCTGTGCGGCGTTCATGTCGAACGGCAGACAGAGCGTGTTGTAGTAGTTGTTGCAATATACCTCGCGCTGGATGATTATGTCCATCAGTTCGCCGTCATGGTCGGTAATGAAGTCGCTGATTTCTTCTGCGGTCATCGTTTCGCTCAAATCAGGCACGACTTGCGGTTCTGCATCCAAGTCGCCTACGAATGTCACGTTGATGTCAGGGAACTTGGTCTGATAAGCAGTCAGTTGGTCTGCATGCACATGGCATACGGTTCTGTCCTCGTCATCCGTTTTGAATGAGTCATCCAAATCGTCATCTTCCGCCCATGTTACATTGGCTGCATCTGCATAAAGATATATGTCTGACACTTCATCACAAGACTTAAATGCACCTTTCTTTATATCCAATGTGGTGGCCTTAATATCTATCGTATTCAGTTTCCCGCAACCAGAGAAAGCATTGTTCCGAATAACAACGGATCCTACAGACAGGACAGAAAGCGAAGTCAGTTTGTCGCAGCCGGAGAAAGCATCATCACCAATATAGTTTACACCGGCAGGGATAACCACGGATGTCAATTGCGAGCAATTCTCAAATGCGGATCCATATATTTTGGTAAGGTCGTTGCCGAGACTGAGGCTCGTAGCAGGCATGTAGCCAAAATCATAATCCTTTATTTCCGTCACACCATCAGCCACCACGATGCTGTTCACATTGGCGCGGTACTTATACCATGGTGTCACTTGGCTTACATCATATAAGTCCATAGCGCCGGAAAC
This sequence comes from Paludibacteraceae bacterium, assembly GCA_017962005.1. Lineage (GTDB taxonomy): Bacteria > Bacteroidota > Bacteroidia > Bacteroidales > Paludibacteraceae > Colicola. The sequence goes on along the minus strand of JAGCWE010000057.1, from coordinate 7,888 downwards.
ACCGTTCGTCGGAGCAACAGTCAGCACGCCGTTCTCCAAAGTAACGGTACACGTCTTGCTTGTCCAGGAGCGAACCAAATCGCCTACGACATTCACAGTAGTACCCGGCACGTAAGCCGCATCGGCGAATATTTGCTGATAAGCAGCCAGTTGGTCTGAATGTACATGGAAATTGACAGAAGACTTGCATAACGCAAACAAGTAATTTGCGCGTGTCATATCCGGTGCACTTTGAGCGTTCAGAACGGTAAAATCAGTGGCATCTACAGGGCAATACACATCGTTCAAACCCGTGCAACTGTCAAACATTCTGAAGCCGAAAGTTCTCATAGAGGCAGGGAAAGTAATGGAGGTCAGAGCATAGCAATCCCAGAAAGCGTGATCACCGATAGAAGTCAGTCCTTCCGGAAGTTCAAAGGTTTTTATACGTTTACAATCAGCGAAAGCTCCATTGCCAATGGTTTGTACATCTTTTCCGATTTGTATGTCCTCGGCTATCTGCAAATCAGCGAAAGCTGTGTTAGGAATGTTCGTTATTCCGTCTGCGACAACGATGTGAAGAATATCGTATTCATATTCTTTCCATTGCCACTTATATGCTGTACCTGCTTCTTTGGATGCGAGTTCTCCCGCAATACCATTTTTGGGTGTTATGGTAAGCGTTCCATCCGCAAGCGAGACGTAGCATGTACCTGATTCATAATTGCTGAATGTGCCACGCGGGAAGTCACCTTGAATAGTGAAGTTCAAACTCCAGAATTTCTTTTTGTATGCGTCAAACTGATCCGGGTGGACATGGAGTATGGTGGCCTTGTTTTCCTTGAAATCAAAACCGCCACCTAAGTCATCCCATGTCAAGTATTTTGCCGTAGGATTGCAATACACATCCGTCACGTTTGTACACCCAATAAAAGCGCGAGCCCCGATGTTGGTAACTGTTGCCGGAATGGTAATTTCGGTAAGCGCGGAACAGCCATTGAATGCCATCATATCAATCGTTTCCAGACCGTAAAGCTCCTCTACAAGTGTCAGGGAAGACAAATTAACACAGTAAGCAAAAGCAGATTGTCCAATGGTTTTCAGATGCGAGTGATCATTCGCGAAATAGGTACTGAAAGAAGTCAGACCGGTTTGTGCAAAGGCATTATGTCCGATGGTTTCCACGTAAGCACCGAGTTCCACCTCTGTCAGATTTGTCAACCTACGAAAGGCATAATCGGCAATGGACGTGATTTTGTCACTTATTTCGACTTTTTTTACCAAGATCGAATACTCGTACTCATGCCAAGGATAGTTGTTGTTGGCATCTCGTGTAGCGTCCATTTCCACATTGGAACTGTAGCGGGCGTCCACGTACAAGGTTCCGTCTTCCTCCAACGTGACTTCGCATTTTTCGTACGTCCACGTTTTAGGCAGTTCGGGCGTTGCCCACAAGCCAGTGGCACAAGCCAGTGCCACGAACAGGCTGAAGAGTTTGGTTTTTCTCATAAAATGAAAAATTTTGGTTAATAATATAATATACCCTAATAAGGTATTTTTTTCAGGCAGCAGGCAAAACGACAGACGGCACCTGACAAAAGAGTCAGGCACCGTCTGTGACAAAGGTTAGCCAGTTTGCGCGTCCGCTATTGCGAACGTGCCGATATTCGATGTTTTGCGCCCATTCGCCAGGGGGGGGGGGCAATATCGAATGTATTATTTCGCAAAGTGAATGTGGTCATGGTATTTCTTGCATATACAGTCGACAAAAGTACTGCCTTTTTCCGACATATGCAAGTTTTTATGCAAGAATCTGCGGAATTTATGGATTGTGTGTCAGTTTCGCATTTGTCCCCGATGAGGAAACGGTCGCAAGGAAATCGGCAATTATAGCGGAAGAGTAGCGGAATCACATACTAATCACCTACTAATAACATACTACTTCTACGGCAAAGCAAGCATACGGTCAGGCGATGCAGAGGCTGCAGTGAGGGCTGCAGTGAGGCAGAAGCGAGGCAGAAGCGAGGCTGCAGTGATGCAGAAATGAGGCAGCGGTGAGGGCTGTCTCTGCGCTGTGTCTGCACTGTCTCTGCGCTGTGTTTTGGCTGTGTTTTGGCTGTGTCTGCATTGTGTGAAGGCAGTCTTTAGGCTGTGTCTGCACTGTGTGAAGGCAGGGGATGGGCGGGGTTCGGGAAACGGTCAGGGAAGAGGCGTGAGGGGATAGATGACGTTGACGATAAAGATGTTCGCTGCGAGGATGATGATGTTCATCAGCAAGCCGACACGCATGAAATCGCTGAAACGGTAGCCGCCCGGGGCATAGACCAGCATGTGGGTGGGCGAACCGATAGGCGTGGCAAAACTGCTGCTGACACTAATCATCAGCGCGATAAGGAACGGATATGGCTCATAGCCCAACTGCACCGCCGCCTGATACATAATGGGGAAGAACACCGCCCCCGCCGCCGTATTGGAGATGAACTCCGTGATGAAGGTGGCGACGAAACAGATTGCGGTCATGACGATGATGGGGTTCGTGCCGCACACATCGAGAATGCCATACGCGAGCCTCTCGGCAATGCCCGTTTTCTGGATGGCAAGACCCAAGACCACCGAGCCGGCAAAGACCATCAGAATCTCCCAGTTAATCGCCTTCATCGCCTGTTCGGGATTGCAGCAGCGGAACAGGAGCATCGCTATCGCCGCGAGAAAAGCGCACTGCAGCAACGGCATCACATTCAGCGCCGAGAGCACGACCATAGCCATCATGACGGCAGTGGACACGAGCGTCCTCGGACCGATGTTCGGCACCTGCTCGGAGTCGAAGAAATGCAAATCGGAAGCCAGTTGGGCGGTGTTGACGTTCATGCGCGGCGGACACTCGAAGAGCAGCGTGTCGCCCGCGTGCAGTTTGACCTCATGCGGCGACTGCTCCAAGCGTCTGCCCTGACGCGCCACCGCGACAAGGGTCATGTTGTTGTCCTTCTCGAATGTGGTCTGTCCGAGCACCTTATGGATGAGGCTGCTGTTGAACGGTAGATAGGCGGTGCGCAACTGACGGTTGCGGTCCACCTCGCCGGTGGTAAACACGGGATGGTCGGCGTTCACGAAGCCGTGCGTCTTGCGGAGGTCGAGAATATCGTCAATCTGTCCGGCAAAGACCAGCCGGTCGCCGCCCATAACAGGCTCGTCGTCCGGCACCGGCGACAGCACCTCGTCGAAATGGATGACCTCGATGAGCCTGCCGCCGCGAATGTCCTTCAGCCCTGCCTCGGCAATGCGCTTGCCGATGTTGGGATTGTCGGCAGGCACGAGCAGTTCGACGGTATATTCAGACGTATCCTCAAACGCCGCTTCTGGCGCCTTGCGGTCGGGCAGGAGACGGCGCATGGCAATGACACCCAACACCCCGACAGCGAGGCAGAAGAGTCCGGGTATGGTGGTAGCCAGCACGTTCATCGCCGTGCCTGTATGGTCGGCATAGAGGCCAGAGATGATGAGGTTGGGCGGCGTACCGATAAGCGTACAGACACCGCCCATGCCCGAGGCGTAACTCAAGGGTATAAGCAGTTTGGAGGGCGAAACGCCCAACTTCTTGGACCACATTTTGACGATGTTCACGAAGAGCGCGACCACCGTCGTATTGCTCAGGAACGAACTGAGCGCCGCCACAGGCAGCATCAGACGCACCACGGCACCCTTGTACGACTTGGGCTGCCCCAGCAAGTGCCTGACAATCCACTGCAGGACGCCCGTATGCGTCAGCCCCGCCACCACGACAAACAACACCCCGATGACAATGACCGACGTGCTGCTGAAGCCGGAAAAAGCCTCCTTGGCATCCAGCACGCCCGTGACATACAGCACGGCAATGGCTCCCAAAAAGACCAAATCAGAACGCAACTTGGTAAACAACAGCACGGTGAACATCGCCAGTACCGTGACAATGGTTATCCAAGCATCAACACCAAATCCTAAAAACATCCGTATATCCTCCAATCAAATTCTTCCAGTCCGTCACCCCTCCAGCGAGCCGATAAAGCGGCGTATCCGTGCGGCACCGTCGCGCAGCACGTCGTCGTTCAAGGTGAACGCCAGACGTATATATCCGTCGAAGGCATCGCCGAAAGAGAGTCCGGGCGTGACCGCCACATGCTCCTTCTCCAGCCACCGCCTCACGCAACGGCGCAATGCCTCCCGCAGGCGTGTAGCGCGTCTTATGCTCACGGATGGCCCTTACCGCCGCTTCGCAGATGCCGTCCGGAGTAGGTATGTCCGGGTCGCCGAGGGTGAAATCCACCACATCATCGTACTGCTGCGCCTTCATAAGGAGTTTGCGGCCGAGGGTGCCGCGAATACTCCATGAGAGCTCGGAAAGTTCCATAGTCAGCCGTTTATTTGCCTCCGCCGCCGAGGGCGATGTAAAGGGTGATGAGGGCGCGTGAGCCGTCGTAGAGATTCGCCGCCTCATTGATTTGCGCGGACAGGAGCGTCTCCTGTGCGGTGAGCACCTCGAGGTAGTTCGCCTTGCCGGCATCCATCAGTTCGTGCGTGCCCGCATAAGCGTCGGTCAGCACTTCGACCTGCCGCGTGTAGAGGATGTCCTTCTGCTTGGCAGCCTGGCAGTCAGCAAGCGCCTCGTTGACCTGGTTGCCTGCGTCAATGACCGTCTGGACGTACTTCTGCTGCATGTCCTGTTTCGACAGTTTGCTGATTTTGAGTTGCGCTATGAGCCTTCCCTGCGCGAAGATGGGCTGCGTGAGGGACGCGAGCGCATTGAAGAGCAACGCGCCGGGATTGGCAATCGCCCCGCCGCTGTTGCCCCAGCCGAGAATACCCTGCAAGGATATCTTGGGGAAGAACGCCGCGCGCGCCGCGTTGGTGTTGTAGAACGCCTCGGCCAGCACCTGGTCGGCAATCCTGATGTCGGGCCTGTTCTCGAGCAGTTGGGCGGGCACACCGGTGCTGATGCGCTCGGGCAGCGTGAAGTCGCTCCATGCGCTGCGGGCGATATGCTGCGGCGTGATGCAGAGCAGGCGGCAGATGCTGTTCTCCGTGCCGCGTATGCTGCGCTGCACCTCGATAATCTGGCGCTTGACGTTCAGATAGGAGTTCTCCATCTGGTTGACCGCAGTGGAGTAGGACTTGCCGTTCTCGAAGAGCGCGCGCTGCGTCTCAAGCGATATGTTCCACAGGCTGTCAGTGTGGGTGAGTATCTCCAACTGACGGTCAAGCAGCTGCAGCATGAAATACTGCTGCGCGATGGTGGAGATGAGGTTCGCCTGCACCGCCTGCCTCCTGTACTCGGCTTGCGCGGCGATGGCCTTGGACTTGCGCACCTGATTGAGGTTGGTGCCGAAGATGTCGAGGTCCCAGTTCATCTGCACGGGCACGTTGTAGACAGGCACCCATGCGTTGCCGGTGATGTTGCCGTTGTACCCCGCCTGCGGAGCGAGCGAGAACGACGGCAGATAGCCGAGCTTGGCGGCTTTCAGTGACGCCTGCGACTGCTCGATGGCGATGCGCGCCGACTTCAAATCCGTATTGCTCTCCAACGCCTTCTCTATGAGGCTCTGCAACTGCGGGTCAACGAAGACCTCGCGCCAAGAAAGTTGAGAGGTGAAAGTTGAAAGGTGAAAGGAATCTTCTTGTTGCAGTAAGGCCGTTGTGTCACCAAAGAGGTTGGCAGGTGCCTCGTGCTGCGGGTTGTACTTGCCATAAATGCCGCAAGAGGAGAGTGTGAGCGTGCCAACCAGGATTAGCACTGTCAGAGCGCTAACGCTGGACCGCTTTGCTGTCTGAGCGGCTTCGTCTGTCGGATTCTCTTTGGCGGGTGCGCCCTGGAACTTCTCGTGCAGGTTCTGGAAGACAATGAAGAACGCAGGCACCACAAACAGCAACGCGAGTGTTCCGACCGCCATACCGGCTGTCACACCGAGGGCAAGGACACGGTTACCATTGGCACCCGCACCGCCTTCAATGATAAGCGGAATCATACCCGCAATCATCGTCACAACGGTCATAAGAATAGGACGCAGACGCTCCTCGCAGGCAGCAAACGCGGCATCGCGGATGGACATACCCTGCGCACGACGTTCCTGCGCGAACTCGGTGATAAGGATGGCTGTCTTGGCGAGCAAGCCTATAAGCATGATGACACCCGTCTGGAGGTAGATATTGTTCTCCATACCTGGCAGGTGAAGCAGCGAAACAAGCCATGTGACACCGAAGGAGCCCATCAGACCGAACGGCACACTGAGCAACACCGCCCACGGGGTGAACCAGCTGTTGTAGAGCGAGGCGAGGATGAGGTAGATAAGGATGGCGCAGATGACATAGATGAGCGCGGTGGCATTGCTGCCCGCGGTCTCCTCCACCTCACGCGACATACCTCCGTACTCGTAACTGTAGCCGGAAGGCATGGTCTGCTTGAACACCTCAGCGATGGCGATGTGCGCGTCGCCCTCCGAATAGCCGTTAGCCGCCATGATACCGCACGTGATGGACTGGTAGAGGTTGAAATGCTCCACAGACGCCGAGCCGACAATCTCCCTGAGGCTGACAAACTCGGATATAGGAGCCATCTTGCCGCTTCCCACTCGCACGAAGATATTGTTGAGCGAAGAGGGGTCGAGACGGTATTCGGGCGCGGCGTTCGCCATGATACGATAGACCTTACCGAACTGGTTGAAGTTGCCGACATAGGCACCACCGCAGTAGGCACCAAGGGTGTTGAGCACAGCGGCAGGCGTGACACCGGCACGGTCGCACTGGGCGGCATCGACACTGACATCATACTTCGGGAAGCGCTCGGAGTAGGTGGACATAGCCATCATGATTTCCGGACGCTCGTTGAGCTTGGCGATGAACTTGTTGGCATCATCGTTGAACTCGGACATAGGACGGTCCTGCGTGTCCTGCAGCACAAGGTTTACGCCGTTGCTGGAGCCGTAACCCGGCACCTGCGGCATCTGGAACGGAATGACGACGGCGTTCTTTATCTCTTGGCAGTCCATAGCAAAACGTCCATAGACGAGCTCGATAATGTGGTTCATGCCCGGACGGTCGTCCCAGTTCTTGAGACGGACGATAAGCGTGGCATAACTGCTCGCCGAACTGTTGGACATCATACCGTAGCCATTGACAACGGCGTAACTCTCCAACTCGGGTATGTTCTTAATCTTCTCCTCCACCTTGCGGACAATCTCTTCCGTCTCATGGAGTGTGCATCCTTCCGGCGCGCGCACCTCGGCGAAGAAGACACCCTGGTCCTCCTGCGGCACAAGACCCGAAGGCAACCCCTTCATTGAAATGACGAGGATGACGGCAGACACCGCCAACAGCCCCCATGCCAACCACGAGCGCTTGAGGAACTTCCGCACACCGTTCTGGTACTTGCCTGCGATGGCGTTATAACTGACCGTATAAGCGCGGCGGACATAGTAGTTAAGGCTCTTCCTGTCGCTCTCGTTGGGGTCGAAACGCATCATTAAGGCGCAGAGGGCAGGGCAGAGTACAAGCGCCGAGACACAGGACAGACCTACCGCCGAAGCCAGCGTCACACCGAACTGCAGGAAGAAACTTCCCGACGTGCCGGGCATGAACGCCACAGGAATGAACACCGCCATGAAGACAAGCGTACACGAAACGACAGCCACAGACACCTCACTCATAGCCTGACGCGTCGCCTCGCGGGCATCAGATATACCGCCTTCCATCTTCGCCATCACCGCCTCGACAACCACAATGGCGTCATCGACGACCGTACCGATGGCGAGCACCAAGGCAAAGAGCGTCAGTATGTTGAGCGAGAAGCCCGCAAGCTTGACAATGGCGAACGTGCCAAGCAAAGACACGATACTCGAGATAGACGGGATGACCGTCGCCTTGAAACTCTGCAGGAAGAAAT
>JAGCWE010000056.1 GCA_017962005.1 Paludibacteraceae bacterium | reverse complement strand
CGCTGGTTGAGCCGCTCAAACGGACGAACCTTCAAGTAACTGCGGAAGGTGTCGCCATCCAAGAGCACGTCATCCAGCCTGCCGTTCTGAACCAACTGCTGTACCCGGCGGCGATAGTCGTTAATCTCAATCCGGATACGGCTGAACTCATCATCCGCCATCTCCAACATTCCCGCCATGCGGTTGATACGGCGCACATATTCGCGGGGAATCTCCACGCCGGACTTGTAGCCCGTATCGTGATTGATGGACGCCCATGCATGCTGCAGGGTGGTGCGGAGTTGCAGCTCGAAACGGTAGTCATAGCCCGGCAGACGGCAGATGTAGTGCAGCGAGTTGTAGCCGAAACTGTCCAACTGGTGGAGTTTGCGCTTGTCCACCGAGTTCGCCCAGTCAATCTCGAAGAGCTGCTCCGCTATCGCTGCGATACGGTCCACATCATCGGTGTAGAAGGTGATGATGCGCGCACCGAGGATGTCGGTGATGTCGCTGAGCGAGGCGTATTTATAGCCTTTAAGCGCCAACTTGTCCGCCAGACTTGTCTCCGTCTTGATACGCGCCTCGACTGCCGTCACAATGAGTCCGTTTCGCTCCAGAGCCTCGCGCAGGATGCGGGTCACCTCCGTCTGCATCTTTTCAAACACGGGCTTCGCTGCACGGTACTCCTCCAAAATGAATTCTGTGTGGAGATCCATAATCAGATTATCTCAAAGAGGCTGATGAAGCCGGTCATCATAAATACCTGACGTATGTCGGCGTTGATGGCACGCACCTGCAATCTGCCGCCTTTGGCTGCGGACTCCTTGCGTAAGGCGAGGAACAGACGCAGTCCCGATGAGGATATGTACTCGAGTCGGGCGCAGTCGAGAATGATGTGCTTGTCCGCTTGTGCAGCGAGCGTCTGGAAGTCCGATGCGATTTCTGCCGCTGCGGCTGTGTCCAGTCTTCCGGAGAGTTGCGCAATGAGTTGCTCACCCTCATTTACAATGTTGATTTCCATAGTTATAATTGTTTGGTCAATGTCAATATATTCTTGTTTTCCTTGCGTTCATAGCGGATGTCGTCCATCAGCTGGCGTACAAGGTGTATGCCCAGACCGCCGATGGCGCGCTCCTCGACAGACAGGGTGATGTCCGCCTCCTGCTGTTGGGTCGGGTCGAAGGGGATGCCGCTGTCGGTGATGGTGAATATGATTTGTTTCGCGTTCTTCTCCGCCTCGACAAGCACCTGTCCGCTCTTGCCCGGATAGGCATAGAGCATCACGTTGCTGACCGCCTCCTCAAGCGCGAGGTTGACGGGCATGTTGAGTTCCTGCGGCAAACCAATCATCTCAATCCATTCCGCCAACGTCGGTATCTGTTGGATGTCGTTGCGCATGACGAGAGATAAGTACCCACCCGCCGTCTGCGCCTGACTCAAAAAGCGTACGGCGAACATCGTCAGGTCATCGCTCTGCTCCGCCTCGCCGACAAAGGCCTGCACCGCTTTCCGCATATCTTCGACCAGTTCACGCGGAGTCTTCCCGCCGATAACAGCCATGCGCTCACCCATCCGCTGTTCTCCGAACTGCTCATGCGCGCTGTTCTCCGCCTCGGTCAGTCCGTCGGTATAGAGGAACAAGGTGTCACCCACCGCCATCTTCGTTTCCTGCTCGTGGTATTCAAATCCGGTCAGTACACCCAAGGGCAGATTGGCATTGCAGTCAAGCATTTTCCCATCCGCCTTTACCGGCGCGTTATGCCCGGCATTGCAGTACCTGAGTTTGCCCGAAGAGAGATCCAACACACCCAAGAACAAGGTGACGAACATGTTCTGTTCGTTGTCTTCGCCGCTGAGCATATCGTTCATCATCGTGACAATCTGCGCGGGACTGTCAATATACGAGGTGAAACTGCGGAAGAGCGAGCGCGTCATTGCCATGACGATAGAAGCCGGAACCCCCTTGCCGCTTACGTCACCAATGCAGAAGAACAGGCGGTTCTCACGGATGTAGAAGTCGAACAGGTCACCGCCAACCTCCTTTGCCGGAATGACCTCGCCATACGCGCTGAGGCTCTGATTGTCGGGGAAGGGCGGGAAACGAGTCGGCAGCATAGCCATCTGAATCTTGCGGGCGATGTCCAGCTCGTTCTCAATGCTCCGGTTGCGTGCCGTGGATTCGATGAGGCGTTTGTTGTTGCGTCCGGCATACCAAACAATCAGTATAAGCATCACCAGACCCAGCAGCATCAGCAGTACGACGATACGCCCGGTATGATTGAGGTCACGGAACAGCTCCTCGTCGGGGATGATAATCTCGATATGCCAACCGGTGGCATCAATCTCCTCCCCGAAGATGTTGTATTTGCGTCCGGCTATCGTGTCGGGTGCCGGCACGATGTCCGTTCCCGTACTGGAACGGATGGAGTAGTAACTGTTGGGATAGACCTGCAGGTAGTCAGAGAGGTTCTTGAGATCGTCAAGCGACATGTCGATACATACGACCGCCACGACCTTGCCGTTCCTGTCGCGCACCGGGTACGAGCAACTGACCACATAGGCCCTGGAGCCCGAGTCGTCCAGATAAGGCTCGCACCACCAGCAACTGTCGTGCACAAAGCCGTTCTGCCACCACTCCATCTGCGTGTAGTCGTGCCCGGCACTGCCAATCTGCCGCGTGTAGATGCTATCCTCGGAAATGCGGCTGCTGCAAGCCTCAAAATAGCGTCCTCGATGGGGGAAATAGTCCGGCACAAAAGCCACTGCCATACTGGTATTCGCGCGCAACGTGCTCACCGCAAGACGCGTGGCGGAGAAGACGGAGTCGGGCTGGTCGATATGCTTCTCTGCCAGCAACGCCAAGGTCTTGGCTGCCGTCTCCATCTCGACGGCATGCACGTCAATTTCCAGTTCCGCTCGGCGCAACTCAGTCCTGGCACGCTGCTCCGCCTCAAGACGGATAGCGGCGCGGCTGGTGAAATACATGATGCACGAGATAGCCTCCAGTGCCGCCGCCGCCACCAGAATAATCCACAGACCACCACGGTTTCCCGGCATGTTTTTCTTCTTCTCTTTTCTCATTGTTTCCTACACATATATGCAACTTCAAACCGATGATAATTATTTACTGTCTTACGTCCTGACCGGTAACGGAATACACATTGCCATCCTTCTCAATAAGCAGCCGGCCGTTGACGAGCCGTTTCGTATTGCAGGTAAGAACGGATACATAACCAGCGCCGGCGGCGTAACGGAATGGCGAATCTTGGTCACACCATCCGGCAGAACAATCTCCGTCAGACCCGTACAGTTGGCGGCATTATCCTTCACCTCCCAAGTCACGGCTGCCGTTTGTTCCTCCGTGTTGAGATTGTAGTACAAGCCGTCGAGACTGACATGTCCGATGACGGCATCCTCAGCCATTAGCCACTGTCCGACAGCCAACAGCGCAACCGAAAGCAACAAAGTCCTGATTATTCTCATAAGTGGTATCTCTATATGCTGTTTGTATCCCAACCGTACGGTGACGGGTTACGTGTATATGACCTTACTGACTTATTGCCATACGTCCGGCATCGGTCATCAGTCCGCGCCGCTCAAGGTCGGCACAGCGTTGCCTGTTCAAATCCGTCCAGTGGCTTCCCTTGCGGCGTGGCGAGATGCGCTGTGCGCACCGTCCGTCCGGAAGGCGTTTGACAGTGCTGTCAATCCAGCCAAAACAAAGCGCCTCTTCCACCACTTCCAGATAGGGTATGCAATCGGTACGAGGTGTCTTGGTGCGATACATAGTAACCCAACACTCCGTTGCCGTCGTCCGGTTGTCCATAAGCCACTGCCGTAACTGCAAGCGGTCGGTACATTCCAATAGCAGCGTTATTTCCATAACAGATGTTCAGCGTGTCAATTCCACAGCGGGCCAACCGTAGTCCTGGTAACAGCGCGCGGGGATGTCGTGACGGCTGATGTATTCCTGCAACTGTTCCCGGCGTACGGCCTCACGGACACCGGCATTGGAATGCATATTCTGATATATGTCGTAGTGCGAACCGAAGATGCGTCTGGCACTGGCCTCGTAGCCGGCACCATCCAGCGTCTGCTCGAAAGCCGTGACAAGCGGTGCGCCATCCTGTATGGCAATGGTCATAAGACCGGAATGGTTGCCTCCGGAAACGGTCTTGAGCGTATCACCGGCGAGGTTGTACCAGAAAATCCAGAAGTCGCCGTACACAAGCGAATCTTCCTCCGCCACCATCATCAGTGCCGGGATGCAGAACTCTCCTTGCCGGTAGTACTGACCGATTTCCCTCACCAGATAGCCGCTGACGGCCTCGCGCAGAGCCTGCTCCTTGCGGTTGTTGGCTATGTAGCGGATACAATCGGCCTTGTGCCCGTCGAAATCCGACATGAGCCAGCTGCCGTCCACGCACTCCATGCAGAGACGGTGCTCCTCCGGCTCCCCATCGTCGTCCCCAGTCACGCCTTCCGGCCACACCTGCCGCACAAGAACAGTAGCGACCGCGTGGGTGTCATCCGTCTTTTCGACCGACGCCACCTCATAATCGGCAATCGTGCCGCCGTTGCCCGTCACAAAGTAATAGAGCCACTCGTGGTCCATGGCTTCGTGCTCCGGCAAACGGTAGAACATCGTATCCAAGACTGCATAGAAATCGGCCGTCAGATAGTCACGCGAACGCTCCAGCAACTCATGGTCGGGGATGTACTGACACAGTTCCGCAGCACGCTGTTCCAACTGTTCGTCGGTGCCGGTACATGCGGTGAACGTCAGTACCGCCAAGAGGGTAAAAAGGATTTGTTTCATAGTCTGATGCCTTATGGGGCGGTGTTATTGCACACAAAAAACGCACAAAGATATGAAAAAGAAATGATATTCGCAAATGTTTTATGCACTTTTCCAAAGAGTGGTGCATTTTTGTTCCGGAGGAGTGTGCCGTGCGGGCGCTTCTAATCGTTTTACGGTGCAAAGATACGATACAGGGGAATGGCGTTGTCCCACTGCGTCCCGTTGCATCCCGTTTATACACAATAAGTCCCACTCCGTCCCATTTGACAGTTTCCGGCACTCTTGGGCTACCTAAGTTTATACCCTTTACATATCTATAGAGGCATACAGACACAAAAAT
>JAGCWE010000055.1 GCA_017962005.1 Paludibacteraceae bacterium | reverse complement strand
CCCCACAGAAAATAATCAACAGAGCGAAGCGGCGGACTGATTATTTTCGCATGGGGAGAGCGGAGGCACAAGTCGCCTGTCAATATAACAGGGTTGTATTGACCTTTGCGACCTTGTTGACGAACGCGAGTGATAGATTTAGGCCATTTTTTTGCTATATTATGGAGGGGGTATATAAACCGACAAGAAAGTCCTGCTTTCGAAGTCGGAGAGGAGGAAGTACGAGTCATTTACTTTCGATGATGTCGAAAGTCTTTAGAGGAGTCACTTCCGACGAAGTGGTATTGACTTTTGCGACAGCCCAAAGGGCGTTGTTGCCGAACGCGAAAATGGGACGGAGTGGGACTTATTGTGTATAAACGGGATGCAACGGGACGCAGTGGGACAACGCCAATCCCCCGTATCGTATCTTTGCACCCGATTTGCAGCTAATATGGAGCAAGACAGATTTCTTCGTTTACCGCGCATTGCATCTGCGCAACGTCTCTTTCTTTGTTGCGATTTAAGTTCACTTATGGTTGCTGTATGGTTGCTGCCTCATTTTATGCAAAAATATCGGAAAAACCTCTTTTATTCGGAGGAAAAGTTGTACATTTGCCACCCTTGTTGTGTGTACGTGCGTAAGAACACATATTTTAAATCCTAATTATATGAAATCCAAATTTACAAAAGGAGCATTGATGCTCGTTCTGACAGGACTGGTCTCCTGTAGTATTGACATGCCGAAGACAGAACAGACATCGTATGAAACGTTTACTGTGCAGAAATCGGACATTACGCTGCCTGTCAAGTTCAGCGCGAAGATGAAAGGTCAGCACGACGTGACCATTGTGCCGCAGGTAAGCGGACAGCTCATGCAGAAGTGCGTGACAGAAGGTCAGCAGGTGCGGAAAGGCGATGTGCTTTTTAAGATTGATTCGCGCAACGCCGAACTCGAACTGGAGGCTGCCGAAGCGAATCTGTTGGCGGCACAGGCGAATGAGAGCAGCGCGAAGATGGAATGGGAGTCCAACAAGAACCTGTTCGCGAAAAACATCGTCAGCCGCTACATGCTCGACAATGCGGAGAACAACTACAAGCAGGCGAAAGCCGCAGTCAGTCAGGCGCAGGCTACGGTCAACCGCGCTCGCGTTAACCTTGGCTTCTGCACCATCACTGCTCCTGTGTCGGGCGTGATAGGCGGTGTCAGCGTGCACGAGGGCGACCAGGTGTCTCCCGCCACGCAACTGACGGTGCTCAGTGGTAACGAGAAGATGACGGCGCAGTTCTCTATCAACGAGTCACTTGTTGAGGAGCAAGTGTCGTTGGGTCTGTCTAAGGCGGATGTGGAGAAGTACCTCGCCGAACTGCCCGATGCGACTTTTGTGATGAAGAACGGCACCGAGTACCCGCACAAGGGACGTGTTACGAGTCTTACGGGAGTGGTGGATGCCACCACGGGTACGCTTGCTTGCAAGGCTACGTTCCCCAACCCTGACGGACATCTCTTCTCAGGTATTCAGGGCACGGTCGTATTGCCTTTCGATGAGAAGGATGTGATGGTTATTCCGCAGGTGGCGGTAGTGCGTTTGCAGGACAGGCGTCTTGTCTTTGTCGTGCAGCCGGACAGCACGGCTTCGGCTGTAGTCATCACGACCGAGGACACTGGTAACGGCAAGGACGTGATTGTCACCTCCGGTCTGAACGTGGGTGACCGCATTGTCACCGTTGGTGCCAACAACGTCCAGGACGGCCAGCGCGTACTTTTTTAATGCCTTCAGCCGTCAGTAAGCAGAATACTGAACACTGAATACTGAACACTGACAACTGAACGCTGAACACTGAAAGCAAAAAACTATGAAAGGCAATATATTCATAAACAAGTACGTGATGGCATGTGCCATATCCATTGTCATCATGTTGGTGGGCTTCATCAGCATCACCACCCTGCCTATTGAGCAGTACCCGAACATTGCGCCGCCTACCGTGCGTGTATCCACCTCATACACAGGTGCCGACGCCAACACCATTATGAAATCTGTGGTACAGCCGATTGAGGAGAGCATCAACGGTGTGCCCGGTATGACCTATATCACCTCGTCGGCTTCCGCATCGGGTGAAGTGTCCATACAGGTCTATTTCAAGCAGGGCGTGGACCCGGACTTGGCGGCTGTCAACGTGCAGAACCGTGTCAGCAAAGCCACTGCGCTCCTGCCCGCCGAAGTGACCAAAGTGGGTGTGCAGGTCATGAAGCAGCAGAACAACATCCTGCATATCGGTGCGCTCAAGTCCACCGACGGCAAGTACGATGCCGACTTCATCTCCAACTATATTGACATCAACATCAAGCCGCGCCTGATGCGTATCATCGGTGTGGGAGATGTCATGTCGCTGGGTAACACCTACGCCCTGCGTATATGGCTCAAGCCCGATGTGATGGCGCAGTACGGACTCGAGCCCAATGATGTCTTTGCCGCTATCGGCGGACAGAGTTTCGTCGCGGCTACGGGCTCGTTGGGCGAGCGTTCCGAGAACGCCTACCAGTACTCGATGGAGTACAAGGGTACGCTCAAGACCGTGGAGGAGTTCAACGACATTGTGCTGCGCACGACCAACAGCGGGAATCTGCTGCACCTGAGCGACGTGGCGGACGTGGAGATAGGTGCGGTTAGTTATAACTTCACCTCCAATATCGACGGCAAGCCGGGAACCTTGTTTATGGTCTTCCAGGCGCCGGGGGCTAACGCCACCGAGGTCAACGCCCGCATCCACCAACTCTATGAGGATCTCAAGCCCACCATGCCGGCTGGGTTGGAGTTCGAGATTCTGCAGACCTCCGATGACTTCCTTTTCGCCGCTATCCACAATGTGCTGGAGACGCTCATCATTTCCATCCTCCTCGTTATTCTGGTCGTTTATTTCTTCCTGCAGAGTTTCAAGGCGACGGTCATCCCGTCTATCTCGATTATCGTGT
>JAGCWE010000054.1 GCA_017962005.1 Paludibacteraceae bacterium | reverse complement strand
GCCACACCGAAGTGCAGACGTCAGGCTGACTCGCAGAAGTGTCTGCGTGTGAGCGGTAAGCATAATGACCTTGAGGAGGTGGGACATGATACCTACCACCACACGATGTTTGAGATGTTGGGCAACTGGTCGTTTGGCGACTACTTCAAGCAGGAGGCCATCGACTTTGCATGGGAGTACATCGTGGACGTGCTCAAGATTGACCCCAAGAACCTCTATGCCACCGTCTTCGAGGGCTCGCCCGCCGAAGGGCTGGAGCGTGACAACGAAGCCGCAGCCATCTGGGCGAAGCACCTGCCCGCTGACCATATCCTCAACGGCAGCAAGCACGACAACTTCTGGGAGATGGGCGACACGGGTCCGTGCGGTCCGTGCTCGGAACTCCACGTGGACAGCCGCACGGAGGAGGAGAAGAAACAGACAGGCGTTGCGGGACGCGACCTCGTGAACAAGGACCACCCGCAGGTCATCGAGATTTGGAACCTCGTCTTCATGCAGTACAACCGCAAGGCGGACGGCTCATTGGTGGAACTGCCCAAGAAAGTGATAGACACAGGCATGGGCTTCGAACGATTAGTCCGCACCCTGCAAGGCAAACAGTCGAACTACGACACGGACGTGTTCCAACCCATGCTTCGCCGCATAGGTGAGCTGACCGGCGTGACCTACGGTAAAGACGGGGATACGGACATCGCCATGCGCGTCATTGCCGACCATATACGCACCATCAGTTTCGCCATCACCGACGGACAACTGCCAAGCAACGAGAAAGCCGGCTACGTCATCCGCCGCATCTTGCGCCGCGCCGTACGCTACGGATACACGTTCCTCGGACAGCGCGAGGCGTTCCTTTACAAACTTGTCCCGCAGTTGGTGGAGGACATGGGCGGCTCCTATCCCGAACTCAAGCAGCAGGAGCAGCAGATTATCCCCGTCATACAGGCCGAGGAGCAGGCGTTCCTCCGCACGTTGGACAAGGGAATAAGCCTGTTGGACAAACTGATAGAGGATGCCAGAAAAGCGGGCAGGACCGAAATCAGCGGCAACGACGTCTTCACTCTCAAGGACACCTACGGCTTCCCGCTTGACCTGACCGAACTCATTCTGCGCGAACACCGGATGACCACCAACGAGGAGGAGTACAACCGCGCGCTGGAGCATCAGAAGGAGATGGGACGCTCCGCCAACAAGCAGGACTTGGGCGACTGGGTGCTGCTGCAGGACGGCGACACGGAGTTTGTCGGCTACGACGAACTGGAGATTGAGACGAAGGTGCTGCGCTACCGCAAAGTGTCCCAGAAAGGGAAGGACTTCTACCAGATTGTGTTGGCGAGGACTCCGTTCTACGCCGAGATGGGCGGTCAGGTGGGCGACACGGGCACGCTCACGTTCGGCGCGAAGACTGTCCGCGTGACGGACACCAAGCGCGAGAACGGTCTGCCCGTGCATATTGTCACCGAACTGCCCGAGGACATGACAGGCACGGTTCATGCCGCGGTGGATGCCGAACGCCGCCGGGCGATTGCCTGCAACCACTCCGCCACACACATTGTGCACTATGCGCTCCGTCAGGTGCTCGGCACGCACGTGGAGCAGAAAGGCAGCCTCGTGACGCCCGACAGCCTGCGCTTCGACTTCAGCCACTTCCAGAAAGTGACGCCCGAGGAGCTGCGGCAGGCGGAGCAGCTTGCCAACCGCCTCATCCGTCAGGATTACGACCTCGAGGAGAGCCGTCATACGCCGATAGCCCAAGCCAAGGCGATGGGCGCGATGGCGCTGTTCGGCGAGAAGTACGGCGACGACGTGCGCGTCATCAAGTACGGTCCCTCCATCGAACTGTGCGGCGGTTGCCATGTGAGCCGGTTGGGACAGATTGGCTCGGTGCGCATCCTGATGGAAACATCAGTGGCGGCGGGCATACGCCGTATCGAGGCGGTCACCGCAGCCGCAGCCGACCAGGTCTATTACGACCAGACCGACCTGCTCGTTTCGTTGCGCGGACTGTTCAACAACGCGCCCGACCTCATGGCGGCCATCCAGCGCTCCATGGACGAGAACGCCGGGCTGAAGAAGCAGGTGGAGGACTTCATGGCGGAGCGTATGGCGCAGTTCCGCGACCGGCTCATCGAGAAGGCCGAGGACTTCGGCGGCATACGGCTGGTGCGCCTGAACGAGACCTGCGACCCGGCCTTTATCCGCAACGTGTTCCCCATGCTTCGCGGCCGCTTTACCGACGTGCGCTTTGCCGTAGTGGGAGCCACCCTGTGGGAAGGCAAACCTACGCTGTCCGTCTTCCTTTCGCAGCCGCTGGTGGACGAAGGTCTGAATGCCGGGCAGATGATTAAGTCGGCGTCGCGGCATATACAAGGCGGAGGAGGTGGTCAGCCGTGGATGGCAACCGCCGGAGGAAGAAACCCGGAAGGGCTGCCCGCTGCCATGGAAGAGATGCTTGCCACGCTTTCCGCCAAACAGTAACGACTCATGCGGCTTCTCACTTCCCGTCTGAACGATACAGCCCGTTCCGCAGTCCGCTTCACGATTGTCGGACTGATCGGAACGCTTGTGCAGTACGCGCTCTACGATGCGCTGCTGTGGCTGTTTGACAGGTGGATGGGAGGTGTGAACAACTGGCTGACCAACCTCGCGTTCGTCACGGCTTTCTTCATCGAGATGACGGCCAACTATTTCTTCACGACCTACTATACCTTCCGTTCCCGTCCGTCGTGGAAGAACGCCGGCGGCTTTGCCGGTTCCAGAGTGGTCAATTTCCTTATCCAGATGGGACTGCTCAACCTCCTGCTGCTTGTCCTGCGGCATTGGGAGGACGCTATTGACACGGACCGCTGGGCGGGGCTGGCTGCCATCCTGATAGCAGGTGTGGTCAACTATTTCCTGCTACGCGTCATCTTCCGCAAAAAGAAAGAGATACAGACGCAGCAGCAGGAACGCGCCGCCACCTACCCCATCAAAGACTTGTCGCGTACCGCACGATAACCCCTGCGGCAGACGGCACCATGCTAAACATCCAACCCCACATACAATGAAACTGTTGATTGCCCCTACCGGAAAAAGGCTCGTATGGTACCTCGCTATGGAAGAGTACCTTGCAGCCAACGTACAGGAAGACACCCTTTTCCTGTGGATAGTCGAACCCACCGTCATTTTCGGCCGCCACCAGGTGATGGAGAACGAAGTGAACGTGCCTTACTGCGAAGCGAACGGCATCAGGATGTACCGCCGCAAGAGCGGTGGCGGATGCGTGTATGCCGACGAGGGAAACCTGATGGTGTCGTATATATCGCCCTCTCCGCACAGCGAGCAGGTGTTCGCCCATTATATGGAGTTTATGTCCGACGCGTTGCGTAAGATGGGTTATCCGGCAGTAACGACCGAGCATAATGACATATTGGTGGACGGCAAGAAAGTGAGCGGTACGGCGTGCTTCGCGCTGCCGCAAAGCACCATCGTTCACGCTACGCTGCTCTGGCAGGTCAATTTCGACCGTCTGCAACAGGCCATCACGCCGCCGAAGGAGAAACTGGCGAAGCACGGCGTGGAGTCGGTAAGGCAGCGGGTGGTCAATCTCTCCGCCGTCCCGCAGAACGCGGACTTGCAGCGCACGCCTGCGGTCGGCAGTATGTCCGACTTGGTATCGACACTGACCGCCCTGCTTGCGGACAGCACGGACACGCTGCCGGAAGAGGCGCACCAGGCCATCGACGCGATTGAGCGGACCTATCTCGACCCCGCCTTCCTCCACCCCGCCCCCTGACCACACCCATCCCCGTCACATCCTGCCCCCCTTGCACATCCTATACTTTATGCATGAATTTCCTATCCCGAGCGGGTGATTAGCGGGTGATTACCGTGTGATTTCTGTGTTATTCGGCAATGAGCGCCGTATATTTGCCGAATCTTTACGCTATCATCAGCATCCCACAGCCCTCATCATCAGCCGGTTAAAACCTTCCGTCATTTCTGCATAATGCAAAAAATCACCTCAAAATGCGCATTTGATTTGCCCTGTCCGTCAAAACTCGCTATCTTTGCGCCGCAATCGTCACGTTACGGACGCAAACAGAAAAATCGACAAGGACTGACATGCAGCAACAGACAGCGATACAACTTTTTGAAGGATTGCAAATCCGCATAATATGGGATGACGAACAGGAGAAGTACTTCTTCTCCATTGTGGATGTTATCAGAGTGCTGACGGATACGCCTAACGCGCACAACTATTGGAAAGTCCTTAAGCACCGATTAAAGAAAGAGGGAAACGAGTCGGTTACAAATTGTAACCAACTGAAAATGCCCTCTGCCGACGGCAAGCAATATCTCACGGACGTGGCTGATACAGAGCAGCTTCTGCGGCTGATACAATCCGTACCCTCCAAAAAGGCGGAGCCTTTCAAACTGTGGCTGGCGGAGGTCGGAAGGCAGAGGATTGACCAGTTGCAGGATCCGGAACTGAGCATACAGCAGGCTGTCGCGGACTATCGTCGCTTGGGATATTCCGACAACTGGATTAACCAGCGTGTCAAATCCATCGAAGCACGCAAGGAACTGACCGACGAATGGAAGCGCGGAGGGGTGAAAGAAGGCAAGGAATACGCTCTTCTGACGGACATCATCACGCAGGCTTGGAGCGGAAAGACCACTCGCGAGTATAAACGTTTCAAGGGACTGAAGAAGGAGAATCTGAGGGATAATATGACGAATCTGGAGTTGGCTCTCAATACCTTGGCGGAAGTTGCCACAACAGAGTTCGCCAGACAGAACAATCCCCAAGGGCTGACCGCCAACAAACAAGTGGCACGTCAAGGAGGGAATGCGGCCCGCGTAGCGCGGGAAAACATCGAGCAGGGGCTTGGACGGAGCATCATATCGCCCGAACGTGCAAGTGACTATATACGCCCTATTGAAAACGGGGAAGCGCAGGTCTTGCCATTGGAATCGGACAAAAACGAAGATAACGACAACTAACCACCCGCCTCTGCCCCACCGGCACTGACAGACAGTGCAACGACATACATAAATAAAGCGTGCGCTGCCTGTCGATACAAGCACTATAAACACAACAAAAAGCGACATACCATTTGCGTATGTCGCTTTTGTTCTGTACTTTTGCCGCCGTAATGCTTCGCACTGGGGATCAGTGGAAGGGATATGCTCCCGTTCATCACACCCCGATGTGAACGTTGCGTACATAATAACACAGCGCTTGTTGAACGCAGTTTGCGACACACTGAATTTTCACAACAATTGTAACAGAACATCAATTTATGAAAGGAATCACCATTCCGTCCAATAATACGCCTGCAACGGGAGATGTGCTCGGAGATATCCGTGCCATTCTTGCGGAAGCCCGCGTGCATGCTGCGAAAGTGGTGAACTCGGATATGGTGGCGGCATATTGGTTGATAGGGCGCCGGATTGTATTGGAGGAACAACGTGGGGCGGACAAGGCGAAATATGGGGAGCAACTGTTGCAAAATCTATCCCGAAAACTCGAAACAGAATACGGGAACGGCTTTTCCTATGCCAACTTGCGCAACATGCGGCAGTTCTATCGCACTTATCCCGATGAACAGATTTGCTACACACTGTGTATCAATTTGCCGTGGAGTCA
Organism: Paludibacteraceae bacterium; assembly: GCA_017962005.1. Lineage (GTDB taxonomy): Bacteria > Bacteroidota > Bacteroidia > Bacteroidales > Paludibacteraceae > Colicola. Next base: position 2,462 of record JAGCWE010000054.1, on the reverse strand, counting down.
TAACCGTCTGATAATGCGCGTGGAAGATCCTGATGCTCGTGAATGGTATCTGAAGGAAACAGCGGCGCGGCAATGGAGTGTGCGCCAGTTGGAACGGAATATACAGTCGTTTTATTATCAGAGAATGCTTTCGTCTGCGGATTCTGCAATGCAGACTTCCGCGAAAGAGAAACCGATGGACATCAGGCAGTTTGTCAAAGATCCCTATGTGCTGGAGTTTGTCGGGCTTCCGCCTTTCCCGCAGCATCGGGAGAAGCCTCTGGAAGATGCCATCATAGACAACTTGCAGGAATTCATGTTGGAATTGGGAAAGGGGTTCTCGTTCGTTCAGCGTCAATACCGCATCAGCACAGAGACGAATCATTTCTACATTGATTTGGTGTTTTACAACTACCTGCTCAAATGCTTTGTGCTGATTGACTTGAAAACGACAAAACTCACTCATCGCGATGTGGGACAAATGGATATGTATATCCGTATGTTCGATGACATCAAACGTGGCAAAGACGACAACCCTACAATCGGTATTTTGCTTTGTGCCGATAAGGACGAAACGATTGTCAAATATTCTGTACTCAATGAATCGAAGCAGATGTTTGCTTCCAAGTATCTCCCCTATATGCCGTCCGAGGAAGAAATCAAGCGTGAGATAGAAAACAGCACATTGAGACTAAAAGATAACTCAACACAATAGATACGAATACTAAACCACCCGCCTCTGCCCCACCGGCACTGACAGCCGGTGCAACGACATACATAAATAAAGCGTGTATTGCCTGTCGATACAAGCACTATAAACACAACAAAAAGCGACATACCATTTGCGTATGTCGCTTTTGTTCTGTACTTTTGCCGCCGTGATGCTTCACGCTGGGGATAAGCGGGCGGGACTGTCTTGCCATCCTACCCCCAAACGGAACATCGCATGACATAATATAAAGGCGTTTATTGACGCTTGTTTTGGTCTAATGAAATCCGGAAAATTTCGCTAACCCAAAGCAAGATAGTACAATAAACGTCCATAGGTATGTATTCTGCCGCGCTGATAGTGCGCGTGTCGTACATATCGGCGTGGACGTTATTGTTTGTTCTTGTTAGCAGGGTCATTTCCGGAACCTCATTAGAGAGAATAAGCGTGGATAACATTCACGCTTTTAATTTTGTATATGCATTGACATAAACCAAACCTAATAATTAACCTAAACACCAAACAACTATGAAGAACAAACTTCTAACCCTCTTCCTCGCTCTTGCCGCAAGCGTAGGAACCCTTTTCGCCCAAAGCGGCACCTGCGGCGACAACCTGAAGTGGACCCTCAGCAGCGGTACTCTTACCATCTCCGGCGCCGGAGCGATGATGAATTACTCATGGGATTCTGCACCGTGGTATTCCTATCGCGAGTCTATTAAAACCGTCATCATCGAAGACGGCGTCACAAGCATTGGAAGCACTGCTTTCAATAATTGCAGCAGTCTGACCTCCATAACCATTCCCAACAGCGTCACAAGCATTGGAGGCTATGCTTTCGGTGGTTGCAGCAGTTTGACCTCCGTAACCATTCCCAACAGCGTCACAAGCATTGGAAACGATGCTTTCTATAAGTGCGGCAGTTTGACCTCCATAACCATTCCCAACAGCGTCACAAGCATCGGAAATAGAGCTTTCCAGAATTGCAGCAGTTTGACCGCTGTAACTTGCGAAGCTGTCGCTCCGCCGACATTAAAAAATAGTGCCTTCGATGGTGTGAACAAGTCCATTCCACTCTATGTCCCCGCGCAATCAATAGACTTGTACAAAGCCGCAGATCAGTGGAAAAACTTTACTAATATCTTGCCAATTCTCGATGTTGCACCACAAAAATACACCATCACATGGCAGGACGAGGACGGCAACGTCATCAAGACCGACCAAGTAGCACAAGGCACCACACCCGCCTTCACTGGCACAACACCCACCAAACCCGCCACAAACGAATACACCTACGAGTTTGCAGGCTGGCTGCCGAAAATACAACCTGCTACCAAAGACATCTGCTACACCACGTATTTCATCCCGACCCAACAGGCAGAGACACCCGTTTATACCGTGAACATCAACGGCGAGAACTGCTCCCTCAACATCAACCACCAAGACCCCGAAGGCGCGGTCATCACCGTAGAGGCGGTGGCGGACGAGTGCTTTGAGTTCAATCAGTGGTCGGACGGCAGCAAGCAGAACCCGCGCACCATCACAGTGACGAAAGACGCCAGCCTGACAGCGGAGTTCAACAAAGTGCGCTACACCATCACCGACATGACCGAACCCGGAGCTGGCGGAAAGATACCGTTCTTATAATAGTGTAACACCCTCAAACGCAAACGACTATGAAAAGGATATTACAAATAGCATTGGCTATAATGCTGCCTGCCTTGGCACTCGCGCAGAACAATCCCCAATGGGAAGTGGATTGCGGCGAGGCGGT
>JAGCWE010000053.1 GCA_017962005.1 Paludibacteraceae bacterium | reverse complement strand
TTGCCGAGCATCTCGAACATGGTGTGGTGGTAGGTGTCGTGCCCCACTTCCTCCAAGTCGTTGTGCTTGCCGCTCACGCGGAGGCATTTCTGGCTGTCCGCCACGCGGGGATGCACGATGGGGTCGTTGCCCAGTATGATGCCCTTCCACGGGTTCATGCCGGCGTTGGTGAACATAAGGGTGGGGTCGTCTTTGAGAACCATCGGCGCAGAGGGAACGATGGTGTGTCCCTTGCTCTGCATGAAGTCAAGGAACGACTTGCGTATTTCGTTTGCTGTCATTGTGCTGATTGTTTATGTTTATTCTGTGGGCAGTGGTATGTCCGGGCGTTTGTGACTGCTCGTTATTTCCACTATCTCCAACGGGTTCTTCCTGAGTTCCTTGTTCTGCTCGCGCGTGCGCCAGAGGTCGATTGCCATGTAGAGCGCGTGGCGGAACGAGGTGGGGTTCGCCTGGTTCTTGCCCGCGAGGTCGTAGGCGGTGCCGTGGTCGGGTGAGGTGCGGATGATGTTCAGTCCGGCGGTGAAGTTCACGCCGTTCATATCGAGCGACTTGAAGGGGATGAGTCCCTGGTCGTGGTACATGGCCAGCACGGCATCGAAATGCACGTACCTTCCCGCGCCGAAGAAGCCGTCCGCCGAGTAGGGACCGAACACGCACAGCCCTTCGTCCACCGCCTTCATCACGGTGGGACGGATGATTTCCTGCTCCTCCGTGCCAATCAGTCCGTTGTCGCCCGCGTGGGGGTTGAGGGCGAGGACGGCGATGCGGGGTTTCTCGATGGTGAAGTCGTCGCGCAGGGTCTTTTCCAGCGTGTGCAGTTTGCCCAGAATGCGCTCCTCCGTGATTTTTTCCGGCACCTGTCGGAGCGGCACATGATTGCAGACCAACGCCACGCGCATACAGTCACTCACCATCATCATCAGCGAGTCGCCGCCTTGTGCAAACTGCTTGGTCAGGTACTCGGTGTGCCCCGAGAAACGGAACTGTTCGGACTGGATGTTCTCCTTGTTGATAGGGGCGGTGACGAGGCCCTGCACCTTGCCTGCTTTGAGGTCCTGTGAGGCGCGTTCCAATGAGGCGAGGCTCGCTTTGCCGGCTTCGGGCGTGCTGACACCTATCTGCAAGGGCGTGTCATCGGGATAGCAGGTGATGAGGCTGATTTTCCCGTCGATGGCATCGGCGGCGTCCTTGATGACCGTGAACGACAGTTGCTTCACTTCGTTGTCCAGAAGGGCGGCGTGCTGTCTGGCTATCGCGGCGTTGCCGTAGATGACGGGTTTGCAAATCTCCAGTATATGGTTGTCTTCCAATCCTTTGAGCAGGATTTCGTAGCCGACACCGTTGATGTCGCCGGCTGTGATGGCTATGGTAGGTTTCATTCTGTATAGTGAATTTTGGAGTAAGGTAGTTTCGTTAGGTCGTATAGTTGGCGTTCCTCGTCCTTGTGTCCGATGGTGATGAGGCAGAGCACGTTGAGGTTGTCGGGTATGCCGAAAGCCTCTCTGACGCGCGCCTCGGCGTTGTCGCGGTTGTAGATGTGGCACCAGCAGCTGCCCAGCCCCTCATCGGCTGCGGCGAGTTGCAGATTGAGGGCGGCGATGGCTCCGTCCGACTGCCATGTGTCGGCTTTCTGCGCGTCCAACGCCACGGCTACTGCCACGGGGGCGGTCTCCAACATCGTTGTACCCATCGTGCGGCAGTCCTTGAGGCTGCGGATGGCAGTCTGATTGGTGCAGACGTAGAACTCCCACGGATTGAGACGTTTGCCCGAAGGCGACATCAGCGCGCATTGCAGAATGCGGTCCAATTGTTCTTTGCTGACCGGCTCGGAGGTGTACTTGCGGTATGACCGCCGCGCACGGCATAATTCCAAGAAGCTGTTCATATCGGAAAAAAAGTTATTGCACTGTTTATGTTAGCGGGCGGCAAAGATACAGGAAAAACGATAAAATACAAAACAGACAGCCGTCATTGGTAAATAATTGTAACTTTTATAAGCAGCGGTTAGGATAATTCAATTTTTTCAATTACTTTTGCGCGCTTTTTAGAAGTATTCATGCAATAACTGAAACTTATGACACTTTCGCCTACTCTCCGTCAAGAGTTCACACATGAGCAACGGAACGCCCGCGAGGCGCAGGAAATGGCGCATATCATCTCATTCGGGCCGGTTGTCTTCCAGACCGCCCGCCTGATGATCAAGTACGGCATATTTGAGCTTCTCGATACCTCCCGCGAGGGACTGACCGAGGAGGAGGTAGCCTCCCGTACGGGTCTGAGCCGCTATGCCGCCAAGTGTCTGCTGGAGGCCTCACTCACTATCGGCACGGTCATCATCGACGACGAGACCGACCGTTACCGCCTGTCGAAGACCGGGTGGTTCCTGCTCAACGACCCCCTGATACGGGTGGATATTGACTTCAACCACGATGTCAATTACGAGGGCTGGTTCGTGTTAGACAAGGCTCTGGAGGAAGGCCGTCCCGCCGGTCTGGAGCATTTCGGCTCATGGCCGACCATCTACGAAGGACTCAGCACGCTGCCCGGACAGGTGCAGAAGAGCTGGTTCGGCTTTGACCATTACTACTCCGACCATTCGTTTGACGAGGCTCTCCGGATTATCTTCCGCGACGGCGGCAGGCACGTGCTGGACGTGGGCGGCAATACGGGCCGCTTCGCCCTGCGCTGCGTGTCGTACAACGAGGATGCGCAGGTGACCATCTGCGACCTTCCGCAACAGTTGGAACTGATGCGCAAGGCGACAGCCGGACAGCCGGGTGCAGGGCGCATACACGGGGTGGGGATGAACCTGCTGGACGAATCCGACGGATTCCCAACGGCGGAACACTATGACGTGATATGGATGTCGCAATTCCTCGACTGCTTCTCGGAGGAGCAGATAGTGAGTATCCTACGCCGCGCTGCCGCCATTATGGACGGCAATAACCGCCTGTTCATCATGGAAACGCTCTGGGACCGCCAGAAATACGTCCCCGCGGCGTTCGCTCTGACGCAGATAAGCCTCTACTTCACGGCACTCGCCAACGGCAACAGCAAGATGTACAACACAGACGATATGACGCGTCTGGTGCAGGCTGCCGGACTGACGGTGGAGACAATACACGACAACCTCGGTATGGGAGGACACTCCATACTCGTATGCAAAAAAACGGCACTATGACAATAACTCTGCAACAGGTACGTGATATTCTGATTGACCATGCCCCGTTCACCGTTGACGGGGAAACGATGCGTGCCGTAAGCGACTGCCACGAGTTCCTTCGCGGTTTCGCGCACGACAAGATTATCTACGGCATCAACACCGGTTTCGGTCCAATGGCGCAATGGCGTGTGGATGACAAGTACCTGAAAGACCTGCAATACAACATTATCCGCTCGCACTCCACGGGCGTTGGCGAGCCGCTGGGCGACAACGAGGTGAAAGCCGCCATGATAGCCCGTGTGGGGTCATTCATCCAGGCGCGCTCAGGTGTACATCCCGAGATAGTCCTCCTGCTCTGCGAGTTCATCAACCGTTCGATTATTCCTTTCATCCCCCGTCACGGCAGTGTGGGGGCAAGCGGCGACCTTGTCCAGCTGGCGCATATAGCCTTGTGCCTGATTGGTGAGGGCAAGGTGCGCTATCGCGGAGAGTGGCGACCGACCGCCGAGGTGCTGGAAGCCGAGGGACTGCAACCGATACACATCCATATACGCGAGGGTCTGAGCGCGACCAACGGAACGAGCGTGATGACTGGCATCGCCGCCGTCAATCAGCTGCACGCGGAGAACCTGCTCAATCTGGCAGTCCTGTCATCAGTGTGGATGAACGAGATAGCCGGATCCTACGACGATATGATGTCCGAGCCGCTCAATGCCGCACGCCGTCATGGCGCGCAGATTGAGATAGCATCGCGTATGCGGAAGACGGCGGAAGGAAGCCAACGGCTGGTCAAACGCGAGCATCTGCTATACGACGGCGGACACAAGGAGGCGGTGTTCGAGAAGAAAGTGCAGGCGTACTACTCGCTCCGCTGCACGCCGCAGATTCTCGGGCCGGTGCTGGATACGCTCCTGCACACACGGCAGATAATAGAGGAGGAGTTGAACGCTGCCAGCGACAATCCCATTGTCGATCCCGTCAGCCGCAACGTGTACCACGGCGGCAATTTCCACGGCGACTATATCTCGCTGGAGGAGGACAAGGTGAAGATTGCCGTCACCCGTCTGGCTATGACGGCGGAGAGGCAGCTCAACTATCTGTTCCACCACCGTATCAATGACAATATCCTGCCTCCGTTCCTCAACAGGGGCGTGCTTGGGCTCAACTACGGTATGCAAGCGTGCCAGTTCGCCGCCACCAGCACCACCGCCGAGTGCCAGACACTCTCGATGTCCAATTATGTCCACTCCATCCCGAACAACAACGACAACCAGGATATCGTTTCGATGGGAACGAACTCCGCGCTGCTGTGCGGCACGGTGATAGACAACGCCTATCAGGTTATGGCCATCCTGTTCACGGCGCTGGCGGAGGCGACCGACATACTGGACATCCGGCAGCAACTGGCTCCCACCACCCGTCAGGCTTACGACGAGGTGCGCCGGCATATACAGAGCCGCAGGGAGGACTTGCCGTTCTACGAGGAACTTGAACAAGTAATCAATCATTTGAAAAACAAAATATAAGATATGAGCAGAAGAGTGGTTGTTACGGGAATGGGCATCTGGTCGTGCATCGGTCAGAACGTGGCGGAGGTGACCGAATCGCTGCGCGCGGGCCGTTCTGGCATCGGCGTAGACGAGAAGCGCAAGGAGTACGGCTACCGTTCCTCCCTGACGGGCATCGTGCCCCGTCCCGACTTGAAGCCCTATCTGGACCGCCGTATGCGCAACTCATTGGCGGACGAGACGGAGTACGCCTATATGGCGGCACGTGAGGCCTTCGCCATGGCGGGAATGGACAGCGACTATCTGGCAGCCAACGAGACCGGCATACTGTTCGGCAATGACTCGACCGGCAAGGCGGTGGTTCAAACAGCCAAGCGAATGGAGGAGATGAAGGACTCCATGCTGATTGGCGCGGGTGCCATCTTCCAGACGATGAACTCGACGGTGACGATGAACCTGAGCACCATCTTCCGCCTGCGCGGAATCAACTTCACCATCTCCGCAGCCTGCTCGTCGGGCGCGCATTCCATAGGAATGGCGTATCTTCTCATCAAACAGGGGCTGCAGGACATCGTTCTGGCAGGCGGCGCGCAGGAGGTGAACGAGGTGGCTATGGCGTCATTTGACGGACTGGGTGCCTTTTCCACGCGCATGGATGCTCCGCAGCAGGCATCGCGTCCGTTTGACAGGAACCGCGACGGGCTTGTCCCCAGCGGCGGCGCGGCGGCATTGGTCATAGAGGAGTACGAGCACGCGGTGGCACGCGGCGCTAACATCCTTGCGGAGATTACCGGCTATGGCTTTTCGTCCAACGGACTCGCCATCTCACAGCCGGCGGCGGAAGGGTCGGTGCGCGCCATGAAACGCGCTCTGGCGGATGCGGGACTCACTCCACAGGACATCGATTACGTCAATGCCCACGCCACGTCCACCCTTCCTGGTGACCGCGCGGAGGCGGAGGCTCTGACCGAACTGTTCGCCGGAACGAAAGCCCTTGTCAGCAGCACCAAATCGATGACAGGACACGAGTGCTGGATGGCGGGAGCCAGTGAGGCGGTGTACAGCATCCTGATGATGCGCAACGGATTCGCGGCACCCAACATCAATCTGGAGGAACCCGATGAGGCGGCTGCGCGGCTCAATATCGTGAGGCAGACTGTCAGCCTGCCAATCAACACGGTACTCTCCAACTCGTATGGGTTCCGAGGCACCAACAGTGAGATAATACTACAAAAAATATAACTATGGAAAGAAAGGAAATAGACCAAAAAGTCAAGGACTTTCTGGTTGATGAGTTTGAGATAGACGAGACGAAAATCCTCCCCGAGGCCCGGCTGCGCGAGGATCTGGGCATTGACAGTCTGGATTTTGTGGACATCGTGGTGATTGTTGACCGCACGTTCGGATTCCGCATTGTACCCGAAGAACTCAAGGAGGTTGTCACCCTGCGGGATTTCTGCGACTACATCGAGCGCAAGACCCATTGACCGATGGCTGTGGCTGCCGATAGGCGGTGGACAGGGCGCACGGACGGCCTGCCGTGGATGCACCGCAGTCTGATATGGATGCTACGTGGTGTCCCTGTCTGTGTGTTCTACGGTGTGGTGGACGTGGTGATTGTCTTCTATATGCTGTTCGCGCGTTCGCCTTTTCTTGCCTCCTACCATTATTTCCGACAGCGGCATGGCAAGTCCGTTTTCGCAGCCGTATGGAATGTCTATCTAACATTCCGGCAGTTCGGACAGGTGGTCATCGACCGTTTTGCCGTCTATGCGGGCAGACGATTTGAATTCCTGATTGAAGGCGAAGAAGCAGTGAAACAGGCGATGGAGGAGGGTTGCGGCTGCCTTATGCTGTCCTCGCACGTAGGTAACTATGAGATGGCAGGGTATTTCCTCCGCCCGACAAGAAGGATGTACGCGCTGATGTTCGGCGGCGAGAAAGGGACGATAATGGAGAACCGCAGACGGGTCTTCGAGGCGAACGGCATCAGCGTTATCACGCAGGATGACAATTGGGCTTATCTGCACGATATCAATACTGCGCTCTCCGAAGGGGATATGCTGACCCTGTTCGCTGACCGCAATTTCGGATCCTCAAAGACCGTTACAGCGGATGTTTTGCACGCGCGCGCGAAACTGCCTCGCGGACCGTTCTCTCTGGCGCAGATGTATCGGGAGGCTGTCACTGTTTGCGTGTTTGTCATGAAGGATAGTCCGTCCCGTTATCATATCTTTGTCAATCGGCTGCAAGCGGACACGGCGGAAGAGTATGCTCGGGAGTTTGCCACACATCTGACGCAGGTGATGGAATGCTATCCGAACCAGTGGTACAATATGTACGAGTTTTGGGAATGAGTGAAATGACCGTCAATAGGAACAACGGACTGCCGTACAAGTGCCTGATGGCTTTGTGCAGCGCGGCTGCTTGGTCTTCGTTCGCGCTGTTCATCATCATTTGTGTGGTGGCAGACATGCTGCGAAGCCCTTTCGTGCGTGACCCGCAGGAGCGACGGCGTTGGTTCGTGAACGCGCTTCACAAGACGGCTTTTGTCCCACTTTACCTGCTGCCCGGCGTGCATGTGCGCGTGGACAATCCCGGCAGAGAGATGTTCCGCAAACAGGCGGTGATCATCTGCAACCACCAGTCCGCATTGGATTTGATGGCCATCATATCCGCCGTACCCAGTATGTCCATTCTTCTGAAGAAGGATTTCGGCAAACTCTGGCTCTTCCGCGAGTTGGCGAAGAGAGCCGGTTACCATTTCGTGTCTGATGACTATACGCAGCTGTTCCACGATTTAGAGGCGGATATGAAAGCCGGATACCATCTGCTGGTATTCCCCGAAGGCACAAGGACGCGGGACGGCGGCATCGGCACATTCCAAACAGGCGCGTTCACCATCGCGCGGTATTTCGGTCTGGACATCCTGCCGCTCCACATAAAGGGGATGTACGAGGTGCTTCCCAAGGGACGTTTCAGTGCGGAGGGACATGATGTCCGCCTGCAGGTTCTGCCCCGCATATCCACTACGCAACCGCTCTTCCGCTCCGGCACGCGGGTGGTGACCAAACGTCTGGAATCGATGTACCGCAAACTGCACGAGGACAGGCAGACGGTGTGCGTTATCGGCGGAGGCATGGGCGGTCTGTTCACAGGCGCCATACTGGCGGAAGCAGGCTACCGCGTCACTGTGCTGGAGAAGAACAGCATCATCGGCGGCGGCCTGCAGTCCTTCCGAAGAGGGGATGCCGTGTTCAACACCGGTATGCATAATTTCGGCGGGTTCGGAGAGGAATGGGCGTTGAGCCACCTGCTTCATTATATCCACATAAAGAATGAACTGCGGGTGATGCCCGTGGATGAGGACGCGCAGGAGATACTCTACACCGCCTTAGAGAACTGCTACCGCCTTCCGAAAGGCAGGGAGGCTTTCGAGCGTTATCTGGCCGGTCTGTTTCCTGATCAGGCGGAGGGACTGCATCGTTATCTGGATGCGCTGCACACCATAGCCTATTCATACGACCATTACTTACTGCGTGACTCCCAACCCCACCCCGAAGTCAAGGAATACGCTGACATGACCGTGGACCAACTGCTGCGGCTTCATATCACTGACGAGGAACTGATTCGCGTGCTGGGCTATATCACACCAATGTGCGGACATACGGTCAGGGACGTACCCGTGTCTGTTTACAGTATGCTGGCCGTGCTCTATCTGTCCGGCGAGTATCGGTTCAAGGACAACGCGATGCAACTGGCGGACGCACTCGCCGCATCCATCCAAGCCAATGGAGGAATGGTGCTGGCGGAGTGTGAGGTTTGCAAAATGGATGTGGTGGATGGTCACGCCCGCAGTGTAACTACTTCCGACGGACGTATTTTCACCGCCGATAGGTTCGTCGCTGCGGTTCCTCCCAAGACGCTGTTCGCCATGACCGACGCACCGATCATGCGCAAGGTTGCACGCAACAGGGCGGACGCTTTCTCCACGGATATTTCCGCGATGTCCCTATTCATCGAACTCAAAGAGGGCGCGTTCCCGTTCATCAACAGCACGGTGCTCCTTCCTACAGACTCTCATGACGAGAGAATGCCGGATTATATTCTGATGACCACGCCTCCCGTGGAGAACCAGGGGCAGTGGGCGCATACTGTCGAGATACTGTCTCCCGTGTGTTATGACGATTTCCTTCCATGGGCGGACACACAACTGATGCATCGAGGCGAAGACTACGAACTATACAAGCAGCGGCTGGCGGATGAGATTATCGCCCATATTGCGCAGTACTATCCGTCCCTGCCGTCCGCCGTCAAGCGTCTTACCGTAGCTTCTCCGCTTACCATCCGCGATTATTACAACAATCCTGACGGCGCGCTTTTCGCCCAGCAGGGACTTTATATGCCCATCCGCACACGCACGGACAACCTCTTCTTCACTGGTCAGTCGGTGCTTTTCCATGGCTTGTGCGGCGTGCCGCTGACCGCCATCTTGACTGCGGAGGCTCTGTCGGGGAAGAATTTGGTGACAGATATCCGTAATGCAACCAAAGACTGATGAACTATATTGTTTCCGACCATATCATCACTCCCGTAGCGGTTGGCACGGAAGCCAATCTGCAGGCGGTCATTGAGGGACGCACAGCCCTCACGCTGCACCGGCGGCGTTTCCCGTTGGTCGAGCCTTTTTATGCCTCGCTGTTCGGAGAGGACGATGTGGAGTTGTTGCCCGGTTTCTCGCGCTTCGAGAGTTTGTGCGTGGCTGCCGTGCGCGGGGCGTTGCGACCGGAATTGCGCGATATGGTGTCATCTTCCGACACATTGTTCATTCTTTCTTCCACCAAAGGCAATGTAGGGCGTCTGGCAACGGGCGGCGACCCGCTTCTGCCAACCTCGGCAAGGAAAATAGCCTCCCTGTTCGGTAACACGAACGCGCCCGTGACAGTCTGCAACGCCTGCATATCAGGTGTCAGCGCGCTCATCACCGCGCAGCGTCTGCTGGAAGCGGGTGTGTACAGCAATGCCGTGGTGGTGGGATGCGACGTGCTTTCCGCTTTCATCGTGTCGGGATTCCAGTCGTTCAAGGCTCTGTCCGATGAGCGTTGTCGTCCGTTTGACTCGGATCGCAAGGGCCTGAACCTTGGAGAGGCTGCGGCTTGTGTGATTCTCTCTTCGGACAGACAGTGGAAAAACTCTTCGTTGGGAACTATTATCAGCGGATCCGTCCATAACGATGCCAACCACATCAGCGGACCGAGCCGCACGGGCGAAGGGGCGTACCTATGCCTCAGGGACGTGGCTGATGGCGGACAGGACAAATTCGCATTCATCAGCCTTCACGGAACGGCTACCCTCTACAACGATGAGATGGAGTCCATCGCTGTCACGCGGGCGGGACTGCAGGATGTGCCTGTCAACAGTCTGAAAGCTACATTCGGTCATACGCTGGGCGCGGCAGGGCTGCTGGAAACGGTTCTGTCCCTGCATGCGTTGCGAAAGGGACTAGTGCTGCCGATGAACAATTATGCGGCGCAAGGCACCACCTCTCCACTCAATATCTCTACGGAATGCCGCCAAACGGACAAGCGCGAGTTCGTCAAACTCCTGTCTGGCTTTGGAGGGTGCAATGCCGCCGTACGGATAAGTATCAATCCAGATGCGCAGCCCACAGCGGCAAATATTCCCCGACAAGTTCAGACGGTCGCAGAGGTACATGTCACGCCCGATGGGGCCACGTGCAATGGACAGCCGCAACCCGCCACGGAGAAAGGGGAGAAACTGCTGACGGAACTCTACCGAGCATACGTCAGGGATTATTCGAAGTTCTTCAAGATGGACACCCTGTCCCGTTTGGGCTTCGTCGCCACCGAACTGCTGCTGCGTGACCAATCTGTAGATTCCGACCCGCTGCACACGGCTGTGCTCTTCGCCAACCGCAGCGCGAGCTTGAAGAGCGACACGGACTATCAGAGGACCATCCAAAACGCGGATAACTATTACCCCTCACCGGCGCTGTTTGTATACACATTACCCAATATCGTCACAGGTGAAGTGGCTATCCGCCACCTATTTCGGGGTGAGTCGTCTTTCTACGTGCTAGAAGATGAAAAGGCATTGGCAACGCTGGCGGGAACGGCTTTTACCCAACCAGACGTGAATTCTGTCATCTGCGGTTGGGTGGAGTGTTCTGCTAAAGACAGCTTTGAAGCAAAACTGAAATTATTACGCAAAATCTAATAATACCACTATGGACAAAGAATTACTCAAACAGCAGATTATTGAGGCTCTCAATCTGGAAGACATTACACCTGCTGACATTCGTGACGATGATTCCCTTTTCGGAGAGGGGCTGGGACTGGACAGCATTGACGCGTTGGAGCTGTTTATGCTGCTGGACAAGCAATACGGCATCAAACTGCAGGATAAGGAAGAAGGCAGACAGGTGTTCCGTTCCATCAACACAATGGCGGAGTATATAGAGAAGAACCGTACTAAATGAGGATTGCAGTAACGGGGGCAGGTGTTGTCTCGTCACTCGGCATCGGCAGGGAGGCGAATATGGAGGCTTTGCTCAACGAGCGGAGCGGCATAGCCGCGCCCGCCATTCTGCCTACCGTTCATACACATCTGCCTGTTGGCGAGGTGAAATGTTCTGACCGCCGGTTGAGTGAAATGATAGGGATACCCGATGGAACCGTTCTGCCACGCACTTCGCTGCTTGGCATTCTTGCTGCTCGTGAAGCATTGGCGCAGGCGGGACTGGAACCTGATGCGGATATGGCGCTCGTTTCGGGTACGACAGTAGGCGGAATGGATCTGACTGAGCGATATTGGAATCAATATATTCAAGGTTTTCATACAGAGACCATTGCGCTGCACGAGGCAGGAGAATCCACTCTGGCGATAGCGCGGTATCTCGCACCTCATTCTCGTCCGCAGTTCGCCTTTGTCGCTACGCCTTCCACTGCCTGTTCTTCCGCACTCAATGCCATTATGACAGGGGCGGACATGATTCGTACCGGTACTGTCAGGTCAGTATTGGTCGGAGGCAGCGAAAGTATGAGCCTGTTCCATTTTAATGGTTTCCGCTCGCTGATGATTCTTGACACGGAGGTCTGCCGTCCCTTTGATGCTACCCGTGCAGGGCTTAATCTTGGCGAGGGTGCCGGTTATCTGGTAATGGAATCGGAGGAGTCCGCCCTGCAGCGCGGTGCGGAGATTCTCGCCTACATCGGCGGCTATGCCAATGCTTGCGACGCGTTCCACCAGACGGCATCATCCGAGAAAGGTGAGGGAGCGTATCTGGCTATGACCCACGCCATTGGTATGGCGGGACTGCAACCTGAAGACATCGGTTTTGTCAAGGCGCATGGCACGGCGACACCGAACAACGATGCCAGCGAATCCGAGGCTTTGCGGCGCGTGTTCGGCGACAGGATGCCCCCTGTGTGCAGTACGAAAGCCTTTACAGGACACACCACTTCTGCTTGCGGAGGAATAGAAGCCGTGTTCTGCCTTATGGCGCTGCGCAGAGGCTTTGTGCCAGCCAACCTGAATTGGCACAGTTCGGACGGGCGGACAGTGATGCCCAATCCCCGTACGCTCAAAAAGGAAATGCGCTATGTGCTGTGCAACGCGTTCGGATTTGGCGGAAACGAATCTTCTCTCGTCCTTTCATCCGAACCGGTTGAATTGCCTGCAGTAACGGTTACGGGAGAAGAGATGCGACTGGTCGCATCGGTGGACCAGATTACACTGGGTGAACAATCGGAATACCTCGCCCCGTTGGAGGCGCGGCGTATGACCCAGCAGACACGTAAGATGGTCATCGCATCGCACAAAGCGTTGCACGAGGCGGGCATAGACGTCCCCGATGCTATTGTCTGCGCTACACGATGGGGATGTATGGAGCAGTCCATGCGATTCCTGACAGGGATGCTGCAATCTCAGGAACAGGATGTCAAACCTACCAGCTTTATGCAGTCCACCCACAACACCATAGCTTCCGCTATAGCCATCCGCATAGGTTGTCACGGCTACAACAATACGTACTCTCAAGGAGAGCGGTCGCTTGAATGCGCGCTGACTGATATACGTTGCCAAATGGCTTTGGGACGTATCAGTAACGCGTTAGTACTGGAGTTTGACGAAAAGGTAGAACAATGGGACCAAGTGCTGAAACACATTGGTACGCAAACGATGAATTTAGCGCGGGCGTATGTATATCGACTGACAGAGCAATAATAATGTTTAACTCTAATTTTTAATCAAAATGAAAAACAGAATTTTTATCCTGATGTTTTTAATGGTAACATCTTTGTTACAAGTTAACGCGAAAATTGTATTCACTGTTGAAGGACCCGAAAGTTCATACAATCAGATAAAGGTCATCAACGAAACATCGCAGGATACCGTCCGTTGCCGTCTTGTCGTAGTTAAAGAGGATGACAGCAGGGATTATGTGTATGGTGTGTATGAACTGAAAGGGAAAGGCGACAGCGACATCAATACGAAAAAGTTCACCCGAGGTACGCGAGTTGCTATCGAGATGCCCAAAGATTTTGACGGCGAAGTATCTTACACACTGGAGTATCTAGACCTGCCGTTGTTGGACATAGTGGTAGTGCACCTGCAAGACCAAAATTCGGAGTTTAACGAAGAATAGCAGGCAATGCGGCTGATTATCCTTGCGCTGGTTCAGAGTATGTTCCTCTGCGGCGGGCAGTTGTTTATGAAACTGGCTCTCAAGGCAATGGGACGGGCTTCATTTACATGGTCGTTTGTGCTGGAGCAGCTGACCAACTGGTGGTGGTTGGCTTGCGGCGTGTCGTTTGCCGTGGCGGGAGTGATGTGGATGTATATACTCAAGAACTGGCCGTTCTCGCAGGCGTATCCGCTGTCAAGTATGGCATACGTGTTCGGGATGATTGCCGCCATACCCGTTTTTCACGAGACGGTGGCTTGGACCCAATGGGTGGGTGTGCTGCTCATTATGGCTGGCTGCTGGTTCGTGGCTAACTGAATGACCTCATGACAGTTCTTCTTTCCATATTGCTTGCCGTAGGCTCTTTCGTGGCGCAGTTCGTGCAGACCAAGCAGTCGCCGCTGTTCGACGCTCCGCAGGAGAGTGCAGGCGTACTGACCTACCGGCAGCCCGGATACCTGCGGTGGGAATACACCTCGCCGCAGCCGCTCGTATGGGAACTGAACGGGGACAAGGGTAATATGTCCTCCCAACTCAAGGGAATGGTGATGCTGATCCGCGAGAGCATACAGGGCGATTTTGAAAAGGCAAAGACTTCGTTTGAGGTCACAACTGAGGGCAATACAATTACGCTGATTCCCAAGAAAAGGGAACTGAAAAAGATTTTCCGCAGCATCCGCATCACGCTCAATCCCGATACGCGGATTGCTGACCGGGTGGAGATGATTGAGGCGGGAGGGGATGTCACAGTCATACGTTTCACCGATGTGCAGTTCACCGAGCCATGATTTGCGCCGTCATCCCCACATACAACAACGCCCGTACCCTCTCCGATGTCATCCTCCGCACGGCGCGTCATATACGCGACATTATTGTGGTGGTGGACGGTTCGACGGATGATACATTGCAGGTGCTTTCTTCTTTGGACGAGCCTGTGACCGTTGTCACGCTTGACAGGAACTACGGCAAGGGTTATGCCCTCCGGCAGGGTTTCCGCAAGGCGGTGGAGATGGGTTTCACCCACGCTCTGACCATTGACAGTGACGGACAGCATTTTCCCGAGGACATTCCCGCGCTGCTCGCCGTGTCGCGGCGGCAGCCTGAGGCTTTTGTCGTGGGCAACCGTAACATCGCGGCGGACAATATGCCACGCCGCAATACTTTCGCCAACCGTTTCAGCAATTTCTGGTTCGCCGTGCAGACAGGTGTGCGTCTGCCCGACACGCAGACGGGTATGCGTGTCTACCCGCTGGACCGCCTGCACGGTCTCAGTCTGATGACCTCGCGCTACGAAGCGGAACTGGAACTGCTGGTGTTCGCCGCATGGGCGGGGGAGAGGATTGTGAGTGTGCCTGTCAGGGTCTATTATCCGCCTGAGGGGGAGCGCGTCAGCCATTTCCGCCCCGCGTATGATTTTGCTCGCATATCATTGCTCAACACCGTCCTGTGTTTTGCTGCACTATTCTATGGTATGCCCCGCCGCTGCTGGCACAGCGTCAGCAGGAGTGTCATGCTCTCCCTATTCCCACTCATTGGCGCGGTGTGCGCGCTCCAAGCCGCTGACCGGCTGCCTCATCATGTGGATGGTAACAGGCGGCTGTACGCCTATCCTGCCGATTCAGCAACCAATACCGGCATGGCGGTAATCGTCTGTCCGGGGGGCAGTTACTCGTGGCTGGATATGCCAGTGGAGGGCATAGGGGTGGCGCAGTGGCTGCAGTCGCAGGGCATCAACGCCTTTGTGCTGCGCTATCGCGTGGCGAACGTGAGCGCGTACATCTTCGGCTACCGCGTTCTGGGACTGGGCAATGTCTATCCCCGGATGCTGGAGGATGCGGAGGACGCGCTGCGGTGGGTTTACACCCACGCGGACGAGTACGGCATCGACACAACGGCAATCGGCGTGATGGGTTTCTCGGCTGGAGGACATCTCTCGATGGCATCCTGGCTCTACAACCGCACGCCCTACAAACCCCGTTTCCTCTGCCCCGTTTATCCCGTGGTGAGTATGAGTCGCCCTGTCAGCCACAAACGTTCGCGGCGGGGCGCACTCGGCGTGTGGGGGCAGTTCCGGCAGCCGATGCGTGACTCGCTGTCGCTCGAGCGGCACATAACACCCGACTGTCCGCCCGTCTTCCTCGTTAACTGCAAGGACGATCCCGTGGTGGATTACCGCAATTCCGAACTGCTTGACTCGGCACTTACGGCGAACAACGTGCCTCACAAGTATATACAGTACCAAACAGGCGGACACGGATTCGGCGCGTCCGACACAAAAGGAACAGAAGAATGCAGACAATGGAAACAGGAATGGCTCCGATGGATATCGAGTTTGAACCCGTAGAGCGTATACGAGCATATCAGGAGGAACGGTTGCGCAGGCAGATGGCTTATCTGGCAGAGCATTCGCCTTTCTACCAGCGGATGTTTGCCGACAATGCCATCAACCCGGCATCAGTCCGGACAATAGAGGACTTGACAAGACTCCCGTTTACGGAGAAGAAAGACCTGCAGTTGCATAACGCGGAATTCCTCTGCTGCCCGCAGGAGCGCATCATCGATTATGTGACCACTTCCGGTACGCTGGGCGACCCTGTCACCTTCGGATGCACCGAACATGACCTCGAACGCCTCGCCTACAACGAGAGCAAGTCATTCGCTTGCGCGGGGGTCACACCGGACAGTATCGTCCAGCTGATGACCACGCTTGACAAGCGTTTTATGGCGGGTATGGCGTATTTCAACGGTCTGCGAAAACTGGGGGCGGGAATAATCCGTGTGGGCAACGGTATCCCCGAACTGCAGTGGGCCACTATCCGGCGGCTTCATCCTGACACCGTGATGTGCGTACCCTCGTTCATTCTGCGCCTCATTGACTATGCTCAGGCGAACGGTATTGATTACCATCAGTGTTCGGTCAGACGGATAATCGGCATCGGCGAAGGACTGCGCAATCAGGATTTCTCGCTCAACCTGCTGGGACAGCGTATCCACGACAGTTGGCCAGAGGTACAGTTGTTCGCCACCTATTCGTCCACTGAGATGTCCGCCACTTTCTCCGAATGTGGCTACGGCTGCGGCGGGCATCTCCATCCCGAACTGATTATCGTTGAGATTATCGGCGAGGATAACCTGCCCGTGCCCGATGGAGAACCCGGGGAGATTGTCGTCACCACGCTTGGCGTGGAGGCGATGCCGCTGCTTCGTTTCCGTACAGGGGATATTGCAGCGAAGATTACTGCTCCATGCCGCTGCGGGCGCAACAGTTACCGTCTTACGCCTCTCATCGGACGCAAGAACAATATGATCAAACTCAAAGGCACCACCATCTACCCCCCTGCCATAAACGATGTGCTTAACAACACAGAATACGTGGAGAACTACGTGGTGGTTGTGCGCCAGTCCACGTCCGGAACGGACGATGTGGTGGTGCGCATCGGGTTGAAAAAAGAGGCGGCGGCACGCAACAATGAGGATATAACCAAGGACTTGAAAGACCGTTTCCGTGCGCGTCTGCGGGTAGCCCCGTCGGTGGAGATACTGCCCGCTGACGAGATTCAGCGAATCAACTTCCCCGCCCAAAGCCGTAAACCAGTTCTCTTCATTGACGAAAGACAGGAAGTCTGATATGCGGTTCCTCCTCCGGATATATGATTTCTTCGTGTCCCGCAAGCCGATGTGTTGGGGCGGTATGCTGCTGTGCGTCGCGCTGTGCCTTGTGGCGGCACAGAGGCTGGACTACAAGGAGGATATAACCGACTTTCTGCCTTTGGATGCACGGCAGAAACAATCAATGGACTACTACCGACGGATCAGTCAGGCGGAGCGGATAGTCATCCTGTTTGAGGGAGAGGATACGGACACCCTGCTGGACGCGGTGGACCGTTTCGCCGCGCTGGCGGGTGAGAGGGACACAGTGATTGCCAATCACCTCACCACACAGATTGACATGCAGCTATATATGGACGTGCTGCGGTGGGTCTATGCCAATATGCCGTACTTCCTTGACGAGCAGGATTATGCGCGTATGGATTCCGTTCTCGCGCAACCCGATGCGGTGGCGCTGGAGGTGGACAACTGCCGCCGTGTCATGCAGATGCCCGTTTCCGGCTTTATGCACCTCGCCGTGACGTGCGACCCCCTTTCGCTTTTCGCCCCTGTGGTCGGTTCGCTGCGTGATTTCCGGCCTGTCTCCGACCGCTTCACCTCCATGGACGGGTATATGCTGTCCCAGGACGGACAGATGGCGTTCGCTTTCTGCCGCTCGCCCTACGGGGACGGAGAGACGGGACAGAACACGGGTCTGGTGCGCGGTCTGGAGACGCTGTGTGAGGACGTAATGAATGACTTCCCCGGAACGGATGTCCGTTTATTGGGTGCGCCGGTCATTGCCGTGGAGAACGCCTCGTGCATACGCCGTGACAGCCTCCTCTCTGTCGGACTGGCACTCATCCTTATCCTCGCCGTCCTTGGCTACTGTTTCCGTAGTGACCTGCGTGCCATACCCTTGATTGTGCTTACGATTGCCTTCGGATGGCTGTTCGCGATGGCGGTTATGGGACTCACAACAGGCAATGTCAGCGTCATTGTATTAGGTATGGGCAGCATCATCATCGGCATAGCCGTCAATTATCCCCTGCATATCCTTTTCCACCAACGTTATACGTCATCCACGCGTCAGACGCTGCGGGAAGTGGCGGCACCGCTGGTGACAGGCAACATAACCACCGTGGGCGCGTTTGTCGCCCTCATACCACTTGATGCCGCAGCCTTGCGTGAACTGGGTATCTTCGCCGCGTCCATGCTCGTCGGAACCATCCTGTTCAGCATCCTGTTCCTGCCCCAATTGATGAGACCGGCGGGACTGATGCAGCAGGAGACAGACCGGCAGGAAGCCTCCCTTCCGGCTGTCAAGACTTCCTTGCGCTATGCCGCCATAGCAGGCATAGCGTTGCTGACCGCCGTGTTCTGGTATGTAGGACGGGATTTGTCTTTCGATGCTGACGTGTCCCATATCAACTATATGACCCCGCAGCAGCGTGATGATGTGGCATATTTCACCTCTCTGGCAGGTGAGACTGGTATGGCGGATGTCTATATCGTCGAACCGCAGGCGGAGGCGACTAATCCGAACTCTTTTTCCTGCGATACGGCGATACAGACGGTCTATTCTCCTTGGCGGTGGCTGCCGTCAGAGGAGGAACAGCAACGCCGCATAGCGCGGTGGAACGCTTTTTGGGAGACACGCCGCGAGCCGGTTCTGCGGCAGCTTAATGAGGCGGCATCACGGCAAGGCTTCAACCCAAAGGCTTTCGCTCCGTTTGCTGACCTGCTGAAAGCAGAATGGTCTCCCCGCTCATTCGATTATTTCCGCCCGGTGGCGGAGAATATGCTGTCCGGTTATTGGATGGAGGATACTGCCCGTGTGTCGCTTGTCACGCGCGTGAGCGTACCCAAGGACAGGCTGGCTTCGGCTGAAAACCGGTTGCGGGGCATTGCCTCGGCGGACAGCAATGTGTTTGACATCCATTCGCTGAATGCCTCGCTGGCGGAGCAACTGTCCGGCAGTTTCGATTATATAGGACTTGTCTGCTCGCTGCTGGTGTTCTTCTTTCTGTGGCTCTCCTTCCGCTCGTTGCGGGCGGCTGTGGTGGCTTTCCTCCCAATGGCGGTCAGCTGGGTATGGATAATGGGTATCATGCATCTGCTCGGACTGCAGTTCAATATCGTCAATGTGATTCTGGCAACCTTTATCTTCGGGCAGGGCGACGATTACACTGTCTTTGTGGTGGAGGGGTTGCAGTACGAGCATGCCACTGGCAAAAGGATGCTGCCGCAGTTCCGCCGCAGTATCATCCTGTCCGCTGTGATTATGTTTGCCGGCATCGGTGTGCTGGTGATTGCCCGCCATCCGGCGATGTTCTCACTCGGTGCGGTCACGCTGACAGGTATGGCGGTAGTGGTCCTAATGGCGAATATCATACCGCCCCTGCTGAAACAGTTTTTGTTCAAATCCACCAAAACAGGATGATATGAAGATACTATATTCCGGACAACAGATATACGACCTGATTCCCCAGCGTCCGCCTATGGTGATGATTGACACCGTATGGGAGTCGGACGACAAGGCAATATGCACGTCGCTCACGATAGCGCAGGACAACATATTCGTCAGCGGATTCCGTCTGGAGGAGGCGGGACTGATAGAGCATATAGCCCAGACCGCTGCGGCTCTGGCGGGTTACGAGACCGCCGTACACGGTCTGCCGCCCGAACTTGGATATATCGGCGAAGTGAAGAACTTTGAATGTGATGATCTTCCGTCTGTGGGCGATACAGTCCATACCCGTATGGAGGTTGTCGCAAAAATGGCGGATGTGACGCTCGTGCAGGCAGAAACCTCTTTGAACGGCAAACCGACGGCGGTTTGTCAGATGAAGATATTCATACAGAAAAACACCTGATTATGGAAGCACACGGTTTGTTGAAAAATAAACGGGGCATCATTTTCGGTGCCGTGGACGAACAGTCGCTTGCATGGCATGTGGCGGAGCAGTGTCACGCCGAAGGAGCCAGAATGGTGCTAACCAATTCGCAGTTCGGACTGCAGTTGGGCAATATCCGCCGGCTTTCGGAGATGACGGAAAGTCCTGTCATAGAGTGCGACGCTACCGATGTAGAGCAGTTGCGCGCTCTTCTTTCCGAGTCAATGCGTCTGCTGGGCGGACCGTTGGATTTTATCCTGCACGCGGTTGCCCTGTCACCCAATATCCGCCGCCGCCGTTCATATGACAACATCAACTATTCCTATTTCCAGCAGACGCTGGACATATCCGCACTGTCCCTGCACAAACTGTTGCAGACCGCCAAGGAGACTGACGCCATAGCCGAATGGGGGTCCGTGGTGGCGTTGTCCTATATAGCAGCGCACAAACCCATTTGCGGCTATGTGGACATGGGCGACGCAAAAGCCCTGCTTGAGTCCATCACACGCTCGTTCGGGCAGGTCTATGGAGAGGAAAAACATGTGCGTATCAACACCATCTCCCAGTCGCCAACCCGCACCAGAGCCACTGAACAGTTCCCCGAACTGCATATCATGCAGACCTTTGCAGGCGACATGTCCCCTCTCGGAAACGCCGATGCGGAATCCTGTGCCAATGCCTGCGTGATGCTCTTCTCGGACTATACGCGCTATATCACCATGCAGAATATATACAATGACGGAGGCTTTTCTGCAAGCGGTCTGACCTCAAGATATATCCTTAACAGCAAGTATGTCGAACTACGGAAAAATGAAAACAAAGGAAACAACACTGACACACAGCATTGACCTGACCGTCCGCTTCTCCGAACTGGACCCACTTGGGATGGTCTGGCACGGCAACTACGCCAGATACCTTGAGGATGCGCGCGAGGCATGGGGAAGGCACTACGGACTGGGGTATATGGATATGTATAACCACGGGTTCGCCGCACCGCTGTACGACCTGCAGCTCCACTACCGTGGCAGGGCGACGCTCAACGACCGTCTGCGGGTGACCATCACCTATTGCGATGCGGCGGAAGGGAGGCTGGTATTCCGCTATCAGATTACCAACGCGCAGACAGGAGAACTGGTTCTGACCGCCGAATCGCTCCAACTATTCATCACTCTCGAAGGAGTGTTCTGGCCCGCAGCGCCGGATTTCTATCTCGAATGGAAAAAAAGCCACGGACTATGCTGATAGCCAACTACTATACCATCATCAAGAGCGAACAACTGGATGAGCGGACTTTCCTGTTCCGATTCACGCTCAATCCTGAGGCGGAGGTCTATCGCGGACACTTCCCCGACAACCCCGTTGCACCAGGGGTCTGCACCCTGCAGATGATCAAGGAGTGTCTTCAGAACATCCTCGACCGCGATACACTGCGCCTCTCTCCAATCCGGCAGTGCCGGTTCACCCGCCTGCTCCGCCCGTCGGACAAACAACTTGAACTGCATGTCCGACTGATGGATGACCGCTGGTTTGCCGCCGAGATACGGGAGGACGGGCAGGCTTGCATGAAACTCAAAGCACAATACAACTGACTACAATACAATTATGAAGTACGCATTGGTAACAGGCGGAAGCCGCGGAATAGGACGTGCCATCTCCGTCCGCCTGGCGCAGCCCGGCTATACCGTCCTCATCAATTATCTGTCCAACGAAAAAGCCGCACAGGAAACGCTGTCGCATATCCGTGAAAACGGAGGCGAGGCGGAACTGCTGCCTTTTGACGTATGCGACAATCAGGCAACCGTGGCGGCACTGACTCAATGGCAGGAAGGTCATCCAGACGACTATATAGACGTGCTGGTCAATAATGCGGGCATAAGGCGCGACAACCTGCTCGTATGGATGGAGGAGAACGACTTTGAGCAGGTGCTGCGTACAAACCTCTTCTCCTTTTATAATGTCACCCGTCCACTGCTCACGCAGATGATACGCCACAAACACGGACGCATTGTCAACGTGGCTTCGCTGTCCGGCATAACGGGATTGCCCGGACAATGCAACTACGCCGCTGCCAAAGGGGGAATGATTGCCGCCACCAAGGCACTGGCGAAGGAGGTAGCCAAGAAACGTGTCACCGTCAATGCCGTTGCACCGGGATTCATCGCCAGCGACATGACGGACGGTCTGGACGAGAGCACGCTCCGTCAGACCATCCCGATGAACCGCTTCGGTACTGCGGAGGAGGTCGCCGCGCTGGTCGCCTTCCTCGTTTCCGAAGAGGCAGCGTACATTACCGGCGAATGCATCTCCATCAACGGGGGATTGTACACCTGAACAAATTCCCTATAATCATCTTGCCTTGGCGAGGGCGAAGACGCTGATGCGCGCACCACGAAAGGCGGACATGGCATCCATACAGGAACGTATGGTACTGCCTGTGGTAATCACGTCATCGACAAGGAGAATATGCCTGCGATACATCTCCTCGGGGTGGTTCACCTCAAATATGTTCTCCACATTCCTCTCCCTTTCCTTGCCTTGAGTCAATGCCTGTTGCGGATTGTTGCGCACGCGCGTCACATGGGTCGTGTCCACAGGAATATGCAGCACATCACCCAGTCCGCGGGCAATGTAGTCCGACTGATTGTAACCGCGTTGCCGGAAGCGGCGAGGGTGAAGAGGAATAGGGATGATGACATCTATATCCTCAAAGAAGTCCGACTGCAACCCGTCCAAAGCCGCCATGTGCGCCAGTTCGTAGTTGATTTCCGGCTGTCTGCCGTATTTGGCTTTCTGTATCAGGCAGCTCATCAGTTCGTGCTTGTCGTAAAAGCAGAAGGCTGCCGCGCGCTCAAACTGCCTGTTGGGCGCGAACATGTCCTCCGTCAGGTTCCCCCGCAAGTCGAACTGCTCGGTTCTTTCCAGAAGACCGATACATTCACGGCAGACAGCGGGAACAGGTGTCTCCAACGACGGCGGTTCAACAGACTGTCCGCAACCCGCACAGCGCGCGGGGAAAAGTACGGAAGCGAGGTATCGGCGCAAAAGATGCATCAGTTTACGGCATTGACTTTACCGCGTCAAAAGTACTGCTTGCGGCGCATATAATAAAGCAGAAGTTCCGAAAAAGTAAAGAAAAATAGTACTATGTATTGCAAGGTACTAAAACTTGCAGTACTTTTGCGGCGTGAAACAAGTACAAACCTAAAAACCAACCATTATGGAACCTAAAAAACTAAGAAGAAGCACCAACAAGATGTTGGCAGGCGTGTGCGCCGGAATCGCTGAGTATCTGAACCTTGACCCGACCGTCGTGCGTGTGGCGTATGTGGTCATCTCCATTCTGTCGGCAGCGTTCCCGGGAGTGCTGCTGTATCTGATTCTGATGCTGCTGATGCCGAACTCAGAAGATTATACAGCCTGAAGCATGGTTGAGAACATCAAATCGCAAATGCGAAAAGGGGTACTGGAGTTCTGTATTCTTTCCGTCATCGACCGCAAGGAAGCCTATACCTCCGACATCGTGGAGGCTTTGAAGTCCGCTGACCTGCTGGTAGTAGAGGGGACACTGTATCCGCTTCTGTCAAGACTGAAGAACAACGGCATTCTGACCTACAGGTGGGAGGAAAGTACCGCCGGCCCTCCGCGCAAGTACTTCTGTCTTACCGAAGAAGGCAAACGACTGCTGTCGCAACTCAAGGAAGAGTGGCGCGCAATAAGTACTTCCATCCATCAAATCACACGACAATGAAAGAGACAAGAACCATCAATCTGAACGGTCTGGTGTTCCACATCGATGATGACGCATACCAGAATCTGCGCAACTACCTTCATGATATAGAAGTCCGTCTTCCTGAAGACGAACGCGTGGATGTAATGACCGATATAGAAGCCCGCATCTGCGAACTGCTGCAGTCCGCGCTGTTCGCCAAGAACGTGCAGGTCGCGGATGCCGGCATGATTGAGAGCATCAAGGCACGAATAGGCGCACCGTCGGATTTCGGAGAGAACAAGAGACCGAAAGTAAAACAGTCCGCCCTGTCGGAACGCGGGGGATGCGGCAGAGTGCTGAAGATAAGCCTGTACGTCATTCTGATACTGGTTGCCATTCAGGTTATGCTGCCTGTGTTGGCAGTGGTGTTCGCCATCTGTATGGCAGGTCTTGGTCTCGGGATTGGCGCTTTCAGCACCCTTCCTCTTATCGGGACACCGTTCTTTGACGGTCACTGGGGACTGGCGCTGCTTACCGTTGTTTCCGCCCTTGTGGCTGTCTGCCTGCCCGTCTATGCCCTGATTCACACTATCGTGTCCTTCATGCGTACCCGCAAGGGACCGAAAGGACGGTTCTGGCTGGTCAGTGCCATCTGCTGGGCAGTCAGCATAGCCTGCTTTACAACCGCCTTGTACAAACAGTCGTATTCCTTCACCGACTGGTACGAAGTGTCACAGGTCTTCCACCAATGGGACGATGCAGACGATTATTCCGAGCCGGCAGTGATGGCACTGCCCTATTTCAATGCCGTCAATGTGTCAGGAGCCATGGAAGTGGAAATAGGGCAAGGCGCGCAGAACGTGGCAGTTTCGGACTCCAATATGCTGCATGTCGAAGTGAAAGACAGTGTGCTGTATATCTCTGTAAAGGATGACTACAACAGGCTCAAGCACGTGGAAGTCACGCTGCCCGACCTGACATCACTGTCCTTGTCAGGAGCCAGCAAAGCGGAAGTGGAAGGCACATTCCAAGAGGTGCGGTACATGGTTTCCGGCGCGTCCAAACTGGATGCTGAAGACGCCAAGGCAATGATAGTGCATGTCAATTGCTCCGGCGCAAGCAAAGCAAGTGTATATGCGGAGAAAGAGTTGTGGGCACAAGCAAGCGGCGCATCGAAAATCACCTATTCGGGCAACGCGGAGGTCAAACGCAATCTCGCCGTGGGCGCAAGCAAGATAAAGAAAGATTAGTACTCCTTCTTTGTAACGCAAGAGCAGCCTGACTGGTTTGGTCAGGCTGCTTTTTTCTATCCGTGCGGTGCGGACTACAGTTCCACGCCCTGCGGGGTATAGACCTTACCGTTGCGCTCAATAAAGAGAATGCCGTTCTCCATGAATTTGCGGGCAGGCTTCCCTATATGTGAATCGTCTTTGTCTGTGAATGTCGCTTCCACACCTGTCTCTATGTCGCAATTCTCCTTGACACGTTCAGCATCCACACCCAGTGCCGCCATATAAGCATCCTTGCAGCCGCAAGGAACAATAAAGTCGCACGTGCAGTAAAGGAATGCATTATAACCTATTGTCGGAGGCACAGCGGATTCAAAAGTAACAGACTCCAGATAATAACAATGCGCAAAAGCAGATGCTCCAATGCTTGTTACGCTGCCGGGAATCACGATAGAGGTCAAGCCAAGACAACCCTCGAATGCAGACGCTCCGATGCTCTTGAGTTTGTTTCCAAACGTGGCGGAAGTCATGCTGCTGCAATTACAGAAGGCTTTATTCCCGATGCTTGTTACGCTGTTTGGAATATCAATAGAGGTCAGACCTGTGCAACCTTCAAATGCGGACTCTCCGATGTTGGTGACGGTATTGCTGATTGAAACAGAAGTCACATCATTGCACATGTAGAAAGCTCTATTACCAATATTAGCAACACCTTGTTCTATCAATACGGAATGAAAATAATAACTATAGTTATGCCATGGGCTTGTACTACTCTGACTATAATCAGCCATAGCTCCGATTCCTTTGATAGTCAAGATAGTCAACTCCCCGTCACAGGAAATATCCCAAGTGAGATTGTCACCTTTGGCACCACAAGAACCCGATGGAAGCTCTGATTCGGGAACAGGAGAACCGGTTATCTCATCCGTCAGTGTGATGCGTGCCTTGTCGCAGTTTTGACCGTTTTTATTGCAGTCAATATAGTAGTCCTTCCAAGCAGCCAAACCTCTTACCTGACCGGAGAAACTGCAGGTAACAGTTTCTGTTCCGTCCTCTACTTCCAAATCCTCTCCTACAACATCATAGACATTCTCTGTTGTTGTACAATAAATACCACAATAAGCGAGGGACAGTTTGCCGGATTTGACTGTCAAAGTGTTATTTCCTTGGTACAAAGCGGAGTTGTAGGATTGACCGCCTTCGACTCCAAGTGTGTAGGTGCCTGCAAGCGAGTTGTCAGAGGCGGTCTTGATGCTCAACTGGGCTACCGGTTGATTGTTGGCATACAGGAAGATAACGTAGTCTCCAGTACCTCCGCCGTATTGGAGTGCCACGAAATCAGTAGGGGTGGTAAACTGATAATCCGACTGAGCCGCTTTTTGAACGGGCTCTACGGGCGCAGCTTTAGGGTTGACAGGCTGTGCAAAGGCGCCAGTTGTGAGAACCATTGCGCAGAGAAGAGATGCAAGTTTCTTCATGGTGTTAAAACTTTTAGAAGTTATAATAGGTTGTTATATACTGTGATACCGAGCCTTTTTATTCGTCCGTTTTCAGACATAAAGAGCGTGAAGTCCACTTGTTCTTCACGCTCATCAAGGGCTTCGCAATCCCCCACACAGTAGAAAAACAACCGAAGTCCACGCCCGATATGTTTGCCGTCCCTGCCAAAAAAGACTGCATAACGAAATGCATATCCCAACCAACTCGGGCGCGGCATATAACATACCCACGGGACATTCATTGTTGCTGTCCGGACTGTGTGTGAATTCTGCGAAGATTCTGATGAGTCGCAAACAGCGTCAACAAACGCCTTTTCATCATGTCCATCCTGTTTAACGCCGGGATGCGGCGCACCGTTTTTTCACGCTGCCGGTGCCAGCGGTCAGGTTTTACGTCTGTGGCATGACAATCCGGCGCAAAGATAGGCGCTTTTGAGGGACATATACAAACAAATCCGCATTTTTGTGCTGATTTGTTGGTTTATGCAAAACCGAAGGGCATCCTAAAATGACTGAAGATGAGGGAGGTATGATGCTGATGATACGCAAAAGATTCGGCAATGATAGGGTGTTTATTGCCGAATAACACAGTAATCACACGGTAATCACCCGCTAATCACCCGCTTCTTATGCGGAATTTCTGTATAATTCGTAGTTATCCTTATAGTAATTCGACACTATTCATATATATTTTCGTTATTAGTACAGCGCGCTTTGCTATTGCTACAGCGCTTTCGCTATCACTATAGTGCTTTTATTGCTTCAGTTTTTTGCTGTCTCAACAGTGCTTCTTCACTATACAGATGTGGGGATGAGGCGCATCCATCCAGTGTGCTGATGATGTTCAGGAATCGATTACCAAACAAAACAAGGCCCACGTTTGAACGTGAGCCTTGTTCCTTGTTATGCGATTTTACTCGTCCCAGCCGATACCCTTGTACTTGCTCAGATCCCATTCCTCATCCACCTCGTTCAGGTAGATTGTGCCGGGTTCTTCGTCCTCTCCGACATCGTCTGGAGCATCTGTCTCCCGATGCTCCACGGCTATCGGCGCGTGTGAGATTTCGATGACCTGGTTCTGCTCCTTCTGTAACTCCGCCCACAGAGCGTCCTTCAGTTCCGCTATTCCCAATCCGGTAACAGATGATATGCAGAATACGGGAATGCCCAAGCGTTCGCGCAGGGGCTGCGGGTCAACGGTTTGGATATCGCACTTGCTTAATGCCAGCACCCGCGCCTTGGTCAGCAATTCAGGGTTGTATTTCTCCAGTTCAGAAAGAAGGATGTTGTATTCCCTTTCTATGCTATCCAGCGCATTCTGCTGTTCGTCCGTCTGCTCCAGAGAGGTGACCGGCACCATAAACAGGAGTACGGCGTTGCGCTCGATATGCCTGAGGAAACGCAGTCCCAATCCCTTGCCTTCGCTCGCTCCCTCAATGATGCCCGGTATGTCTGCCATACAGAACGACTGATTGTCCCGCACGGAAACGATACCCAACTGTGGCGTAAGGGTGGTGAACGGATAGTCGGCTATCTCGGGTTTGGCGGCGGACACGACAGAGAGCAGCGTTGACTTCCCCGCATTTGGGAAACCGACCAGTCCGACATCCGCCAGCACTTTGAGTTGGAGCACGATATTGCGCTCCACGGCAGGCTCGCCGGGCTGGGCATAGCGTGGTGTCTGGTTGGTGGCTGAGCGGAAATGCCAGTTGCCCAGTCCTCCCCTTCCGCCGCGAAGCAGCACGATGCGCTGTTTGTCCTCCTTGATTTCCGCAAGCCACTCGCCCGTGTCGCCGTCATAAACGACGGTGCCGCAGGGGACTTCGATAATCTTGTCCTCGCCGTCTTTGCCGAAAGAGCGTGACTGGCCGCCATGACCGCCGTCCGTGGCAAGGATATGCTTCTGGTACTTGAGGTGGAGCAGCGTCCACAGATTGCGGTTGCCCTGCAGAATGACATGACCACCGCGCCCGCCGTCACCGCCGTCGGGACCGCCTTTCGGCACGTATTTGGCGCGGTGGAGGTGCATACACCCCGCACCGCCTTTGCCCGAACGGCAATAGATACGTACCTGGTCTATGAAGTTCCCGCTTGGCATTGTTTCGCAACCGGCCTGTTTTATTGCAGACGAATGCCTTGTGCGTTGTAGCGCACGCCGTCACGGATAATGATTACCCGACCGTCCTCAATGACCTTGCGCGCTTTCACAGTCGTTTCGGCCTGGTCAAGTGCGGTGGCTGTTCCGCCAATCTTGTAGAGCGTGAGCGCGCCGCCGGTGTTCGAACCATAACATGCGAATCCGTAAGTTGTATTGTTGTGCAACCATTTGTTTTCAGGATTCTGAGCGGAAGCCGCACGAGCCACGTTCTCAAACTCGTAGGTGTTTTCTTCCGTAACGGTGATGTTCCACTTGGCGTTGTCGGTCGTGGCGTCATCCAGCAGCGCGCCTTGGTTCTTCGCATCCGTACTGCCGGCGTATTTGTTCACGCTCTTGTTGTACAGTGTCCAACTGTCACCTGCGGAAGCGATGTGCCAGATAATCGATTCATCGGGATTCGTCAGCATATCGCCGGACAATGTGAAAGTGCCGTTTTCAAAACGGTTAACCTTCTCGTTTTTACTGTTCAGCATAATGGAAGCTTTCATAGCGTACTCACCGTAAGTAAGCACGTAGTCACCTTCCACCATCTTGCCGGTCATCTTGGCGTAGCCTGCGGTGGGGTCTGTTACGTTCATCTTCACCGTCACCTGAACTTTCACATTGTCGGTTGCGGATTCGATGGTGAGCGTCTGGCTGTATGTTCCTTCTTTTGAAGGATTGGCTGTGATAGTCAGTTTGTCGCCGCTTTTGGCGATGGTTCCTTTTGCACTGAACGGATCTTTCAGACCGGAGTAGGTAACCGAACCCTTCAGATTGCCGTAATTAACTGTAATATCCATCGTAACGGCATCCGAACCGACGGCCTTGGAACCGAAATCCGCAGCGGCGGGCGAAGTGGTGATATAGGGAGATGTGGATACCTGCAACTCATAGACGGTGAAATTGTGACCGTATGTATCTATGTTGGAAGCGGCGTACGCTTTGTAGGCATTGGAACCTTCCTCCGTTTCTCCCAGGAAACGGTCAGCGTTATTGGCGTTGTAAATAAGAGCCTCATCACCGTCAAAATCGAACTTCCACGCTGCGGAACTGCTGTTGGCAAAGGTGATGTTCGTTTTGTTGCTCGGGTTGTTCATGAAGTTGTGTCCCTGGGGGTGTTTGGCATACTTCTGTTCATTCCGAATGGCAAATCCGTCCTCAGCACTGCCTATCAAGCGATATACGTAATGTTCCTGGCCGGTCAGAGCAACCTTCTGATATTTATCGGTTGTCTGCAAAGCGTTGTTCACAAGTACAGTATCCAGCACATGTCCGTTGCGCTCGAATACGTACAGACCATTGTCTTTTACTTCGGTCACTTTGACCAGATTGTACAACTGGGCAGAAGCACTACCCATCAGCAGCAATGCTGCTGCAAGAGTGAAAAGTTTCTTCATAATTGTTGGTTTTATGGTTTGTTGTTACTTGTTTTCCGATGTATGACCGGCTGATTCCGTGATGGCTTTTGCACCACGCAGGCGGAGGATGGTATCAATCTGCTCGAAGGTCTGCTCCATCGAGTAGTTGCCGTTGATGAGGAAATAGTTGTGATGGCGCAGGTAATAGGCACTGACAGGTTTGGTCACCTCCTGATAGATACGCAGGCGCTTCTTGATAGTGTCGAAGTTGTCGTCTGCCCTGCCGCTACTCTTGCCCCTTTCAAGCAAGCGTTTGATAATCTCGTCCTCGTCAACCATCAGTTCCAGCATCACGGCGTCCATACCGCGGCGTCTGAGGAGTAAGGTGAGTGCGTCCGCCTGCTCGACTGTGCGGGGATAGCCATCGAAGATTACACCTTTGCAGTCCTTGGGGAGGTCATCAATATAGTGGGCGATAAGGTGCACCATCTGGTGGTCAGGCACCAGATTGCCCTTCGATATGAGTTCGTCAATCTCCTTTCCCAACTCACTACCGGTACGAATCTCGGCGCGCAGCAAATCCCCCGTAGAGAGATGCTGCAGGCCATAGTGTCTAGCCAGTAATTCCGATTGCGTCCCCTTGCCACTGCCCGGGGCACCAAATAAAATGACATTGAGCATAAATGTTTCCTATTTTGACAATAACGGCGGCAAAGATAATATAAGTTTTTCTAATATTATCGAAAAAATTTGGTAAAGTCAGTATTTTTTCAGTCCTTTGCGGCAACCCAAACATATACAACTATGAAAACAACAATCGGAAATCTGTTCTCGCAGTGCCTCGCAGTCGTTGCGCTGTGCTTTTGTTTGACATGCTGCACCGACAGCAAGTGCCGTAATGAAAATTGCCAATGCAATGAAAAACAGGAATGCCAACATGAAAAGAAAGGATGCACTATGCAAAAATCAGCAATTGACAATATCATGACCCGCGTGAGTGTGCGCCACTTCACGGGAGAAAAAATCAGTGACGAACAACTGGAGCAACTGCTCCGCTGTGCGATGGCCGCCCCGTCGGCAATGAACAAACAACCGTGGGAGTTCCTTGTCGTCAGCGATGAGGATATGCTTATGCGTCTTGACGAGGAGTTCCCGTACAGCCGTTGCGGCAATGGCGCGGCGGTCGCCATCATCCCCTGCGGGAACCTGCAGCGCGCCATATCAACGATGCCCGACTTCTGGGTCAACGACCTGTCCGCCGCTACCGAGAACATCCTTCTCGCCGCGCACGCAATGGGACTGGGAGCAGTATGGACCGGCGTTCATCCGAATCCCGAACGTGCGCAAAAACTGCAGGAACTGCTTGGTCTGCCCGCACATATCGTCCCCCTTTGTATTGTTCCCGTTGGCATCCCCGCCGAACAGCCGGAAATCAAAGACAAATGGGATGCCGACAGGATTCACTACAACGCGTTCTGACCGTGTTACCGTAAGCAGGATGCCTGTGCTAAGACCGTTGTGCTGCACAATTGAAACGATACAATTGTGAAAGTTTATCCGCAAACAATAATAAAACATACGACTATGAAAAGAATGACATTCCGAATGACCGTCCTGACGGCGTTGCTGACCGTCGCGCTTACGCTCAACGCCCAGGACAGACAGTCGCTCACAGAGTACAAACTGGACAACGGTCTGACCGTCATGTTGTGGGAGAATCATGACCAGACGGACGTAACGGGCTACGTGGCTGTGCGCGCGGGTTCGGTTGATGAACCGAAAGAGTATACGGGTCTCGCCCACTACCTTGAGCACATGCTCTTCAAGGGTACGGAGCAGATCGGCGCACTTGACTGGGCCAAAGAGAAACCCGTCTATGAGCAGATTATCCGTCTGTATGACGAATACGCGACCACAACGGACGCCGTGCAGCGCGACACGCTGGCGAAACGCATCAACCGTCTGTCCATGGAGGAAATGCAACGTTCGACCACGCGCGACTTCTTCAACCTGATGGACGGAATAGGCGCGACGGATGTCAATGCATTCACTTCCTACGACATGACATGCTACACCAGTTCGTTCCCCGCCTGCCAGATGAACAAATGGCTGACCATCAACGCCGACCGGATGATAAATCCCGTGTTCCGCACGTTCCAGGCGGAGTTGGAGAACGTGTTTGAGGAGTACAATATGTACGCAGGCGATGTGCGCACCCAGCAGCGCGACAAACTGATGGAAACCATCTACAAGGGGCATCCCTACGAGCGGAACGTGATTGGCGAGCCGGAACACCTGAAGAACCCCCGTCTGAGCAAACTCATCGAGTTCTTCAACACGTGGTATGTGGCGAACAATATGGCGTTGATACTGGTGGGCGACTTCGACACGGAAACCGCCAAGCCCCTTATCGCGCAGGCTTTCGGCAAACTGCCAAAGGGCGAACTGCCTCAGCGCGAGAAAGAGAAACCCAAGTTCGAGAACGGGCTGAAAAAGAAATTCGACCTGGGTTACTATCCGCAGATTTACTGGGTGTTTGACGGGGTTACAACAACGGATGACGAGTTGCCCGCCCTGCAGTTCGTATGCCGGCTGCTCAATAACGAATCGAACACCGGTCTGCTGGACAAGGTGACGATGGACGGCGATGTGAGCGCGGCGCAGTGCATGGTGGACGCCCGCCGCGACTTGGGACGCATACTGGTGACCGCCATCCCGTATTTCGACCCCAACCAGCAGTCGTTTGAGAGCAACGCCGCCACCGAGCGCATCGTGATGAACGAAATCAACAAACTCAAGACGGGCGACATACCCGACTGGATGATTGAGGCGGTGAAACAGGAGATGCGCCGGCAATACACACTGGCGTTTGAAGAAGGTGACGCCAAGATGAGCGAACTGGTGGAGTGCTTCATTTACAATATTCCCACCGAACGCATCTTCACGCAGTTGGAGCGCATAGAGCAACTGACAAAGGCGGATATCCAGCGGGTGGCGAAGAAGTACTTCGATGCCGTGCCGATGACCCTGACCTTTGAGGACGGCGACCCGAAGGTGAACAAACTGCCGAAGCCGGATATCAAGCCCCTGCAGATGGCGGAGGGTATAGAAACTGCATACGCGCAGGCTTTCCGCCGTTTGTCAGAAGGGCAGCCGAACGTCAGGTACAACAATATGGCGGACGTGCGCGTGACAGACATTGACCAGAACGTGCGTATGCACTACACACAGAACACGAAGAACACCGTATTCTCCCTTATCCTCCGTTACGGCGTGGGCACGAAGAAGATGCCGATGCTGGAGTATGTGGTCCAACTGATGAACCGCGCGGGCACGATGCCGGACACTGACGCGCAGGCTTTCCGCCGCAAACTGAGCGAACTGGGCGGCAGCATACAGTATGGCGTGAACGACAGCTATATGACCATCCAGATTGTGGGCGAGGACGCGCACCTGAAAGAGATTCTGGAGCAGGTGAGCCTGCAGATTCTGATGCCCAAACTGGACAAGAAACAGTTTGACGCAGTGAAAGGCTCGGAACTGTCCTCGCGCCTGACCATCAAGAAGATGCATCCCGTATGGCCGAGCGCGCTGCAAGAATGGGTTGTATATGGCGAGAAGTCGCATTATCTGGATGTGGTCAAGTTCCTGGACGTGTATGATATGGACGAACTGAAGATGATGACGGAGTTCCAGAAGGCGACCAAGTACGCACTGGACGTGCATTACTGCGGCACTCTCAGTGCAGAAACCGTACAGGCGGCTCTCCCGCTGTCGGAGGGAATGATGCCGTCCTCATCGCCGGAAGTGCGTGACAAGCAGCAGTATGACAAGACGCAGATATTCTTCCTGCCTGACCCAAAACTGCAGCAGGCTTCCGTATATTTCTATTTCCTCGGCGAGCCGTATGACCTGCGGCAGGAAGTGGTGAAAGACGCTTTCAACCAGTATTTCTCCGGCGGATTCTCGGGTCTCGTGCTGGACGAAATCCGCACCAAGCGTTCGATGGCTTACTCGGCATACGGTCTGATGTCCTCCGCCCCGCTGGCAGGCAAACCTGTCTCGTTCGTGGGATACGTGGGCACACAGTCCGACAAGGTGGCAGAAGTGGTGGAGACGTTCCTTCACCTGACCGACTCCATGCCGATGCATCCTGAAAGGCTGGAAGCCGTCCGCACGATGCTGCGGCAGGAGCTGGCAACCACGCAACCCTCAATGCGGGCAAAGAGCCTGGTCTATGAGGCATGGCAGCGTCTTGGCTACGGGAACGACCCGATGCGCGTACACGAGAATGAACTGAACACCCTCACTTTCGAGCAGATAGCCGAATACTACAAGACCTATATACAGGGCAAGCCGATGGCTATCATGATTGTGGGCGACCCCAAACAGATTGACAAGAAAGCGTTGAACAAGATTGCAAAGGTGAAGAATGTGTCCCTGAACACGCTTTTCGCTCCGCTGGATCTGGACTAAACGTCTGAAAGCACTATGGAAAACGCAGAAGGCAGCCATCGTTCGGGGTTTGTCAATATAGTGGGCAACCCCAATGTGGGCAAATCGACGCTGATGAACGCATTGGTGGGCGAGCGTCTGAGCATTATCACGCAGAAAGCGCAGACAACCCGTCACCGCATAATGGGCATTGTCAACGGCGAAGACTTCCAGATTGTCTATTCGGACACGCCCGGCGTGCTCAAACCCTCGTACCGGTTGCAGGAACA
Source organism: Paludibacteraceae bacterium (assembly GCA_017962005.1). Taxonomy (GTDB): domain Bacteria; phylum Bacteroidota; class Bacteroidia; order Bacteroidales; family Paludibacteraceae; genus Colicola. The sequence goes on along the minus strand of JAGCWE010000053.1, from coordinate 9,462 downwards.
GATGCTGGAGTTCTCCCGCTCGGCACTGGTGGATGCGGACGTGCTGCTGTATGTCACCGACGTGCAGGACACCGCCGACCGCAATGCCGACTTCCTTGAGAAAGTCAAACGTATGGCGCAGGGCGGAACAAGCGTCTTTCTGGTCATCAACAAGATTGACCTGACCACACAGGATACACTGGAGAACCTGGTCGCATTCTGGAACAAGACCCTTCCGCAGGCGCGTGTGTTCCCCATATCCGCCAAGGAGCGTTTCGGGGTGGACCAACTGTTTGAGGCAATCAAACAAGCTCTGCCCGTCAGTCCGCCTTTTTTCGCGAAGGACCAACTGACCGACAAGCCGTCCCGTTTCTTTGTGGACGAGATAATCCGCGAGAAGATACTGCTGAACTACGACAAGGAGATTCCTTACAGCGTGGAAGTGGAGGTGGAGCAGTTCCTTGAGGAGGAGCGTCTGATCCGCATTATGGCGGTCATCTACGTGGAGCGCGAAAGCCAGAAAGGCATCATCATCGGCAAGCAGGGCAGTGCGCTGAAACGTGTGGGCGCGCAGGCACGGAAGGACATTGAGGCGTTCTTCGGCAAACAGGTCTATCTGGAACTGTTTGTCAAGGTGGACCGTGACTGGCGCAGCAGCCAGTCGCGGTTGCGGCATTACGGATATGACCTGAACGGGTAACCAGCAGGAGGCTCCTTTCTTTCCGAACAGTGTTTTGGCACAGAATTTGCGATACGTGAGAATGAAACCATTTTCACGTATCGCTTTATGAAGAAGTTCTTTCAATCCCTTTTACTGGTGGCACTTTGTGCCGCTGCAGGCGGTGGCAGCGCCTGGTATGTCATATCGAAAATGCGGGTGACAGAGGCGGATGCTCCCGCCAACGCTTTGTACAGCATGACCTCATCCACCGCTCCCGGCGCGGCATCCTCCTATCGCGCGTCCCAAGCGGTGTCGTTTGTCCCCGATGCGGATTTCACAACGGTTGCGGAGGCATCGGTGAACGCCGTGGTACACGTCAAGACACTCTACACGACACAGACACGCGGGTATTCAGACACGTTCTTCGAGTTCTTTTTCGGTCCCGGACTGCAACAACCCCGCCAGCAGGCGCAGATGGCTTCGGGGTCAGGTGTGATTATCGCCCCCGACGGCTATATAGTGACTAACAACCACGTGATAGACAAAGCACGGCGCATACTGGTGGTGCTGAATGACAAGCGCGAGTATGAGGCGAGGCTTGTGGGTACAGACCCGAACACAGACATAGCCCTGCTCAAGGTGGAGGCGGATGAACTGCCCGCTATCCCGTTCGGCGATTCAGACGCACTGAAGATAGGCGAGTGGGTGCTGGCAATAGGCAATCCGTTCAATCTCAACTCGACGGTCACGGCAGGCATAGTGTCCGCCAAGGCGCGCAACATCAACATCATCAATTCGGATATGAGCATCGAGTCGTTCATACAGACGGATGCGGCGGTCAATCCGGGCAACTCGGGCGGAGCACTGGTCAATACACAGGGTGAGCTAGTGGGTATCAATACCGCCATCGCCTCCCAAACAGGGTCTTATGCGGGATACGCTTTCGCCGTACCAAGCGCCATCGTACAGAAAGTGGTGGCTGACATCCGTCAGTACGGTCATGTCCAACGTGCCATGCTGGGCGTGCAGATGCTTGACATCACGCCTGAGTTGCTGGCGGAGGCCGGTCTGACCACCCTTCAGGGTGCATACGTGGCGAATGTGGTGCAGGGATCAGCCGCCCAGCAGGCGGGTGTCCGTACAGGTGATGTCATAATCGGGATAGACGGAACAAGGATACAGTCAGCCAACGACCTGCGCGTTGCAATAGGCAAAACCCGTCCGGGGGACAGGATAGCAGTGACAGTACTGCGCAAAGGGGAACGTATGACGCTGCAGGTGGAACTGGAGGCTAATCCGCGCTATGCTTCATAGTGCGGATAGCGGCAGCAGGGTCGTCGGCATGGAAGACGGCACTGCCTGCAACGAGAATATCCGCGCCGGCGGCAAAGATGCCGCCGGCATTCTTTTGGTTCACGCCTCCGTCCACTTCAACAAGCGTAGGAAGATTGCGGCGGGTTATCTCGGAACGGACATAACGTATCTTGTCCATCGTTTCGGGTATGAACGCCTGTCCTCCAAATCCCGCGAAGACAGACATAAGGAGAACCATATCCACCTTATCCAGATACGGGTCAAGCCGATGAACATCAATGTCGGGATTGATGGTGAGGCAGGTACGCACCTTCTTTGCACGGATAAGCGAAAGTATGGGCATCGGGTCATCAACCGCCTCAAGATGGAACCCTACGCTCCACGCCCCTGCATCGCAGAAACGCTCCACGTATTTCTCCGGGTGAACAATCATCAGATGCACGTCCAAGGGTTTGTCGGCGTACTTTCTGAGTGTTTCCATCACGGGGAATCCGAAAGAGATGTTGGGCACGAACGTGCCGTCCATGACATCGACATGGAAGAAGTCGGCTTCGCTGCGGTTGATGCGCTCAATCTCACGCTGGAGGTTGCCGAAGTCGGCACTAAGGACAGAGGGTGCGATAGCGTGCATAAGGATTATCTATTTGCCTGTTGTGATGTATCGGATGGCGCGCTTGGTGATATCGTCATCGCGTTCAAAGAGCGGGAAGAAGCCTTCATCGCCAAGTATATTGCGGACGATATAGGCATTGATGAGGCGTTCTATCAAAGGCTTTGACACGGCGATGTCCTTCTCAACGGGCTCCACACCTTTCTTCTGGCAGAAGGCGATGAAATCGGGCATCCAGCCGGCTTTTATGAGATGCTGCTCAAGACTCTGCCAGGTCTTGTACTTCTCCAGTTCCTTCCGGTGGCGGTTCACGTAGTGGTAGGCAAACTGATAGGTATATGCGCGGTTGGCAACCTGATTGAAGTACTTGGTATAGAGAGTGGTGTCCCTGCCGACAAAGATGTCGGGCATAATGCCTCCTCCGCCATGCACTATGCGTCCGCGCTTGGTATAGTACTTGGTAGTGTCCGTAAAGTGAATGCTGTCCTGCGAGAAGAGTTCGCCATGGTTGAAGCGTTCCAACAGTTCCATCTGGTAGTCCTCCTGCTCGCCTCGTCTATAGGGTTTCTGTATGCATCTGCCCGACGGGATATAGTACCTCGCCACGGTCAGACGGAGCGCGCTACCGTCGGAGAAGGGTATCTGCTGCTGCACAAGTCCTTTACCGAAAGAGCGTCTTCCAATGACGGTTGCGCGGTCATTATCCTGCATTGCGCCTGCGAAAATCTCACTGGCACTGGCGGAGAAGTTGTCAATCAGGACAACTATCCTGTCCTTCCTGAACCGCCCATTGCCAGTCGCGCGCGACTCCATACGGGGGTATGCCCTTCCTTCCGAATAGACGATGAGGTCTCCGTCCTCAAGGAACTCATTCGCCATGCTGATCGCCTCCTGCATGTATCCTCCCGAGTTCTCACGCAGGTCGATGATATAGGCTTCCGCTCCCTGGTCGCGAAGGTAGGATAGGGCAGAAAGGAACTCCTCGTAAGTCTTCTCCCCGAACTTGTTGATGCGCACGAAACCTATCTTCTGCTTGCTGTTTTCGGGTTCGATAATGAACTTGGCATCCACGGACCACGTGGGGATTTCCCCGCGCGTGATGGTGAAACGGAGTGTCTCATCCGTTCCCGACCTGCGGATACCGAGTTTCACCTGCGTGCCTTTCTCGCCGCGCAAGGTGTGCATCACCTTCTCGTTGTTGATTCTCTTGCCGACAAAAACACTGTCATCCACTTCAATTATCTTATCGCCAGCCAAGATACCCACACCCTCGCTCGGTCCGCCAGATACGACACTGACAATGTTGACTGTGTCGTTCTCTATATGGAACTGCACACCTAGACCGGAGAAACTGGCAGCAAGTTCCGAGTTAACCATCTCCAAGTCCTCTTTCGGGATATAGGCTGAGTGCGGATCAAGTTTCTGCACGACATCCGTCATCACCTCCTCGGTGAGCGAATCAATGTCAATAGGCTCGACATAGCCTTTCTGCAGCAGCAGGAGAAGCTGGTCCAGTTTGGTGGGTTCGAGAAAGACCTGCCCGTTGTTGATAATCATTTTCTGTGCCTGCGCCCTGTTGGAAACGGCGTTTCCGACAAAGAAGCCCAGAACAAGCGTGATGACAGCGATAGTTGGGAAGATGTATTTTTTCATTGTACCAAAAAAGAATTAACAGTTTGTACCATCGAAACGGTACAAAATACGTGCCATTACGCTTTGTCAAAGGGCATAAAATCCACCTGAATGCCTGCTTTCTGCAACAGTTCCACACCGTCCATCAAGCGGTACTGCTCGCCATACACGACCCGCTGAATGCCTGACTGGATGATAAGCTTGGCACATTCCATGCAAGGCGACGCCGTGACATAGAGTGTGGCACCGTTGCTGGAGTTGTTGGAGCGCGCCACCTTGGTGATGGCGTTCGCCTCGGCATGAAGCACGTAGGGGAAACTGACGTTGTTGTCGTCCTCACAGTTGTTCTCAAAGCCTGACGGCGTGCCGTTGTATCCGTCAGAGATTATCATATTGTCACTGACAAGGAGCGCGCCCACCTGCCTACGCCGGCAGTAGGAGTTCTCTGACCATGTGCGCGCCATCTTCATATAGAGGTGGTCGCGCTGCTGTTGTTTTTCGGGTGACATTGGAAGAGTGTTTGCAAGTGTTACATATTGTTACGCGCCATGGTTTGTGCAAGGGCGGATACATCAAGCCCATCGAACGTGCCGCTTGACATAAGCAACAGCGCCGTATTGCGGCAGTCTTTCCGCAGGAGATCGGCCTGTAGCAGACTGCTGTCGGTATAGACACGGAGCCTGTCCGGACCGAAAGCGTCTCTCACATCGTCGGCAGATACCGGCGCAAGGTGCTTGTGCTGTATGACGTGCGGATTGAAATAGACAATGGCCTCGTCCGCCTGCTCCATCGTGTCCTTATACTGCGGCAAGAAGTCCGCCGTGAGCGAGGAGAAGGTGTGCAACTCCATACATGCTATGAGCCTGCGCTCCGGATAGCGTTCACGCACGGCGTTGATAGTGGCGCGCAACTTACTGGGCGAGTGCGCAAAGTCCTTGTAGGCGACAAAATCCGCTGTCTCGGCTATCTTCTCAAGGCGATTGCTGGCTCCCGTGAAAGATGCTATCTTCTGATAGAAGACCTCAGGCTGCACCCCTATCTGCTGACAGGCAAGGCAAGCCGCCTGAAGGTTCTGCATATTGTGCCGTCCGAAAACCTGCATCGGCACGTCGCCGCTGTATGCATCGTAAGGTATGCACCGGATGCTGCCTCCAGCCTCTTCCGCCAGCCTGACAAGCGTGGGGTCCTGCCGGAAATAGATGAGTGTGCCGTCAACAGTGCGGGTGAACTGCCTGAACGTATCCACGTACAAGTCCCACGTGGGAAAGACATTGATATGGTCCCACGCTATGCCCGTGAGGATAGCGATATGGGGTCTGTACCAAAGGAACTTGGAACGTCTGTCAAGCGGCGAAGTCAAGTACTCGTCCCCCTCAAAGACCGCGTACCTGGCGGTATCGGAAAGACGCACCATCCGCTCGAACCCCTCAATCTGCGCACCAACCATATAGTCGGTCTCGATACCAAGCTGACGGAGGACATACAGAATCATAGCGGTCGTGGTGGTCTTGCCATGCGACCCCGCCACCACAATGCGGGTCTTGTCCTTGGTCTGCTCGTAGAGGTATTGCGGGAAGGAATAGACAGGTATGCCAAGTTCCCGGGCACGCACCAGTTCGGGGTTGTCCTCGCGGGCGTGCATACCGAGAATAACAGCATCAACGTCAGGCGTTATCCTCTCGGGATGCCACCCCATCTCAGGGGGAAGGAGTCCTGCCTGACGCAGATGGGAAAGAGCAGGGTCGAAGATTTCATCATCCGACCCTGTTACCGTATAATTCTTCCGGGCGGCGAGTTCCATGGCAAGGTTGTGCATGGCCGCGCCTCCGATAGCGATAAAATGCACGTGCATTACGCGGAATGTTTTAGAATGTTCAGGCGAAGAGCTTGTTGAAATCCTCCTGCGAGACTTCCTTCTCCTCGACTTTCATAATCTTTTTCTCAGCCGCATATATCTTCTCCTCAGCCACCCTTTCGACGATGCCACGGAGTTGGTCATCCTTCTTGAGCATCTCCTGTGCGAAGTTGTCAAGGTACTGGTCCTCAACGTGCATCAGTCCGTACTGCATGAACTGCATTCTGGCAACCTTCCTTGCGTATGCGTCAACGTCCTCCTTTTCGACCTTGATGTCGAGCTGTTTCATAAGCTGGTCCTTGACGAGCTGCCATTTAAGCTCAAGAATCATCTGCGGGAAGTTCTTGTCAATCTCCTCATCGGTCATCTTCTCGTTGTTGGTCTTGACCCAGCGGCGCAAGAACTCCTGCGGGAGTTCGGCTTTCTCCACTTTCTTCATCAGTGCCTCCCTGACATCCAATCCGAACCTGTATTCGCTGTCCTGGTCCATGTTGTCCTGTATCTCCTGACGGACACGCTGACGGAAGTCCGCCTCGTCCTTGACGTTGTTCTCACCGTAAATCTTGGCAAAGAGTTCCCCGTCGATAGCAGCAGGCTGATGGCGCGAAACGGAAGTGACAGTGAACGTGAAATCCGTGGTGAGTCCCTTGGCAACCTCCTTGTCGATACCAAGCAGCGAAGCGACTTCCGTCTCACTCTCAAAAGCCTTCATAGGATTGAAGGTGACAGTCCCCTCTTTCTTGAGTCCGATGAACTTCTTCTTAATCTTCGCATCCTTGATGTAACGGGGATAGATAACCGCGTCCTCCTTGGTGATACCTTCCTCCTTGTCCTCCCTGATGACTCCGCGAACTATGTCGTTCTCCTGCACGTCGTCCGCATCCAGATACGAGCCGTATCTGTCGGCGTAGTTGCTGACCTGCCTGGAAACCATCTCATCGGTAACCTTTACGCGGTAGTAGGTAATCTTGTTCTTGGCGGTCATCTTGGTATCGAGTTCGGGTGCAAGCGCGATATCGAAGACAAAGGTAAAGGTGCTGTCGAACTCCAGATCCACTTTCTGATTCTGCTCCTCGTTGGGCAGAGGCTCACCGAGAACGTGGAGTTTCTGCTCCTCAATGTACTTCTGGAGGGAAGTACCCAGCTCCCTGTTGATGACATCCGCGAGTACGTTCTTGCCGTACATCTTGCGAATAAGCCCTTTGGGCACATTGCCCGCGCGGAATCCGGGTATCTGTGCTTTCTGCCGCAGTTGTCTGATTTCCTTCTCAACCTGTTCCTGATAGTCTTCGGGTTGCATCACGAGAGTGATTTGTGCTTGGAGGTTCTGCACCTCTGACATTGTGATTTGCATTGCTATATAGTCTTTAAAGTTGTTATTCAGATAAATCTGTCCGCGCTACGGGAATCACGAGAGCATCCTTGCCCCGTCGCCTGTCCGCGCTATATAAAATTCCGCCTGCAGCCCAGTCACCTGCCTGTATGCAGTGGCGACAGTCTGCCGGAAAAGGTCAACCGCTTCGTTCCTAACAAGCGAGACGGTGCATCCTCCGAATCCGCCTCCCGTCATACGGCTTCCTATGACTCCGGGAACGTTCCATGCAGTCTCCGCAAGCGTGTCGAGTTCAATACCCGTCACCTCGTAGTCGTCCCGCAGGGACTGGTGACTCCGGTTCATCAGTTGTCCGAACAGCGCCAGATTGTTGTCCTTCAGGGCAGTGACGGCATCGCGCGTGCGCTGGATTTCCGTGACGACGTGGCGTGCACGGCGCAGTATGACCTCGTCCGTGATGGCGGACTGCAGATCGTTGAAGTCGCTGACACTGAGGTCGGCAAGTTGCCGTATGGGCCTGACGTGACTGATTGCCCGCACCGCTTCCTTACATTCGCTTACCCGGCGGTTGTATGTGCCCGCATCAAGCCTGTGGGGGCTGTGGCTGTTGGTCAGGACGATGGACACGTTGTCCAACCGCAAGGGCACATAGTCAAATTGCAAGGTGTCGCAGTTGAGGAAGACGGCGTTGTCCTGTCTGCCGCATGCGGAAACGAACTGGTCCATGATGCCGCAGTTGACTCCCGCGTAGGTGTGCTCCGCCTGCTGCGCAATGAGTGCCAGCCGCTTCCTATCAAGGTTGAGCTGCAACAGGTCGTTGAAAGCATACGCCGTGACCACCTCAATGGAAGCCGAAGAAGACAGACCCGCTCCGAGCGGCACATTGCCGTCAAAGAGAAGGTCGTACCCCGTATCCAGTCCGCCCGCCTGCTCCGCCAGTTGCGCTATGCATCCGAGTGGGTAATTGACCCACGAACGGTCCGGCAGCGGCCTGAAAGGGCTGTCTATGGGCAGTTCGACCTGTCCGGGCATGTTCTCCGAGCGGAACCTGAGCGTCCTTCCGCCGTTGGGCGTGACAGTGAGCCTTGTGCCGAAATCCAACGCGCAAGGAAAGACGAACCCACTGTTGTAGTCGGTGTGTTCGCCTATGAGGTTGACTCTCCCTGGAGCGAAATAAACGGGCATCAGCGCACTCTTTCGCAGTAACTGCCGTCGCGCGTGTCAACGCGAACAATCTCTCCCTCGTTGATGAAGAGCGGTACGCGAATCTCCGCACCCGTCTCCAGTTTGGCGGGCTTGAGGGTATTGGTAGCGGTGTCGCCCTTCAGACCGGGCTCGGTGTATGCGATAGCGAGTTCCACCTTGGTGGGCAGTTCGGCAAAGAGGATGGTATCGGTGGAAGCATCGGAAACGACGTCGCACACCATGCCTTCCTTGAGGAAGTCCACACCCGTGATAAGGTCGTGGGCGATGGGCACCTGCTCGTAGGTCTCCTGGTTCATGAAGATATAGTCCTGTCCGTCAGCGTAGAGGTACTGGTAGGGGCGGCGTTCCACACGTACGTCCTCCAGTTTCTCACCGATATTGAAGCGGCGTTCGAGAACACGTCCGTCCACTACGTCCTTGAACTTGACGCGCATAATGGTGTTGCCCTTACCGGGTTTTACATGCAGGAATTCGATAACGAAATACAGACGGCCGTCCATACGGATGCAAACGCCGTTCTTGATGTCTTGTGAGTTAATCATAAAATATGTGTATTGGTTATGTTGTGTATAGGGTCAATACAGGCCGCATCTGCCCAAGAGGACAAAAAGCGCACAAAAGTACGGTTTTCTTTTGTTACTTCCAACAGGTGCCGTCTGTTTTCGCTCGTTTTTACGACTAATAGTACGCAAACTGCCATTTTGGCAGTTGTTTGGCAGTCTATAAGGATTGGCACGGAGATTGCGAAACAAAGGGTGAAGTCAGTCCGGGCAAGCGCTACCGAGAGCGCACCGAACACTGACAGTAAAGTCAACTAATAAAACCTTACGAATATGTTACCTATTTTAAGAAACGAACCGAACTGGCTGCCG
>JAGCWE010000052.1 GCA_017962005.1 Paludibacteraceae bacterium | reverse complement strand
TGGTTGCCTAACTGATAAGAGGGAGTGCCGTCCTGCTTGAGTTCGTACGACTTGTTGAGAAAATGGTACCAGCCTGCATTGACGGTGAGAGCTAACCACGCTCCCTGTAACGTCTTTGTGCCGTTCTCATCTTTGTTGAATTTGGGTACAATCGGTATTTCGGTAAGCGACAGATTGCCGCCGTGGGTGGTACACGTACCGAAATTAGTCCATTGCAACTGACCTCTGCCGTCGGGAAGGATAGTGGTCTTTTGCGAGAACATGCCTTGCGTGTGCGCAAAGTTGAATGTCAGGTTGAGGTATTGCGTCCAACTGAAATGCACTTCCACGTCGTTGTTGAACTCAGGCGACAGGTTAGTGTTGCCTTCTTGGTAGCTGTAGGCATCCACGTATGTGCGGAAGGGGTTGAGCATCCAGTAGTTAGGGCGTTTGATACGGCGGGTATAGGATGCCGAAACGCTGACGGGCTGTGCTATCTTGCCTAACGGAGAGGTGGTGTAACCCACGTATGCCGTCGGGAAGGGGTCGAAATACGATTTGTTGGTGACGGAGTCAGCACTGCTCCAGTTGCCGTGACTGTAGGTATATTCTCCGCGAAGACCTAACTTGACCGTCCAATGCTCTCCGAATTGCTTGCCCGCAGAGATATAGGCTGCGGCAACATGTTCACGGTAAAGGAAATCCGAAGGAGTCTGACCGAGGCTGGTATTGTTGAGCACCGAATCGGTAGTCATGTGGTTGTCGGTGGACGAGAGTGCGTATTTGACACCCGATTCGATAGTGCCTGTTTGCCAGAACTTGGTCTGGAAGTCCAACTTGGCGGAGTAGATGTCTGCCGTCTGATGAGTGTTTATATCAAGTCCCACTGACTGTTTGCCAAAGTCGGTAAACTGATGGTTGAGCGAGCGGGTGGTGTACCGGTTGTAATCCACATTGACAGTCAGTTCGCGCTCTAACGCTTCGGAGAACGTGCGGGTGTAGTTGAGGTTGGCTGTGTGTTGCGGAGCGCGGGTATGCGTGTGCGTATCTGTCGTGCTGAACACGGTGTCGTTGCCGCGTACCGTGTAGCCTGTATTGCGACCGGGCATGATTTCCTGACGGATATCCATATAAGGCACTTGCAGAATAAAACCGAATGTGTTGGCGGAGTCTATGTACCAGTCGTTGCCGACCTTCATCATGTAGTATTGGAAGTCCGCATTGTAACCCGATTTGGAATAGTTGGAGACAGCCGGATCGGTATCGGTGGCAGGCAGTTCGCGTCCCGTCTCGAAGTCTATGTCATTCTGTGCGAATACTTGGGTCAGCTGACCGAATGTATAGGTCTTTGCGCCTCGGTAATTGAGGTTAAGCGATACCATGTCCCTGTTCAGCCAACGTTTAACGTCGCCGAAATACATACCTCCGTAGCCCGCAGAGAGCATGCCGTTCAGACCTTTCGACATGTTGCGTTTGGTCTTGATATTGATTATGCCTCCTTGTCCCGACGCATCGTATTTGGCGGAAGGATTGGATATAATCTCTATTTTCTCGATGGTGTTTCCGTCTGTGCCGTCTAACATGGCTTTTAGCTGTTGCCCGCCCAAGTACGAAGGCTTGCCGTCTATCCACACTTCCACTGCTTTGCCGTTTACGGTTATGTTCCCGTCCTTGTCTATACGCACGCCCGGAGCACGGCGCAGGATATCGTTGCCGTTGCTGCCGGCGGAGAGAGGCGACGCGCTCACGTTTACCACTAATTTGTCCATCTGACGTTCTATCAGAGGTTTCTTGGCTTTGACCTCTACTTCCTGTAGCCGCTCCGTCTCTTCATGCAGTACGAAATCCGGACCTCCGAATACCGTTTGATAACCTATATACGAGGCTTGCAGAATATAGTCTTTAGCCTGTACTTCCACGGTGTACGACCCGTCGTCGTTGGTAATAGTGCCTGTCAGCAGGGTAGAGTCCGTTGACAGCACGGATATGGTCACAAAAGGCATAGCCTGACCTCGCGAATCGATTACCGTACCGTGAATAGTCTCTGCAGAGCAGTGTGCCGTAAGAATAAATGTCAATAACACCCAAAAACCTAATTGGACAGCGTCTTTTGCTTTCATAATTGTTTTGATTTGGAAATACGGTGCAAAAGTACTGCCATTGCGGAATCTGGAATATGAAAAAACGGACATTTGCCGTTTCTTATGCGAAAAAGACAGAGAAATCTGCCGTTAGAGGGATGCCGAGCATACGGAATTGACCGGGTGACACACAGCCCATTTGCTGAAACTCCAATGCTGCGTGACTCAAATCGTAATAGCCGTGACGCAATACGGTTGCCAATAGGTCAATGGTCTTGCCTTGTGCCGATTGCGTCTGCATATCCTGTATAGTGCGGTGGAAACGTCTCAGGCGGATATACTGCTTCGGTGCTATGCCTGCATACTGACGGAATATGCGCAGGAACTGCCTTTCGCCTATACATGCCACTGACGCCATATCTGTCGCAGAGATAGCACATTCTGCTTGGTCGCAGGCACTCACCACACGGCAGATACGGGTATAGTTATAGTCTTCCTTTTTGGGCAGACGACCGAGAAAGAAAGCATCTAACAGCGGTACTATGTCTTCCGCACGCGGAGTGGATTTGAATATCCGGTCGCAATATTTCAAACCTTCGTCGGCATATTCGCTTACCCGTAGCACTTGTCCTGCCAACTGTTGCAGGTCGATACCTAACAGCGCATGCATACCTCCGGGTTGGAAATCCATCATCATACCCTCGAACCACCCTTTGACGGTCGTAAGACCGAGAGTAGTCTGGTTAGCCCCTAACAGAAGCAGCTCGTCGCTCTGCTTGCCGGCTACTTCCACCACGGCGTTGCGCATGAATATGAAACTGCCGTAGTTGGGAAGCAGCGGCTGTACGTGTTTGCCATTCACAAAACGCTGGTCGTCTGCCGGTGGGGTCATCGTGTCGGTAGAACCGTCCGCTCTGACAAACACATAGCGGCAAATATACGGCCGCAGGGCTTCGGCGGGTTGAATGATTTGAAAATTCATGTGTTTAATCTGTTTCTTATAATTTAAGGTAAATACTATTCTCAAAAAAGTGTGTCTTGACAGGATGAATAATCTATACTGTCCAACAGCAAATGCAATTTTGTTGCAAAGATAGACAAAATGTTTTAAGAAGCAATCATTCGGCGTATAAAAATTTATTTTTCTCTTTGTCTTTTGTCCTGTTTTTTTTTGAATATTGTGTACATCCGAAAAACCAACTATCTTTGCGGGCAGATTCGCGGAAGTGTATAGAGATATATACCGTCATGCTCCTGACATAAAATGGGCCGATGATGACGTCAGCGTAAAAAAGCGGTGCGCCACATCACTGCGTAAAAGGATGGACATAATGAAAAGGCGTTTGTTGAACGCTGTTTGCGACTGACAAAAATCTTCGCAATATTTTGTACTTAGTCCGGACAGCAACAATGAATGTCCCGTTGGTATATTCACATCCCACGCCCGTCTTAACGGGTGGGAGGGCAGAGTATATCGGGCGTGGACTTCGGTTGTTTTTCTACTAAGTACGGGGATTGCGAAGCCCTTTGTCTGCGTGAAGAACAAGTGAACTTCACGCTTTTCATCTATTTGAAGGAGAAACTGCCAAATCCGCTGACAAACAGTAATCCACAGATTAATCAGATTGCACAGAACCGTCCCCTTAATCTGACAAATACGGACAAGGAAGAAGCGGACAGCACAAGCCGAAAGCAGCTCATCCATTGCCAAACCTGACAACATAACAACCAAAACATAATAATCAACCAAAAACATAAACAATCATGAAACACAAAGGACTATTGTTTCTGCTGTTTGGCGGTATGGCTCTGAGCCTCTCCGCACAGCAGACACGCACGGGGTTTGTGGCGATAGGCCAGAACGGGCAACAACAGAACTTCCTATTAGAGAACTACCCGCGTCTGACCCTCCAGACCACCGACGGCGTAACCACTTTCCTTGTACACGACATCCGAAACGCCGAGATGAGCCACGTGAAGACCTGCGTCTTCGGCGAGGTTCCCTTGTCGTCCGACATCGTACTGCTGGAGAACGAAGACGCAGACTATTACACACAGTTCGCAGAGGACTACAACGGCGTTACCGTCAATACCGCGACGCTGAACCGACAGTTCACCACCGGCAAGTGGTCGACGCTGTGTCTTCCTTTCGACGTGCGAAAAGCGCTGATGATGTCATTGGGTCTGTACGGGCGCGTGTTCGAGTTCAAATATGCCGAGGTAACATCCTCCGTCATCACCGCATATTTCTCGACCGCACAGACCATCGAGGCAGGCAAGGGGTATATCGTGAACGCCAACTCCAAACTGTCAACGAAGACCTCGTTCGTGTTCCCTAACGTGACCATCGACACAAGCGGGGACAACGGGGACATAGCGACGCTGCAAGGTCACAATGACGGTACAGGACGCGGCAATATCTATTTAGTTGGCACATTGCGTACGGGCATCCTGCACGGGTCCACGTATCTCGGTCTGAAAAACAACATGATTTACCATCCAAACACCACGACAGGCACCGTCGTGCGCGCGTACAGAGGTTTCTTCCGCAGTGGGACGGTTATAGAAGAAGGCGGCGATGAAGACCCTCAGGCTCCGCAGCGCGTCCGTATCGTGGTAGATGGTGTGGAAAGCGGGGAATGGACAATTGACAACGAGCAGTTGTCAGAACATTCCGGTGCCTACAAGTACATTGACAAGGGCATCCTCTACATACGCAGCAACGGCAATGTATATAATGCCCAAGGGCAGATGATACGTGAAAGGTGAAAGAGGAATGGTTCTCCGAGAGATAATGTAAACCAATAAACAACAATATACATGAAAAAGATTCTAATGGCAGTCATAGCCATAATAATGACAGTCGGGACGTTGAGCGCCCAACAAAACATGTACGTATGGAAGACCGACGGCACATACGTCCCGTTCTCCGTTTCGGAAGTGGACAGCATCGGTTTCTATTTGCCCGCAAGCATGACGGTCAACACCAAAGGTGTCGGTGTGTTTTCCGTCAGCGAAACGAAGAAGGTGACATTCTCCCCGGGCAATCTGCAGTACCAGGCATCCACCGACAGATGGCGCTTTGCCGAGCATCAGTGGGACATAGTCGGCATAGGCTACGGTGTGACCAATGAAGAAGAGTACTGCTTTATCGGCGGAACTGTAAAGGGCAGCGACAACCGACAGATAAGCGACACCTATACCGGCTGGATAGATTTGTTCGGTTGGGGGACGGGTGATGCGCCAACCAAATCACACGACAACATGAGTGAATATGCGAATTTCACAGATTGGGGTACGAACTGGATAGGCAGCGATGCTCCCAATACATGGCACACGCTGTCCTCTGACGAGTGGGGCTACCTCTTCTATGAGCGTCCAAATGCAAACAACAAATATGGTGCGGCAAAGGTGAACGGGATGGTAGGTATGGTCATCCTGCCGGACAAATGGACAATGCCCGACGGTTGTGATTTTGAGCCAGGTATGGTAGATGTAGTGACTCCTCTTGAGGAAGGCACGGAGGAGTATACGAATTTTGTGAATAGCGGTCAAGTATGGAATCGTGTTGTGCTATCGAATTACTATGATGGCGATAAATGGCAAGCGATGGAGGATAACGGAGCGGTCTTTCTTCCCGCAGCGGGTTACCGCGAGTTGACCAATGTCATCTATTTTGGTCTAGTCGGTCATTACTGGTCTTCTTCGTTTTTTATGCCAAGTTTACTGGCATATCCTGTGATATTCGGATCCTATCTCTTGTTCGGGAATCAAATGACACATTTCAGTTGTACCGGCAAAGCTGTGCGTTTGGTTTCAGAATTGCCTGCTCCCAGTTATATCTTGACCATAACCACCGAAGGGGAAGGCGTTGTGCGTGGAGCCGGCACGTATAAGGAGAACGAAAAAGCGACACTCGTCGCCACTCCCGAAGAAGGATGGCAGTTCGTCCAATGGTCGGACGGCAACACCTCCAATCCTCGCTCCATTAAGATGACCCAGAACCTGACCTACACCGCTTTGTTTACCGAAATGAATGACATCGGTGACGGCGACGACAACACGGAAGACGATGACACATTCGGTGCCTTCTCCGTCAGTGCGACAGAGAAAGTAATCTTCTCCCCGGGCAACCTGCAGTTCAATGCCGCAGAGGGCAGTCATCTAAGTGCAGAAAGTCCTCTGTGTGATGGATATATGTTCCCCGGCACGTGGCGTTTCGCGGAGAACCAGTGGGATATAATCGGCTTGGGATACGGGCAAACCGACACCGAAGAAGGCTGCGTAATCGGCGGTACTGTACAGAACGGCGACAACCGCCAGCTTAGTTACAACTACGACGGTTGGATAGACTTGTTCGGTTTCGGGACGAGCGGCTGGATCAGCGGCGCGTATGAATACAATCCGTGGGGAGCGAGTGTTAATTGCAATGATTACTATCCGGGCACCAGTCCGTCCAACAACCTCACGGGTGATTGTGCATACGCAGACTGGGGTGTATATAATCAGATAGGCGATGATGCTCCCGGCACCTGGCGCACACTGACCAAGGATGAGTGGGTTTACCTTCTCGGCTCCCGCCCCAATGCCGGCAGCAAGTACGGCGCAGCCAAAGTGAACGGGGTGACGGGCATTGTACTTCTTCCCAACAAGTGGACTTTGCCGGACGGCTGCTCTTTCGCACCCGGAATGACGATGGCGGGCGACTGGAAAGACTGGAGTATGGTCGCTGTCACGAACATATACGAGGGTAAGCAGTGGGAGGCTATGGAGGATAACGGTGCCGTATTCCTTCCCTGTGCCGGAACCCGCAACGGCACGTCTATGCGCGGCACGGGCACGTTTGGCTTCTACTGGACATCCACGGCATGCAGTTCCGAACATGCCTACGGCATGCAGTTCATTTCGTACTACATGAACTGGCAGCGAACCCTCCGCTATACCGGCTCTTCCGTCCTCCTTGTGCGGGATATACAGAAAGAATACACCCTGTCCGTGACGACCGAAGGCGAAGGCACGGTGACAGGTGACGGCACGTACAAACCTGGCGACGTGGCAAC
>JAGCWE010000051.1 GCA_017962005.1 Paludibacteraceae bacterium | reverse complement strand
TTACAACAACGACCGTATCAAGCTGCGTCTGCGCATGAGTCCTGTACAATACAGGCAGACCTATATGAACAACTTGTCGATGAACACGCATACGGCCAACAATATTTACTAACCCCGTCCAATAAAATGGGGGCACCTCACACCCTACCCTGACAATCATTTACCGCAAAAATTACCTTTCTACCTTGCATATATCCTTTTTGCTCTGTACATCTGCCGCCGTAAATGTTTGACGAATGTCCGCTTCATCTTACATATCGCAACTAACCCCCGTCATCTTTTGGGATATGGACAGGGAGCATATTGATACAGAGCGCCACTCTGCGGGATTGATTCAGCGAGTCTTAGAGCATGGCACTTTGCAAGACTGGAGACTCACACGCGACTACTACGGTATGGAGCGCATTGTCGCAGATTGCAAGAGACTACGCACACTCGACCCGATGGCACTCGCTTTTGTCTGTGCTATGTCTAATACACGTAAAGAAGATTACCGATGCTGGCAATTCAGACAATCCAACCCAACACCTTGGAACTCTTAAAACGTCTTGCGGCTCATCATGAACTGATCGAAACGAGACTGGTGGGATGAACCGCTTTGGCACTCCAATACGGCCATAGGCAATCCATCGACTTGGATTTCTTCGGACGGCTACCACAAGATAAAGAAGAACTTATCGCCTTGATATGCAAAGAAGGGAAAGGGATGGTACATAACCGTTCTAACTTGATTTTGCAGATGGAGATTGATGGAGTAAAGGTGGATTTTGTGGACTATAGTCGCTATCCGTGGATTGACGAACCGATATTTGGCGATGGTTTTGTACTGGCTTCGGATAAGGATATTGCTGCTATGAAAGTGAACGCTATTATCGGGAAGGGAACAAGAAAGGATTTTATTGACTTGTATGTCTTGTTGCAACACTATTCGTTGGCGGATATAATGGACTTCTACAAAAAAAAGTACCCCGAACATTCCGAATATCGTGCGCTGTTGAGTATGACCTATTTCGAGGATGCCGAAATGAATGATATGCTAAAGATGTTTATTGACTCCTCATGGGAGGAAATGAAAAAGACCATCATTCAAGCAGTACGGGATTATCAAAAATAACCCGACCGGGCTGCATCATACAATAATTACCATCTCGAACGCTTACATCCTATCCGGCATCTTCCACCGCCTACTGATTTTCTTATTGTCGCTTGCCCTTCCTTTTTTACCATATTTATTTTGGCAATAGAAAACAAATTCGTACCTTTGACGCGTATTTGTTTCTGCTCTGTGCCGGATTCGGAGCATTATACGGACAGAAACAATTAATGACAATATTCAGTTACGTATATTATAAACACTTAACAACATACCCAAAATGAAAACAATCAAGTTCTTCTTATTGTTTGTGCTGACATGGCTCGGCATCAGTGCGCACGCTCAAAAAGAGGTCTACACCTCCTTCGACCAATCAACGGGTACCCTTACCTATTACTGCGACGACCGGCGGGAGGAACGGACATCTGCAGGAGAAACCACCGAAATCTATGACCCTGTGAATGACCCCGATGCAATACGCTTCAACAATTATAACGACAAAGTATTGATAGCAAGGATTGACAAGTCAATGAGGGACACTATGCTTACTTCGACATCCAGAATGTTTGAAGGCACATCGCCACGTTTGTACAAAATGACGGAAATTCAGGGAATGGAAAATCTCAAAACCGCCAATGTGAAGGATATGAGCCTAATGTTCAATGACTGTTCGTCACTTGTCTCGCTTGACCTCAATTCGTTCAATACCGCCAAGGTGACCAATATGAGCCATATGTTCAGTGGTTGTTCCGCTCTAAAATCCCTTGATTTAAGCATGTTCATTACCGCCAATGTGAAGGGTATGAATTATATGTTCGAAAACTGTTCGTCACTTACTTCGCTTGACCTCAGTTCGTTCAACACCGACAAGGTAATGGATATGAACCATATGTTCTCTGGCTGTGGTTCTTTAAGAATACTTAACCTAAAGAATTTCAACACTGCCAATGTACTGACAATGCTTTATATGTTCAATAACTGCCGTTTTTTAAGAACTATTCTTTGTCCCGGCGAATGGAAGATTTCCGATCCTGACAATGCAAGATGCATTTTTGCCGGTTGCGAATTTTTAAGTGGCGAACAGGGTACAGAGTGTTATGGAAGATACAACATCGACATAGAATATGCCCGGTTGGACGGATTGGACGGCAAACCCGGATATTTTTCTTCCACACCTCAACCAGAAGAAGTGGTTTATACGGAATACAATGAAAAAGACCACACACTGACCTATTATTACGATGACCTGTATAGTTCGCGTACAGGTGTCATTGAAAGGTATCTCCCTGATTTCTACAATCGCTTCGAATCCTATCACAGCGATGTTGAGAAAGCGATAATTGATGAATCTATGCAGAATGCAAGGCTCACCTCTACCAAAAACATGTTTTATAACAAAACAAATTCCTTGTTTTTCATGACGAAAATACAGGGGTTGAAAAATCTCGTTACCGATGATGTGACGGATATGAGCAGTATGTTCTGTGGGTGTTCTTCCTTGGAATCCCTTGATCTGCGTTCGTTCAATACCATTAATGCGACTGATATGAGCAGTATGTTTATGGATTGTTCTTCCTTGGAATCCCTTGATCTGCGTTCGTTCAACACCACTAATGTGACCAATATGAGTTATATGTTCTGCCATTGTTCGTCCTTGGAATCTCTTGATCTGCGTTCGTTCAACACCCCTAATGTGACAGACATGAGTTATATGTTCAGCCGTTGTTTCTCTCTGAAATCGTATGAAATCAGTTCGTCGTTCAAAACCGACAGGGTGACAACTATGAGAGAAATGTTCAGCAGCTGTGCCTCTTTGGAATCTTTTGATTTCGCACTATGTAATGTGGAAAATGTAACGGATATGAGCGGATTGTTCAAATCCTGTGAAAAATTGTCGCATGGCACATTTTGGTCCTGTTCCACCGCCAAAGTGACGAACATGAAGGAGATGTTTATGGATTGTTACTCAATAGTAAGTATGAATCTTTATACGTTCAACACCTCCAATGTGACAGATATGAGTTATATGTTCGCAGGTTGTATCTCTCTTTCATCTTATATTGATTTAAGTCCGTTCAACACCTCTAATGTGATCAATATGGACAGAATGTTCGCCAATTGCACCTCTCTGAAAGGTATTGATTTAAGTTCATTCAACACCGCCAATGTGACAGATGTCAGTTATATGTTTTTCAACTGTTCCTCTCTTGAATCGCTTGATTTGAGTAATTTCAATACCGCCAAAGTGAAGAAGATGGAAGGTATGTTCCAGTATTGTGAGAAATTGACATCCATTTTGTCTGCTACCGACTGGAACAGAGGTTCCGTATCGAAATCAACGCAAGACATGTTCCTATATTGCACGAAACTGAAGGGCGGTAACGGAACGAAATACACGGAGGACATAACAGATATCAAATACGCCCGTCCGGACGGCTTGGGCGGAAAACCCGGCTATTTCACCACCGTCACACAAGCCTATACGGCGTTCGATGAAACGACAGGCACGCTCACCTATTACTACGACGACCAGCGCGCCGCACACGATGGAATCACCGAACCCTTCACCCCCGACGCGGAGTCTTCCCCCCAGCGCTTCACCGGCTATGCTGACCACGTGAAAAAAGCGGTAATCGACCCATCATTCAAGAACATTGCACTGACCTCCCTCGCGAACATGTTATACGGTGGAAGCGCACTGACATGTCTTTCCGCGCTTGAGACGATTGAAGGATTAGAGAACATCAATTATTCCGAAGTGACGGATATGAACGGTATGTTCATGGGCTGTTCCGCACTCAAGTCCCTTGACCTGACCCCCCTCGCAGCCGCCGGCAATGTGAAGTTGACGGAAAACATGTTCGCAGGCTGTGCCTCGCTTGAGTCGCTTGACCTGCGTCCGCTCAACACCACCCTACTGGAAAGCGCGTTCCGTATGTTCGCCAACTGCTTTTCGCTCAAATCCATTGACCTGAGGCAGTTCAATACCTCCAATATGACGGATATGTCTTTTATGTTCGCGGATTGCTCCTCGCTGGAATCGCTTGACCTGAAGCTGTTCTATACGGAAAAGGTGAAGTCAATGATGAGTATGTTCGAAGGCTGCTCCTCTCTCAAATCCGTTAACCTGCTCAGGTTCAACACCGCCAATGTGAAATATATGGACCGTATGTTTGAGAGGTGTTCCAGTCTGAAGGATCTCAACCTCTGTTCGTTTGATGTCGGCCAGGTAACGGACATGAGCCGTATGTTCTACGGCTGCACGGCATTGACAACCGTCTGGTGCAACAGCGAATGGAGCAAGAGCGAGACTATAGAGAAATCAGAAGAAATGTTCGGAAAGTGTTCCTCGCTGGCGGGCGGAAAAGGCACAGTCTGTGACGGCGCGACAGATACCGGCAAGACCTTCGCGCAACCCGACGGAGGCGAAGACAACAAAGGTTACTTTACAAGCAAGAAAGAGATATACACCAGTTTCAAATCCTCTAACGGCACACTCACCTACTACTGCGGCAAAAAGCGTATGAAACGTGAGAAAACCGAACTGTACGATCCGACGGACGAGACACTGCGAATCCGCTTCAAGGACTACTGCGGCAAGGTGAAAGAAGTGGTGATTGACGATTCGATGAGGGACACCGCGCTTGTCTCTACAAGAAACATGTTCTTCGGCAGCAGCGAATACAATGAGAAAGGGGAGTGGGTTCAGTACAGACTGGACAACGTGAAAGAGATACAGGGTCTGGACAATCTTGTTACTGACAAAGTGAGGGATATGAGCTGTATGTTCATGTATTGCTCCTCACTGGAATCCCTTGACCTTCTCCCCCTGAACACCGAATATGTGGCGGATATGAGTTATATGTTCAAGGGATGTGCCGCTCTGACCACCATCTGGTGCAACTCCGACTGGAACAATATCAAGGAAGTGGGGGATGAGTCGGAAGAGATGTTCGAAGGCTGCACATCGCTGGTGGGAGAAAACGGTACGAAATGCGACGGCGTAAACAATATCGACAAAACCTATGCACGTCCTGACAAAGAAAACGCACCCGGATATTTCACCACCATCAATGAGGCATACACCGTCTTCGATGAGGCAACTGCCACACTTACCTATTACTACGACGACCGGTGCCTTAACCGCAAGGGAACGGTGGAAATGTACACACCCCTGAAAAAAGAGACCGTCTTGCGCTTTGAAGGATATGCCGGCAAAGTAAAGAAAGCCGTTATCGACCAATCGTTCAAAAACGCCAAACTCAAAAGCCTTGCATATATGTTCTGCGGAGGAAGTGCCAAAACATTTCTGACGGCACTCGAGTCCGTTGAAGGACTGGATAACATCAATTGCGACTCCAAAGTGACGGATATGAAGTATATGTTTATGGGGTGTTACTCCTTGCAGCAATTGGATGCCACGCTTATCAGCACGGCAGGCGTGAAGAATATGCAGGGTATGTTCTTCGACTGCCCCGCGCTGACAGAACTCAACGTAAACGGCTTCGACATCAGTAGCGCAACCAATATGACATCCATGTTCGCCAACTGCACTTCCCTCACCACTATCTGGTGCAAGAGCGACTGGAACATAAGCAGCGTCGATTCCCATGACATGTTCTACAACTGCCCGTCACTGAAAGGCGGTAACGGTACTACATACAACGAGAACCATATCGACAACGCATACGCACGCACGGACAAAGGCGGTAATGAACAGGGCTATTTCACACGACCCTCATACCCCAACGGACTGTTCACTGTCAACGATGACGAAGAACAGATGATGTTCTCGCAAGGAAACCTCCAGTTCAATGCCATGCAGGGAACTCACCAATGCGCCGACGGTACAACACAACAGGGAACATGGCGTTTCGCTATCAACCAGTGGGAAAATGCCGGCATGGACAACGAGAACATATCCGATTCCTACAACGGCTGGATTGACCTCTTCGGTTGGGGCACAAGCGGATGGGACAATGGAGCAAAAGAGTACCAGCCATGGGCGGCAAGCAAAGACTATAACGACTACCTGTACAGCAAAGACGGACTGAAAGGCGACTATGCGTATGCCGACTGGGGGGTATATAACCAGATAGAAGACCACCAACCGGGAACATGGCGCACACTCAGTGTGGCAGAATGGAGATATATCTTAAACAACCGTACGGCAGCACTCGGACGACGGGGAGGTGCCATAGTGAACGGCGTAAACGGATACATCCTTCTGCCCGATGACTGGGAAATACCGTCAGGAATGACTTTCAACTACGGGTCGGGATGGAATAAAAATGTATATAACAGACGTGACTGGAACCGTATGGAGATGGCAGGTGCCATCTTCCTGCCCGCAGCCGGATATAGAGAAGGCACTACAATGAACGGACAGAACGGCTTCGGCTACTACTTTTCTAATCTGCCGTACGGCTATGCTTCCACTAACTACTTCTTCTTTAATAATTCGGATGAAAGCTTGAGTAATGGCACCTACAGTAGTTACGGCCTTTCGGTGCGTCTGGTACGTATTCCTGAAGATGCGCCTGAATACACACTGACTGTTGCTGTAGAAGGCAAAGGTACTGTTACTGGCGGAGGCACATTCCCAAAAGGTACTGAAGTAACCCTTACCGCCACACCCGATGAAAACTATGTATTCAGCAAATGGTCCGACGGAAGCACTGACAACCCACACTACATCCAACTGACCGAAGATATGGACATCACAGCCATTTTCATAGAAAAAAGCACAGGAGGCAGCGATGACAACTTCGGGACTTTCTCCGTGGGAGCAAACAAAACAGTTACTTTCTCACCGGGTAACTTGCAGTACCAAGCCTCAACCGGTACGTGGCGTTTTGCAGAAAACGAGTGGGACTATGTAGGTAACAACAACGCAAAGATATCCTCCACCTATGACGGATGGATAGACCTGTTCGGATGGGGTACAGGTAACGCCCCCACTCTCGCTACTTACCTCGGTGACGATTATGCCGACTTTGTGGACTGGGGAACCAATATAATAGGCGCAGATGCCCCGGACACATGGCGAACACTGACCTCGGACGAATGGGGCTACCTGATTAACACACGCGCAGACGCTGAACAAAAATACGGAGCCGCGAAAGTGAACGACATAGGAGGACTTGTCATCTTGCCCGATATGTGGACACTGCCTTCTAATTGCTCCTTCAAGGCTGGTATGATACCTGACGGAAAATATTCATGGTATGATGTAGTTCCCGAGAACACCTATACGGCAGAGCAGTGGAAAGCAATGCAGGAAGCGGGTGCTGTATTCCTGCCCGCTGCCGGATACAGGGGAGGTACTTCCGTCAGCTATGAGGTAGGCCGCTATTGGTCATCCGATCCCACAGCCGATATATACAGCCAGGCATATAACCTGAACTTCAAAGCCTATGACTTGGAGGCAGAGGCAGAAAACGGTCGTTATTTCGGCGGTTCTGTCCGCCTCGTTAAGGACTTTGCTCAAGAGCAGCCCGAAGAACTTGAGCCGCTGCCGGGCAATGAAACAACCGTCTTCGACTTCTCGTTGATAGCACCCGACGGGTCGGAGATGCTGGGCGTTACTTTAGATGCTAAGGACAACTACAACAAGGAGGAAGGACGCATAGAAGTGGCTTCCACCAACACCGCCGCCGAGGTGGATGCCAAACTTGGCAAGGCTTTCAGCGGAACGGCTACACTCAAACCGTTCCTGCCCGGTACGATCACCTTCGAACTGCCCGCAGGGGAAGGCACAATAGAGATTGACTGCCAGACCGTTCCGGGCTATACGCTCCAAGTGCGTATAGCCGAGTACGGCGAGGCGTACATCACTTCCACCATCGAACAGGCTTTGAGAGGTAAGGCTACTGTTAATTATTCGGTAACGCAGAACACCTATGTGGTTATCTATCTGGACGGTGCACCTGCCGGTTCAGCACCTGCACGCATAGCACGCACCGCTGCTGAAGAAAACGCTGGCGCATACATCTGGTCGATTACCGTGATACCCAACAAGACACCCACAGGCATCGATACAACCGACATACACCAATCCGCAAACGCCAAATTTGTCAAGGACGGCATACTGTATATCAGGCACAACGGCAGAACATATACCGTCATCGGTGAAGAAGTTAAATAACAAAACTGCAATATGAAACTTCTGTTTATTCTATCGTGGATATTGGGTCTCCAGCCTCTTCACGATGCGGGATTCAAAGGCGAGGGAATGACCATAGCCGTGATTGATTGCGGATTCTACGGAGCCGACTCTGCTTCGTTCTTCCCGCAAGACCAAATCGTCGGATTCTACGACTTGATTGAGGACGAATACCGCACATACGGAATGACCGAAAGCGAGTTTGACAACCACGGCACGCTCTGCATGTCCGTGATGTTCTACGACGGCGAGGATTTCACCGGCACCGCACCGAAGGCGAACTACATCCTCATCCGGACAGAAGAGTTGAGCGACGAGCACCGCCGCGAAGTGGACCGCCTCGCCAAGGGCATACGCCTGGCGGACGAACTGGGAGCCGACATCATCTCCATCTCATTGGGATACAGTCGCTTTGATGCCCCTGAGACAACTTACAGTTACGACGAACTGGACGGCACCAACCCTGCTGCCGTTGCCGCCACCGAAGCTGCCCGCCACAACCGTTTGGTCTGCATCGCAGCCGGAAACGAAGGAAACAAGACGGACTACAACCGCATCACTGTCCCGGGCGATGCCGACTCCGTGCTTACCGTGGCGTCGGTCAACGAAGACTCGCTCCCGTCGTCTTTCACCAGTTACGGACCGATTGCGGCACCGAGGCCCAAACCCGAGGTCGCTGCGGTCGGAACCAAAGTGCAAGTGTTCGACCCCACCATTCCCGGCACGCGCATCGGCAACGGCACCTCCTTCGCCACGCCTCGGATAGCGGGTATGGCGGCGTGCTTATGGCAGGCTCTGCCGCATCTCACAGCCATGCAGTTGCGCGAACGGATTATCCAGTCCGCGCATCTCTACCCAGAACACGACGATAGGATAGGCTACGGCATACCCGACGCGTGGAAAATCTATGAGGAGGAACGCAAGGAAACGGGAACGGAAGACCTCCCCGTCATTCATCAGCGCGAGAAAGTGCTTCTCAACGGCACGCTCTACATCGTCATCGACGGCGTAAGATATCTCCCGACAGGACAGAAAGTACGCTGACCTCCACGAAAAAAGGGTAAGCGGTCTATATCGCACCGCTACAACCTCCTACCCTTGCTTCGGTCAGGACCTGGGGGAATTCAGAGGGAGCTGGTCGTATAGGACTTACCCTAATGCGCCGCAAAAGTACGGCAACCGACTGATACCGCCAAATAAAAAAGTGGAAAAGTTCATCTTCGACCATATACTCTCCTTCCTGCCCTTTGCGCCCAACGACGGCCAGCAGGCGCTTCTGCGTCAGTTGGCGCAGTTTCTGTTGTCCTCCGCTCATCGGAAGGCTTTCCTGCTCAAAGGGTATGCTGGTACGGGCAAGACGTCGGTGATTGCGGCATTGGTCAGGGCGATGCAGGCAATGGAGATGCCTTGCGTGCTGCTTGCCCCAACGGGTCGTGCAGCCAAGGTCATGTCCCACTATGCCGGCATTCCCGCGTTCACTATCCACCGTTGGATTTACCGCGCCACCTCGTCTGTCGACCCAACGGGCGCACGTTTCAGTGTGGCGGACAACAAACTGCGCAATACACTCTTCATAGTCGATGAGGCAGGTATGGTCGGTCATTCGCGCGATAATGTCTTCGGCACGGGCAGCCTGCTCGACGACCTCATCCGGTTCGTCTATACGCCGCAGGATAACAGCCTTACCAACGGCAACGCTCTTCTCTTGCTCGGCGACGATGCCCAGCTGCCGCCTGTTGGTCAGGACGCATCGCCGGCACTCGAACCGGACGTGTTGCTGCAGTACGACCTCACGCTCACCACCGCCTCGCTCACCCAGGTGGCACGGCAGGCATTGGAAAGTACTGTCCTTCAGAACGCCACCAATATACGTCAGAACAGCCGCGTCACCCTCACCGAAGGCAGGGACTTGCATCTGCTTTCGCCTGCCAATTTCCAGGAGACACTCGAGCAGGCGTATCGGCAGACGGGCATGGCGGAAACCATCATCCTCACGCGCAGCAACCGCCGCACGAACCTTTACAATCAGGGCATACGCGCGTCCGTCCTCTTCCGCGAGGACTTGCTCAACGCAGGCGACCGCCTGATGGTCAGCCGCAACAACTATTTCTGGGCGAATGACTATCAGGACATACCTTTCCTTGCCAACGGCGACACGATGGAGGTGACGCGCCTGCGCAACGAGCGCGAGATGTACGGTTTCCGTTTCGTGGACGCATCGCTCAGGCTTCTTGATTACGAGTACGACTTGGATGCCACATTGTGGCTGGACACCCTCACCACGGACACGCCGGAGGACAATCTTGCCCTGCAGCGCACGCTCTATCAGTGTGTCGCGGAAGACTGGCCCGAGGTGAAAAACAAAAGGGAGTTGAACGAACTCGTCCGCCAGTCGCCATATTATCAGGCGCTGCAGGTGCGTTTCGCATACGCTGTCACGTGCCACAAGGCGCAGGGCGGACAGTGGGACACCGTCTTCATCGATCCGGGACACACGTTGGAGGAGGTCTCTGCCGACCCGTCATTCCTTCGTTGGACCTACACCGCCCTCACCCGCGCCAAGCAAACCGTCTTTTGGCTTCATTTCCCCAAAAACGAATAACCTATATGAGGCGAAAGCATGATTATGCCCTCTTCTTACCATTCACCTTACCGTAGTATGTTATTAGTAGGTGATTAGTATGTTATCGCGCTATCTCTGCTGAATCATCACCGTGTACTGACCCCATTTTATTGGACACAATAATTGTTTTATTATGAGACAAAGAGTGTCATTAGAGTTAAAGCATGAGGCTCTGGGACTTCTGGAATCGGGCGAGTCAGTTGCTGCGGTCAGCAAGCGCCTGCATATCAGT
>JAGCWE010000050.1 GCA_017962005.1 Paludibacteraceae bacterium | reverse complement strand
TTGTCGTTCTGATACTCCGGGTGCATCAGTTCATTGGTATGGTCGGCGGTTATGACGAAGAGGGTGTTCGGGTACCAAACCTGCCTCTTCGCGCAGTCAAAGAACCGCCGAAGCGCATAGTCCGTATAACCGATACAGCGATGGAGCGAGGAAGGCCCGTCGGGGAAAACGCCCTCATACCGGTCTGGAACCCGGAAGGGATGGTGAGAGGAGGCGGTGAACACGGCAGTCATAAACGGCTCGTGCATTTCGGTCATCGTACGGGCATAGTATTGCAGGAACTCCTCGTCCCAGATTGCCCAGAAACCGTCAAAGTCGGCATTGTTGCCGTATTCGTCCTTACCGTAATACGCTTCGAACCCGCAACTGCGCGCAAATGCAGAGAAACCCATCGAGCCGTTCGGCGCGCCGTGGAAGAAAGCAGTCTGATAGCCTTTCCCGCGCAAGCACGAAGCCAGTGAGTTGATGGTGTTGGTATAATAGGGGGTGAGAATGTACGGCGAGCCGAAGCGAGGGATAGAAGCCAGCGTACTGGGCATCGCGTCAATTGACTTGCGTCCCATAGCGAACGAGTGCACAAAGGTGGTGCTATGAGTCAGCAGCGAATCAAGAAAAGGGGTATAACCACGGTATGTGCCACCGTCCAAGTCGCGGTTGTAGAAACCGATATGCTCTTTGGCGAAACTCTCAAGGATAAACACCACCACGTTTGTGTTCTCCGAAAGCGAGTGCCGTTCCAAAGCCAACGATGCTTTCTCTACGGCATATCCATGAGTATGCACAGGCGTATAGATACGCTCCAATTCGTCCTGCGAAAAGTATTCCGGGTTGCGATAGACGCTGCCCTCAACCGACCGCATCAAGCAGAATGGCGTATTGAGAACGACATTCGTCTCTGCCGGACGGTTGGTGTACTGCAATGCGTTGCTCATCGTAATAGGACGGATGTAAACACCGAAACCGCCGCGTATGCCAATGACGATAAAATAAACGCTCACGCACAGCAGCACTGTTTCCCTGACGTAGTACAGCCATCCGTTCCGGATGCCGTCCGTATTCGCGTCGTTGCCAACCGCCTGCCGTCTAATATGGGGTGCGCGCACACAGAACACCAACAGGACAACGAGAGCGATTGTGAAAAGCGACACGTACCAGTACTGCGCCATCGCCGTGAAGAATATAGAGGCGAGGTTTCCGTCGTTCTCAAACTCCGAGAAGAAAGCCATTGTGGTACGGCGACCAGAGAAACGCACATACACCGTATCAACCGCATTCGCCAGAATACCCACCATATTGGGAACAAGAAAGAGCCAATACGCCACACGCCGGTATGTCTTGTCCGTCCTCCACTGCCACGGAAGAGGCAAGAACATCAGAAGCAGGTATACGCTGTTGAGATAGAGCAGGGCGGTCATGTCGAAGCGTATGCCGCCAAGACACATCTCAAGCAGATGCGCGCCGTTCACAGCGGGGTACATATCGATGTTCACCCAATAAAAGAACAGGCGCATCAGCATAAAGACAGCCATCATCATCAGCCAGTTGCACACAGCCACTGTCCACGGGTGACACCATATTCTTCTTGCCGCACTCATCGCTTGTTGAAGAGGTTCATCGTCCGCTCTATTCCCTGCAAGCAGAAAGAGGGGATGATTTCGGAAGTAACCTTCAGCCGTTCGGGCAGCATTTTCTCTTCCTCCTCCGTCCACTCGCCAAGGACGAAGTTCATCTGCGCACCTTTAGGGTAGTCGTTTCCGATGCCGAAACGCACACGTGCATAGACGTTCGTGCCAAGCACCTGTTCGATATGCCTCAGTCCGTTGTGTCCTCCCGCTGAGCCTTGCATACGGATACGGATAGTGCCGAAAGGCAGGTTGAGATCGTCCACCAGCACGAGCATATTCTCCATCGGTATCTTCTCCTCGCCCATCCAGTAACGTACGGCATTTCCACTCAAATTCATAAATGTGGAAGGCTTGAGCAGTACCAACTCGGCGTTCTTCACGCGGCAGCGCCCCACCATCCCGTAACGGCGGTCTGCAAATACAACGTTGGACGCTTCGGCGAAAGCGTCCAACATCTTGAATCCTATGTTGTGCCGGGTGTTACGGTACTCATCGCCGATATTCCCCAGCCCGACAATCAAGTATTTCATTTACTATTGATTTAACTGTTCTCGGCAGCGGCAGCACTTGCGCGAGTAGCCTTCACTTGCGCCACGCACGCATCCTTGGGGTTCATAAAGCGCAAGCCTTCCATCTGAATGTCGCTAACGGCGATTTTCTTACCGAGTCCGAGAGTGGTAACGTCCACTACAATGCGGTCGGGAATCTGTGTGTAGATGCCGTTCACTTTCAGTTTGCGCATATCGAGACTGAGTTTACCACCGGCTTTCACACCTTCGGCGTGACCTGTCAGTTGCACAGGAATCTCCACGGTGACGGGCTTCTTATCGTTCACCTCAAGGAAGTCAATGTGGAGGATGTCGTCACTAATAGGGTGGAACTGCAGTTCCTTAACCACGGCCATACGCTTTTTGCCTCCAACGGTCAACTCAACCGTCATTGTGTCGGGAGTGTAAACAAGTTTGCGTACATCATCGCTCTTCACGGTGAACATTACGCTCTCACCAAGCCCGTAGAGGTTGCAAGGAATAAGATTCTGTTTGCGCAGCAAAGAGGCTGCCTTCTTACCAGTTTCGGTGCGGACATCGCCCGCCAGTTCAAAAGTTTTCATTCAGTAATGTGTTACTCAATTATAGGACAGAAAAAAAGCGTGTAAACGGCTGTCCTTATCCCATCACACTATCTTGTTGCCTAACGAGGAATCGAACCTCGCCCCTCAGAACCAAAATCTGATGTACTACCGATATACGATTAGGCAATAACTTCCGGCTCGATACCACCATACTCTCCCCGAAAGCGGCTGCAAAAGTACGTTGTTTTTCTTACCCGCCAAAACTTTTTTCACTTTTTCGCCATTTTTCACTCCTTTGCCATTAACATTGTTATGTGTATAAACCTGACAAACAAAGGAAATGACATGGGGCACAGATGTCAGTTGTCAAAGACTGTAATGATAACTGTCCGGCCGTCTGCGTCAGCCCCCCACATACCATGAGACCATCGATATACAATAAACAATGTGTCCGTTCCGGGATTGAGCGCATGAACATAAGCCACATGTTCCGCCTCCTTGTATTCAAATACAGGCTTGGATTCGTCGCGTGTCTTACTATAGTTATAATATACCTTTTTTGCCCCGTCCACTTCAACAGCCGCCACATCTCCAACAACCATAAAAAGTCGTGAAGGTTTTATAACAATCTCAGGGTTATTGTGCTTCTCACAAGAAGTACATACCATCGCACTTGCTACAAGCGCAACGGCGTAGATAAAGAACTTTTTCATCTTTCGGACATGTTTTTGTCGCAGTTAGTATCATCGTTCCCTTAACAAGGGATTCCGAAGAGCAAAAGTACTGCTATTCTTTAATATGAGCAAGTAATCCGATAAAAAACGTTGTAAAACGGCTTTGCCACGTTAAATGGTCAGTCCGTTTGGAAGTACCGTAAAATTTCGGTACGAAGTGCTTAATCTATCGTATATCTATCGTGTATCTAACGTATATCTATCGTGTATCTATAGTGTATCTAACTTATATCTATCGTGTATGGTACGTAACTGTTACGGTGCAAGAAGCGGATCAAACGCCGGAAAGACCTATATGAAAACACAGAGAATCAGGGGTTACCGGTTGACCCGTCTGACGCGGTAACCCTCCTTGCGGAGAAGGGCAATCAGTCCCTTGTCGCCGCCAAGATAAACGGCATTGAGCGTGACAAACGCCTTCCCCTCTTTCAGGTAGGGATGCAAACGGCGTACCCATTGCACATTGCGCTTGGCATAGACGGCATAGTCGGAATAGGAGAGGGTGGAGCGGTTGTCGGGACTCTCTATCGCAAAAGCCATATCGCCCAAACGCCCCCACAGGTAACTGCTTCGCATTGAACGCTCCAACTGCACCTCCCGCTCGGGATAGCGGACAATCTGAAGCAACTCCTCGCACTGGTACTCAAACGGCTCGCGGTCAAAGGTCATATAAAGCGTCTCACCCAAATCATCCAAGCCGATGACCGGCATTCCCGTCTGCTGCGCCACCTGCTCGAAAAAAGACACCATACTGCGCTCCTCATCGAAACCAAGATACCGGCGCAAAAGAGAAGTCCGATACAGTTCGGTCAGGTACGCCGGTTTCATCCTGCACAGTTGTTCCATAGTCATTCCGACATCCAACGCAAACGCGTTACTGATAGTGCGATAGTCATCCTGATTGTAGTGGTCTTGCAGCACAACAGAGTCCGGAAGCAGAGCCGCCTGACGCAAGGCAGCAATCGCCTCGTAGTCCTCCACAGCAAACTCAGTAATCACCTTGTCGCAGCGCGAGAAGACAGTAAAAACATTGGGAATGGTGTCAAGGAAGGTCTTGTTCACCAACGGATTGGTCGCCAGCAGATAGGACTTGCCTTTTACGCTGTTTCCGGAAATCTCGTAGAGCAGTTGCGCGCGAAGGAGGCAAGGCAGGGTGACAGCGAAAAGAAGAACAAGAAACCTGCGATTGATTCTATGCAACAGCGTATTCATCATGCTTATTCTATTGGAAGCGGGTTATCAGATTATACGCCTGGTAGATGCCCAGTTCGCCCGCCTTGCTCAGGTCGCTCAACCCCTCTTCAACCCGGTCGGTATAGATATAGGTCAGTCCGCGGTTGAAATACGCCTCGGCGAAGTCCGTATCGCAGGCAATCGCCTTGGTATAGTGCAGAATGGCGGCATCGTAATCCTTCTGCTGGCAGAGGATGTTCGCCTTGTTGTAGAAGGCGAAGGCGAAATCAGGCTGCAGCCGGAGCACATAGTCGTAGTCGCGCAACATAATGTCGAAGTCCATCTCCGCCTTGCCACCCACCGACTGGCCCTTGTAGCCGTTCTGCAACTCGCCGTTGGCAATCCGGTATTCAATGAGCCTATACCGCCAGTTGGCCCGGCAGAACGTGATGATAACAACGGCATTGTCATCTTTCTGCGTCTGCAGAATGGTCAGTGCGGCTGTGCAGTCGTCGATGGCGGATGCGTAGTCCTGCACGAGAGCGAACTCCGTCGCACGGGCGAAATAGGTATAAGGATCAGGTGTAGTCGCCAACTGCCGGCTCAGTTGCGAGATGTTGTCGAAATGGCTGTTGACCATCTCCGCCGTGAGCGTCAGTTCCTGACAGGTGGCGTGCAGCACGGAAGGCAGTATGTGCTTGCGGTTGAAGCGATCCAACGAGGCGTGCGTGTAGTTGGTTCGCCGCGCCGGCTGCTTGGTGACATAGTAGGACAGGGCGATATTCTGCTCGTTGACAACATCGGCATAGCGTTTCTGTACCGCCCCGCGCGTTTCCGAAGAGTAGGCCGTCTGCCCGTCCGGCGTGTCCTCACCGTTCTGCGCCGTTCGGGTGGAGAACTCCTTTCGGCGGTTCCTGCGGTCGGGTGACGCCTTGGCAAGATGCACGTCGGTATTGGGCGCGGAGATTGAGTCTTTCCGCGCAGCCATCACGCTGTCTTTCTTCTGCTCGAGGTCGTAGGCGGTCTTGCGGTAGCCGTATGCCGCCTGCTTCTCGCCGAGCGCCGTCTTCGCCTGCGCCGCCAGATAATAGGACGGGAGGAAATACGGATAGACGGCTATCATCGTGTCAAGGTCGCTGATTGCTGACTGCCACTGCCCCAGTTCCATCAGCACCACACTCCGCTGATAGCGCATCTCGGTGTCCTCAGGACGAAGTTCAACGGCTTTGTCCAAGTCCTCCAAGGCACGGTTGTAGTCGCCCACTTCGGCACGGAGCAATCCCCTGTTGTAGTAACAGGACGCGTCCTCAGGAGCAAGTCGCACCGCCTCATCGTAGTCAGAAAGCGCGCCACGGTAGTTGTGCAGGCGGTAAGAGAGTATGCCCCGGTTGATGTAGTCACCCGCCCATTTTGACCCAAGATTGATGGCGCGTGTCAGATCCGCCATCGCCGCCGAGTCACGGTCAAGGTAAATGTCCACCAAACCGAGAGCCGACCACGCGGCGGCATTCTGCGAGTCATAACGGACGTTCCTGGAGAGATAATCGTAGGCGCAAGCAGTGTCTTTCATATTCAGGCAGATGACCCCTTTCTCAAACAGGAAAGCGGGCGAAGTCGGTTCGCGACCAAGCAGGTAATCCATATCCTTCAGCGCCTGCTCCCACTTCTTCTGCTGCGAGAGCACATCGGCACGCAACATCATGTAGCTTTTATTGTCAGGCGAGAAAACGAGCGCCTGCGTGAAATCCTGTTCTGCTTTGGCGTATTCGCCCATCTGACGCCAGACGTAACCGCGTGTGTAGAACGCTCCCGGGTGGAAGGGATTGCGCTCGATGGAGGAATTGCAGTCGCCGAGCGCGCCCGTGTAGTCCTGCAACTGAATCTTGGCTATGGCACGAAGCAGGAAAGGCTCGGCGAGATAGGGCTTGAGCTTGATGACCTGGTTGAAGTACTGGATGGAAAGCACATAGTCCTCAAAGTAAAGCGCGTTGCGACCGATGGCCGTTATGCGGTCGGTGTTCAACTGCGCGCGGCACGGCACAAACCCACCCGCAAAGAGCAGAACAATAAACAGAAACCAATATGAACAGCGATGCTTCATGTTATTCTTTGAGCGCGTTGACCAACATTCCGCAGGCGGCAAGTATGTCCTCTCCCCGTGAACGGCGGATGGTAGTGGTGATACCATGGCCAGTCAAGTAGTCGCGCAGCCAAATCATCTGCTTCTCCTCGGACGAGGGGAAGTGCAGGGTAGTGTTGTTTACAGTGAACTGCCCGTTTTCCTTTCCTTCGTGGAAGCGAATCAGGTTGACGCGGCAAGGCAGACCCCGTAACAACCGTACCAACTCATTGGCGTGACGCAATGTGTCGTTCATTCCGCTCCAGCAGATATACTCGAAGCTCAACCGCCGCTGATGCGCGAAGTCGTACTTCTTCAGCATCCTGACAATGTCCGCAACGGGGCAGGCTTTCTCCGCCGGCATGATTGCCGCCCGCTCCTCGTGGAAGGGATTGTGCAGCGAAATGGCCACGTGACAATCCGACTCTTGCAAGAACCGTGCCAGTCCGGGCATCACGCCCACACTGCTCACCGTAATACGCTTGGGCGACCAGCCGTAGCCCCACGGAGCCGTAAGGACATTCAACGCGCGCAGCACCTCATCGAGATTGTCCATCGGCTCGCCCTCACCCATCAGCACAAGGTTGGTCAGACCGCCATCAATCATCCCGTCAACCGTCAGTATCTGGTTGAGCATCTCCGCCGCCGTCAAGTGCTTGCGGAAACCCAAAGTACCGGTCATGCAGAAGGCGCATCGCATACGGCAACCCGCCTGCGTGCTGATGCAAAGCGTGTTCCTTTCCTCCTCCGGAATCAGCACCGTTTCCACGTATTCGGTTCCTACCTGGAAAAGGAACTTGCGCGTACCGTCCTCCGACCTAACCTCTGTGACGGGCTTTTTCCGTCCGGCAGCAAAGCCATTCGCAAGTGTTTGCCGCCCTTTGACGGAGATGTTCGTCATCTCTTCAAACGACTCCGCACGCTTGCGGTAAAGCCATTCCGCCAACTGCTTTCCCGTATAACGAGGCAGTCCGGCAGCGACAGCAACGTCCTGCAATTCGTCAATATTCTTACCTAACAGACTTTCCACTCTGAACTTATATCTTTCAAACAAGAACTTACTTGCAGCCCGCTTTCGGGTCGAACCATCCAGGGATGTCAAACTCGTCCGTTACGGAGTAACCCAACGACTCGTCGGCATACACCTTCTGCATATAGAGCGCAAATATAGGCAGTGCCATCGAGGCTCCCTGACCCTCCGCCATAGAGTCGAAGTGAATGGCGCGATCCTCGCCGCCCACCCAGCAGCCGCTTACCAAAGACGGCGTGAAACCTACGAACCATCCGTCGGAGTTGTTCTGCGTCGTACCCGTCTTGCCACCAATAGGCGCGTTGATTTTGTAGCGGTAGCGAAGGCGGACACCCGTTCCGTGATCCACCACGGCACGGAGCATGTGAATCATCTTATAGGAAGTGAGTTCGCTGATGATTTCGTGCGACTGCGGTGTGAATGAGGCAATCAAATTGCCGTTGTTGTCCTCGATACGGGTCACATACAGCGGCTCCGTACGGATACCCTTGTTCGGGTAGGTGGTGTATGCGTCCACCATTTCCTGAACGCTCACTTCGCACGGACCAAGACACAGGCTCACTACCGGATCGAGCTGTCCCTGAATACCAAACGAGTGCATCAGACGCACCAGTTGCTCGGGCGTGAACAGCGACATCAGGTAGGCACTAATCCAGTTGCTTGACTGCTGCAGTCCCCACTGCAATGTCACCGAATCGCCCCGGTTCTTGGTGTGCTCGTCACGCGGTGTCCAATGCTTGCCGTTGGCGTCAATGAGCGTAACGGGTTCGTTCACGGTCTTGTCGCATGGCCACATGCCTTCGTCCATAGCCAGCGTATATAAATACGGCTTAACCGTGGAGCCGACCTGCCGTCTGCCCATAGTCGCCATATCGTATTGGAAATACGAGAAGTTGGGACCGCCTACATAGGCTTTCACGTGTCCCGAATGAGGCTCTATGCTCATAAACCCGCAACGGAGGAAATGCTTGTTCCAACGGATGGAGTCCATCGGGGAGAGCAGAGTATCAATCATCCCGTCATACGAGAAAACCTGCATCTCGACGGGCGTATTAAACACCTCACGTATCTGCTGGTCGGTCTTGCCCTGCTGCTTGAGGGCACGGTAACGGTCGGTCTGCTGCATCGTGCGGTTCATCAGTCCGTTGATTTCCTCCGGGGTCAGTTTCCGAGAGAAAGGCGCGTACGTTTTGTTCTTCTTCTCCTTGAAGAAACGCTTCTGCAGTTCAGGCATGTGCTCGCTTACCGCCTCCTCGGCGTAACGCTGCATACGGGAGTCAATGGTGGTGTAGATGCGCAGTCCGTCCTGATAGAGGTCGTAATAGGTGCCGTCGGCTTTCTTGTTCTTGCGGCAGAAACCATACAGCGGGTTCTCGTCCCATTGCTTGCGGTCAAGAAGATACTGCTGGTGGTTCCACTTGGGGTAATCGCTCTCCTTCGGCTCCTTGGCAGTCAGCACTCCGCGCAGGAACTCGCGGAAATAGGGTGCCATTCCCTGCTTGTGGTCAGCCGATCGGTAGGTCAGTTCCAGAGGAATCCGCTTCACCGAATCACACACCTCACGAGAAATATAGTCGTACTTGCACATCTGTTCCAAAACAACGTTGCGCCTGTTTTCTGTCTTCGCCGGTCGGCGGATAGGGTTGTACAGTGCGGGGTTCTTGAACATACCCACCAGCATAGCCGCCTGCTCCAGACGGAGTTTGTCGGGCGTGGTGGCGAAATACACCTGGGAAGCAGACTTGATACCCACGGCATTGTACAGGAAGTCGAACTGGTTGAAATACATCAGCATAATCTCGTCCTTCGATTTCAACCGCTCCAACTGTGTGGCAATGACCCACTCGAGGGGTTTCTGCATCGCCCGCTCGAAGATGTTCTCCGCACGCGGCGACCAAATCTGCTTCGCCAACTGCTGGGTGATGGTCGAACCGCCTCCCGCCTTTCCCAAGGAGAGCAGGGCACGGAAAAAGGACTTGAAGTCAACCCCCGTGTGGTCGGCAAAACGCACGTCCTCCGTGGCAACCAACGCCTCTGTTAAGTACGGTGACAACTCATTGAATTGCACTCCTATACGGTTCTCGTAGCGGTAGTAACGCCCAAGAGACTGCATATCCGAAGTGAAGATTTCGCTTGCAAAACGGTTCTTCGGGTTCTGCAACTCCTCCAACGGCGGCAGGTAACCCATCCAGCCTTTGGTAATGGCGAAAAAGATTCCTGTCACGGTAAGAATACCCACTATAAACAGACTCCAAAATATGACTGCAAATTTACGTTTCATATCCTATCGACTTTTTATCTTTTGTTGTTATTCATTGTTATTCGTTGTCCTTCAATTCCTTCCTGCGTGCCTGCCAGTCCGGTATGTAGCGTGTCAGAAGGGCTTTGAACTGCGGTCCGTGGTTGGCGTGGCGGAGGTGCGCCAGTTCGTGGACAATGATATAGTCTATATTCCGCTCCGGCTGGTCGGCAAGCGCCAGATTGAAGCGGATAGTCCTTCTGGCAGGTGTGCAACTTCCCCAACGCGTCTGCATACTGCGTATCGAAAACCTTGCAGGCGGCAGTTCCATCCGTTCGCGCCAGTACTCGAACCGAGGCTTCAGATATGCCATCAGACGCTGATACCTCTTCTGATTCTCAACGAGTTGTTGTAGAGGAGTCAGGGTGGGGGATTCATTATCCTTCTGCCGCCTTTTGCGCTCCTCCATCTTTGCAAGCGTCCTGCGAAGCCAAGGCATACGGCTTTCCACAAACTGCCGGACCTCATCCTCGTCCGAAAGATACGGAGCGGAAACGCGTACCCGCATGTCGGGATAAACCACCAAACGGATACCCCGCACGTTCTTATACTGCACCTCTATCTCAATGCCCTCAACGGTCATGTCGCTATTTCCTGTCCAGTTCAATCACCTCAAGGTTGTCTATCTGTCTGCCGTCGATAGTGAAACGGAGAAGGGTCTGTACGGTTTGCCATCCCTGTTTGCCGGCAGCGCCTGGGTTCATCGTAAGGAAACCGAACAGACGGTCGTACTGCACCTTCAATATATGACTATGCCCGCAAACGAAGAGGTCGATAGCGTCCCTGGTAAGGAGCGATTCGTCTCCACCCGCCTTCGCCTCCTGACTGCGCCGGAACATAGGCAGCAGCCACGGATTGTAATGTCCCGGATATCCTCCGATATGCGTCATCAACACCTGCACATCCTCCACGCGGAAGTGATAGAACTCGCTGAGCGTGTATCGCACATCGCCGCTGTCCATATTGCCGAACACCGCCCGCGTGGGACGGAACTCCCGCAACGACTGCAACAACTCGAAGGAGCCGATATCGCCCGCGTGCCATATCTCGTCGCAAGAGGAGAAGTGGGTGAATACACGCTTGTCCAAATAACCGTGCGTGTCCGACAAAACACCTATCCGCGTCATAACCTCACTTCCTTCGCGATACAACCAACATCGTCAACACTATACCCACCAAGGCAACCGAGAGGAAAAATATCACATCGCGCAAGTCAATCACTCCCCGTGACAGACTATTGAAATGCTCCTGCAACGTCAGCCAATACAACGCGAAACAAGCCACTGCGCCGCACAGGAAACTGACTATCTGGTTTCCGCTCCATGAAGAAGCGAGCAATCCCACCGCCGTAAACGCAGCACTGAGGAACAGCAATCCCACCATACTGCCTGCGAACGCGCCTCCGTCCACATTGCCTTGCGGTTCGGCAATGTGCCAAACGACAATAAAATGCACTACGCAAGGCAGAATACTGACAGCCGTCAATGTCCACGCAGCCAGATACTTACCCCATACGATACGCGAAACAGGCACCCGCTTGGACAGCAACAAATCCCACATGCCCGACTGCTTCTCATCGCTGAACAATCGCATAGTCAGAGCCGGACACAACAACATCAACAACCACGGTGACAAAGCAAACAATCCGTTGACATCGGCATAGCCGGAGTCAATAATGTTCCACTCGCCGGGTATGACCCAAAGGAACAAACTGACAGTCAGCAGATACAGTCCGATAACCACATACGCTATAGGCGTAGAGAAATAATATGTCAACTCTTTGCGGTACATGATTC
This sequence comes from Paludibacteraceae bacterium, assembly GCA_017962005.1. GTDB lineage: Bacteria > Bacteroidota > Bacteroidia > Bacteroidales > Paludibacteraceae > Colicola. The sequence goes on along the minus strand of JAGCWE010000050.1, from coordinate 3,574 downwards.
AAATGGTTGTTTTAGTTATTTGTATGTCAGGCAATCCGTTGCCTTTTCCGTACATTCGCGTTTGAAATATGTGTCAGAACCGGAAGGGGATTACAAGGTACTGTTTTTGGCAGTTTGGGTGACACGTTGTCATTTGACACAGGTGTCGTATCCCTTCGGTATCCTTTCGGCATCCCTTCGGGAGCCATAGCCCTGTCCGTCAGTCTTCGGACTGGAACATCGGGTCCCACATCGGCAGGCGGACGGGCTTCTTGCTCATCTTCGCGCGCAGACGCTCGGGCACGTACTTGGATTCCGCCACCAAGCGGAACATGTACTCGCGGAACCACTGGTCGGTCATAATCAAGTGCCCCTTGTAGCCGTTCTTCTCACCCCAACTGTTCTCCACCATCCATTTGACCGGCTTGTCGTTCTGTATGTCCACCGCCACCAGCGCCATCGCGTGGCTGCTGCCGCTCGCGTGGGTCATCACGCGCTGACGCTTGTCCATCGGGAAGTCAAGACCAAGCAGTGCGCCGTAGTCGTAGTTGTCCATTGACAGATAACCACGCTCGCTGTCCAACTCCTTGCCCACATCGCAGCCGATGTACATCGCCGAACTGTCCTTGAGCGAGGCAATAGCCACCTCCTGCATATCCTCAATGGGCACGTTCAGGTAACGCCAGTTGTCACCCTCGTAGGTGTGGCGGTTCATATCAATCTCATAGACCTTGTAGTACTCACGTGACGGGTCGTTCATCAGCATCACATAGTCGGTTATCGTGCTCTTGTGCACGAACTTGTCGGCAAAAGAGAGCGGGGTATAGGTCTCGGTGGAAAGCACCGAATCCTTGCTGTTGCGCAACGACCACGTGAACTCCTGCGGCGGTGTGCCAAGCGTCAGGCAGAGAATACGATAGATGGTCTGCAACTGCTCCTCCTTGCGAGCCTGCAGCTGCTTGTCGGAACCCTTCATCTCGCGCAGTTCCAACCCGTATTCACGCAGTTTCTGCACCAGAATGGCGTGCATCCGGCCAGTGTTGTTGGCGTTGTAGTTCTCGTGCATCACCTCCTTCGGCACCACGCCGTACTTGCTGACGAGGTTCGCCACGCCGGTGAACGTGCCGCCGTCGCTGACAGGAGAGGAGAACAACGCCTCCACCTTGCGGTCGTCCATCGGCTGCTTGCGTGTGTCGATGATTGTCTGAAGGAAGAGGTTGCTTTTCTCCAACTGGTCGTAGAAGAACAGGTAACTCTGGGAGAACTCGAACTGCGCCATCTCGGAGTTCGCCTTGCGCATCTCCGCACGAAGGATGTTCAGTCCGCAGAACAGCCAGCAACGCCCCGACTGCTTCTGGTCGGTGACACCCACCTGCGGCACACGGTAGGTGAAGTGCGTGTCGAAATAGCCGTCCAGTCCGTCCTGGTTCTGCACGAGTTTCTTCATGTCCGTGTTGCCTATCGCGTTACGAATGGCACGGTCCTGCGCGGTGGGCTGGTAATTACTGCGGAACCGCTGCATCATCTCCGGCGTGATCTGCTGCGCCGAGACTGTCAGCGACAATGCGCCAACAAAGAGAATAGAAATAAGTTTTGCTTTCATAATGAGTATGTTTAGTTAGTTATCAGTTATCCCATATCTTCCATGCGGCACGGGCCTGCAACGCCAACATCTCTTTGCCGTTCAGGGTCGTTGCCCCCCGCCCGCGCCCTTTGCGAAGGAAAAGCGTCTCCTCCGGATTGTATATGCAATCGTACAATATATGTCCGCTGCCGATACCCTCATAGGGTATGGCGGGACACGCATCCGTTTCGGGATACATCCCCAACGGCGTGCAGTTGACTATCAACCGGCTCTGGCGCACTATGTCTTCTGTCAGTTCGTTGTAGGTCAGTCGGTCATACGGACTATCGCCCGCCTGACGCGACACCATCCGTACCTTCCACGCCGCCCAACCATCCGCATCCCACGGAGCAGAGAGCGCGTATGCAACCGCCCGCGCCGCACCGCCTGTTCCCAAGACCAGCGCATGCCTCTCTCCCATACCTCGAACAGCAGGCAGCAGCGACTCGCGAAAGCCGATATAGTCCGTATTGTAACCAATGAGACGATATTCATCCCCCGTCCATTCCACCTTCACCACGTTCACCGCGCCAATCCTTGCCGCACAAGCATCCACCTCGTTAAGAAGCGGAATGACGGCTTGCTTGTAAGGTATAGTGACGTTAAAGCCAAGCAAGCGGCGGGAGCGAATAAGAGTATCCAAGGTGTTCTTATTCAGCAACGTAACAGGGTGGAGCGCATACTCCGCATCAATGCCCTCGTTCTCAAAGCGGGCGTTAAAGAGTCGGGCAGACCAACTATGCCCCAAGGGATTGCCTATGATTCCGTAATGTCTCATTTCCTGTCTCTTTCGTAGGTTTGTACCTCGCGGGCAACAAGCGTGTCCTTGCCCTCCATCCAGTCCACATAACCCTGCATAATCCGTGCCGTCTGCGCTATATGCTCTATCTCCGCCTTCGGGTAACGGCTTAACTCATCCCGGACGCTGTTGCGGCGTATCGTTGTATCGCTGTTGGTCGAATCCTCCACCCATTCAAGATGGCGTATGTCCTTCAGGTAGTGGACTATATAGTCGTGCGTAGTGCACAGCAGCGGACGGATGACCGGTATATCACCGCATGGATTGGCGCTCTTCGGACGCATACCGCACAGCCCCCGTATGCCCGCTCCACGGCGAAGGTTCATAATCAGCGTCTCCGCCTGGTCGTTCTGATGGTGTGCCACGGCAATCGCATTGCAACCATGCCGCTTCGCCACCTCATCAAACCACTCATACCGCAGCAGCCTTGCTGTCATCTCAATGCTGCGACCTATACGCTCTGACTCCGTATGCGTGTCAAAATCTCGCACCTCAATCAGCACATTCCGCGCGGCACACAACCGCCTTACGTACTGCTCATCCCGGTTTGACTCTTCCCCGCGAAGGTGGAAGTTACAGTGCGCAACAACACATTCGCACCCTCCGCGCAGCAGCACGTCCAACAACGCCACACTATCCGCTCCGCCACTCACGCAGACTAATACACGGTCGCGGGAGGCCAGCAACCCGTTGTCACGGATATATTTGAGTACGCGTCTTAACATCCCTTGCGCATTGAGAGTTGGATTCGTTGCCGTTGTCTGTCTATATCCACCACCCGCACGCACACTTGCTGGTGGAGGCTCACCACCTCGTTCGGATTCGCCACGCGCCGGTCGGCCATCTGCGATATATGCACCAGCCCGTCTTTGTGAACGCCTATGTCCACAAACGCGCCGAATGATGCGATGTTCGTCACGATACCAGGCAGTTCCATCCCCACCTGCAGGTCGTCTATGGTATGCACGTTCTCGTCAAAGCGGAACACCTCTTTCTGCTCGCGGGGGTCGCGGCCGGGTTTCTCCAATTCGTGCATGATGTCCGTCAGGGTGGGCATTCCCACTTCATCCGACACATACCGGTGAAGGTCTATCTGCTGCCGTTTCTGCGGATCTTTGATTAGGTCGCCCACGCTGCAGCCTGTGTCTTTCGCCATTTGGCTGACGATACTG
>JAGCWE010000049.1 GCA_017962005.1 Paludibacteraceae bacterium | reverse complement strand
GATAATCCGCAACGGGCAAGCCCACAGCCTGACAGCACAGAGAAGAAACAAACACATCGCACTGGAATACAAGAAGAACAGAAGCCTGTACAGAGGCTTCCGCCCTTCTTTTTCACGCGCAGGCGGAAAAAATTTGCGTATCTGAAACCAACACCCTATCTTTGCCCCCCGTTACAAACAATAAAAAGACCTAAAACCATACACTATGACCACAAAAGGAAAAGTCGGACTTTGGACAAGCCTCATTCTGCTGCTCGGTCTGAGCATTTTCGTCTACATCAAGTTCTACTTCGTCTATAGCGAGGGCGTGAACGAAGGCGACATCAACTACTTCCAGAAAGAAGGATTCGTCTTCAAGACCTACGAGGGGAAGATGATACAGACCGGCTACAACTCGAAGAACTCAAACGCCACGATACAGAGCAACGAGTTCCGATTCTCGGTGGACGACAGCCGCATAGCCAACCAAATCGAGTCAGGCAGCACCTCGCAAATCAAGCTGCACTGGCACCGCTACTTAGGCACCCTCCCGTGGAGAGGAAAAAGCGAGTACATCGTGGATTCCATCATCTCCGTCAAGCCATCGTCCTATCAGCCGAAGAAGGACGACATACTTGACCTTCCCATCGACTAAGACCTCACCACTATGCTAACCGACCCGCAATGGAACTTCGTCAACATCTTTGAGCGGAGTCTCCAAACCAACTGGAATCTTGAGGCGGTCTCCGACTACGGGACATCGAACACCCTGACCTACGCCCAACTGGCGGAGCGGATAACGAAACTGCACATCCTGTTCCAGTTATGCGGCATCCAAAAGAACGACCGCATAGCCGTGATGGGCAGGAACAACGCCAACTGGGTGTCGGTGTATCTCGCCTCCATCCTCTACGGAGGGACCATCGTGCCCATCCTGCAGGACTTCAATCCGAATGACTCGCTGCACATCATCAACCACTCGGAAGCCAAACTGCTGTTCGTGACCGACCTCATCTGGGAAGGACTGGACCTCGACCAGATGATGGATATAGAGGCCGTCTTCTCGCTGGCAGACTTCAAGGTGCTTGCCTCCCGCCTGATGGGTTCCGGGGCGCGGAAAGAGGACTTCGCGTGGGACGCGGCACAAGAGTTGTTTGCCAAGAAGTACCCGACCGGTCTGAATCCTGAGGACGTCCGCTTCGAGCCCCGTCCGAACAGCGACATCGCGTCCATCAACTACACAAGCGGCACAACGGGCTTCAGCAAGGGCGTCCTGACGCCGTGCAACGCGCTGGCAGGCAACATCAAACTGGGCTTCGAGAGCGGACTTATCTTCCCCGGCTGCCGCCACGTCGCCTTCCTTCCCCTGGCCCACGCCTACGGCTGCGCGTTCGACCTGCTGTCCTGCCTCGCCGCAGGCGGACACACGCACCTGATAGGACGCACCCCGTCGCCGAAAGTGCTGCTTCAGGCGTTCGCGGAAATCAAGCCGACAGTGATACTTTCCGTGCCACTGGTGCTTGAGAAGATATACAAGAAACTGATTGTGCCGCAGATAACGAAAGGCCCCGCGAGCTGGGTGCTCCGCGTGCCTTTCCTCGACGAGATGGTCTATAAGAAAATCCGCGAGACACTGGTAGAGGCGTTCGGCGGATGCTTCAGAGAAGTCATCATAGGCGGGGCACCACTCAACCCCGAAGTGGAGATGTTCCTGCACAAGATAAAATTCCCCGTAACAGTGGGCTACGGCATGACCGAATGCGCGCCGCTGATAGCCTACACACCGGCAGCGGAGTTCCGCCCCCTGTCCTGCGGGCAAGCCCTGAAAGGCATCATGGAAGCCCGCATCAGCCGTCCCGACAAGGACGGTGTGGGCGAGATAGAGGTACGGGGCGAGAACGTGATGGCAGGCTACCACAAGAACAAAGAGGCAACCAAGAAAGTCCTCACCAAGGACGGATGGCTCCGTACAGGCGACCTCGGAGTGATAGACGAAGACGGCTTCCTCTTCATCAAAGGGCGCAACAAGACGATGATGCTCGGTCCGTCGGGGCAGAACATCTACCCCGAAGAGATAGAGGCCAAACTGAACAACATGCCGTATGTGCTGGAATCACTGGTCATCCAGCATGAGGGCAAACTGACGGCACTGGTATGCCCGAACTTCGAGGATGTGGACGCCCAAGGAATGAACCGCGACCAAGTGGACGAGCAGATGGAAGCAAACCGCAAAGCCGTCAACGAGCAACTCGCCAACTACGAGCAGATAGCCACCATCAAACTCTATCCCCACGAGTTCGAGAAGACTCCGAAGAAGTCCATCAAACGCTTCCTATACACCTCTTTAGCGGAATAGACCATGAATCTGTGCATCGACCAAGGCAACTCGCGGGTGAAAGTGGCACTCTTCACGGACGAAGGGAAACTGCTCAAGAGTTTCATCTACAAGGCTTTCACATCCTCCGACGTGGAGCGGCTGTTCTCGCTGTACCCCATCACGGAGAGCATCGTGTCGTCGGTGGTGAACATCGAGCCGTCGGTGGTGAACTCACTGAACAGGCTGTCCAAACGGTTCGTGCTGTTTGACCACCACACGCCCATCCCTATCGTCAATGACTACGAGACACCGCAGACACTCGGTCTGGACCGATTGGCAGCCGCCGTAGGAGCCGCAACGCTGTGTCCGAACAAAGACGTACTGATTATCGATGCCGGCTCCGCCATCACGTACGACGTGCTGACACGCGACGGGCACTACCACGGCGGGAACATCGCACCCGGCATCAAAGTGCGGCTGACCTCGCTGCACCGCCTGAGCAAGAAACTACCCAACGTGGAAGTGGACGAGAACGTGTTCATCCCGCTAATAGGCAAGAACACACACGACGCCATAGCGGCAGGCGTGGTGAGAGGCGTCGCTTTCGAGGTGAGAGGGTACATCCGCGCCCTGCAAGCCGACGAGAAAGAAGGAGAAAACATAGAAGTCTATCTGACAGGCGGCAACGCACCGTTCATCCTCAACCACGTCAAAGAACAAATGCACCACGAGAAGAACCTCGTGCTGATAGGACTCAATACCATCCTACAATACACCCAACACCCGTAAACTATGATTCTAATAGCAGATTCCGGCTCCACCAAGACCCACTGGACGCTTATGACGGCATCCGGTCACAGCCAAGACTATTCCACCGACGGCATCAATCCGTTCTTCCTTTCGACGGAGCAAGTGGAGAACATCCTTGAGTACCAGCTGCTGCCGCAACTGAGCAAGCAACTATGGGCAGGAACCATCACCCGCATATTCTTCTACGGCGCAGGATGCACTCCCGAGAAGAGCAAGGTGGTGTCCGACGCATTAACGCACAGCGGCTTAGCCATGTCAGGGAACTTCCGTGCGGATGTCCAGTCGGATATGCTGGGCGCGGCACGCGGACTGCTGCAACACGAGCAGGGAATAGCCTGCATACTGGGAACGGGCAGCAACAGCGCGCTATACGACGGCAACGGCATCGTGCGGCAAGTGCCCGCACTGGGCTTCATACTCGGTGACGAGGGCAGCGGGTCGGTATTAGGACGGCAACTGGTTTCGGACATACTCAAGAACCAACTGCCTAAGGACCTGCAGGACGCATTCTTCCAACAATACCAACTCACCCAAGCGGACATCATCGAACGCGTCTACCGCCAGCCGCTTCCGAACCGGTTCCTGGCATCGTTCAGCCCCTTCTGCCAAGAACACAAAGACCACCCCGCCATACAAGACCTGCTGTACAGGCATTTCCAACTGTTCGTAACGCGCATCCTGCTGCAATACTACAAGTCGGAAGAGGAGAAGACAGATATGCCTGTCGGGTTTGTCGGCTCAATAGCCTACTACTACCAAGACATACTCAACCAAGTGCTCAACGACAACCACCTGCGCCTTGGACAGATTCTGCAAGACCCGATAGAAGGGCTCCGGCAATACCACCTGCCAGACCTCGAGCCCACCACCTGAACGATGCAGATACAAGAGAACATATCCCTGCTGCCGCACAACACATTCCGCATGGACGTGCGTGCAAGGTACTGGGCGGAATACGGCTCGACAGACGAACTCCGTGACCTGCTACAACGGTTTGCAGACATACCCAAACTCTTCATCGGACAAGGCAGCAACCTGCTCTTCACCAAAGACTACGACGGCATCATCCTACATTCGTCGATGGCACGGGCAAGAGCAGTCAACGAGACACGGGATGAGGTGTATATAGAAGCGCAAAGCGGGCTGGTGCTGGACCAACTGATTGAGCAACTATGCGACATGAACCTGTACGGGCTGGAGAACCTGAGCCACATACCCGGCGAGACGGGAGCCGCAGCCGTGCAGAACGTCGGCGCGTACGGAACAGAAGCCAAAGACGCTATCAGCGAGGTGCAAGCCCTTGACACCACCACCCTCCAGCCGTGCACCCTCACCCATGCCGACTGCCATTTCGGCTACCGAGACAGCGTATTCAAGCACGAAGCGGCAGGCCGATACGTCATCACAAGCGTCACATTCCGGCTCTCCAAGCAGGCTGTATGCCACCTTGACTACGGCAATCTGCGTGAGGCGCTGCCCGCCAATCCGACCCCAACCGACATACGGAACGCAGTCATCCGCATCCGTCAGTCCAAACTGCCCGAGGTCAGCCAAACAGGGTCGGCAGGGTCGTTCTTCAAGAACCCCGTCGTAGCGCAAGAAACGGCTGACACACTCCTGTCAAAGCACCCTGCCATGCCATACTACAAGCAGACAGACGGGATAAAGATACCCGCCGCATGGCTTATCGAACAGGCAGGCTGCAAGAGACTGACAGCAGGCGACGCCGGCGTGTATGAGCATCAGCCGCTGGTGATAGTCAACAGAGGCAACGCCACACCCGATAACGTGATGCGCCTCGCGCAAATGATTCAGGAACGCGTCGAAGAACAATTCGGCATCTCCCTTCAACGGGAAGTCATATACATCTAAAACAACACCAACCGCATGGCAAGTTTCATCGTTGAGGGCGGTCACCGCCTGCAAGGAACCATCACTCCCGCCGGAGCCAAGAACGAGGCACTGCAAGTACTTTGCGCCGCCCTGCTTACGCACGAGCAGGTAGTGATTGACAATCTGCCCGACATACTGGACGTGAACAACCTGCTCGCCCTGATGCAGGCAACGGGTGTGAGCGTAAGCAGACAGGGCAGACAATGCACGCTGCAAGCCGGACACATCGACACCGCATATCTGGACAGCCGTGAGTTCCTCGCCAGTTGCAACCGTCTCCGCGGTTCGGTGATGCTCATCGGTCCGCTGCTGGCCCGGTTAGGAAAAGTGACCTACTCCAAACCCGGCGGCGACAAGATAGGCAGACGGCGCCTGGACACGCACTTCCAAGGCATACTCGCACTGGGGGCGGAGTACACCTATCATCCCGACCTGCAAGCCTACGTCTTCACCGCTCCGAAAGGGTTGCAGGGCACCTATATGCTCCTTGAAGAGGCTTCAGTGACGGGCACCGCCAATATCATCATGGCCGCCGTCCTCGCCAAAGGGACAACCACCATCTACAATGCCGCCTGCGAGCCGTACATCCAGCAACTGTGCCGGATGCTATGCCAGATGGGTGCGGACATAAAAGGCATAGGGAGCAACCTGCTTACCATCACAGGCGTAGAGCAACTGCACGGAACACACCATACGCTGCTGCCGGATATGATTGAAGTGGGTTCGTTCATCGGCATGGCCGCCATCACAGGGTCGGAACTCACCATTCAGAATGTATCCATCCCCAATCTCGGCATTATCCCCGCCACGTTCAGGCGGCTGGGCGTGCGCATTGAACAGCACGGCGACGACCTATACATCCCACAACAAGAGCATTACAGCGTTGAGTCCTTCCTTGACGGCAGCATCCTGACAATCGCCGATGCGCCTTGGCCTGGACTGACACCGGATTTACTAAGCGTCATACTGGTAGTCGCCACACAGGCCAGAGGGAGCGTGCTGATTCATCAGAAGATGTTCGAGAGCCGCCTATTCTTTGTGGACAAACTCATCGACATGGGTGCACAGATTATCCTATGTGACCCTCACCGTGCCGTAGTCATCGGTCACGACAGGCAGATGCGTCTCCGCCCCAACAACATGTCCTCGCCCGACATACGCGCGGGCATAGCGATGCTGATTGCCGCCATGTCCGCCGACGGCGTATCGCGCATCGACCACATCGACCAGATAGACCGAGGGTATGAGCGCATTGACCTGCGGCTCAACGCACTCGGCGCACATATCAGGCGGGAAGAATAATTATCCCTGAACTTCAGGAGTCCTGCGCAGACTGCTGCGAGAGCCGATAGCAGTTGCGGCATAGCGGCTCGTAACTCTCCGTCTCTCCGAGAAGAACGCGCTTGTCGTTCATAACGAGCCGGTGGCTGACCCACGCGAGGTCGCCACACCGAACGCAGATGGCGTGCGTCTTATACACATCCTCCGCCACCGCCATCAAGGCGGGCATCGGACCAAACGGCTCACCCTTGTAATCCATATCCAGTCCGGCACAGATAACACGGATGCCCCTATCCGCCAACTGCGTGCAGACATCCACAATGCCCATGTCGAAGAACTGCGCCTCGTCAATGCCCACCACGTCTATGTCGTCCGCCAACAGAAGGATGTTCTGGCTGGAGTCAACGGGTGTGCAGGGTATGGCGTTGTGGTCGTGGCTGACCACATCCTGCTCGCTGTAACGCACATCAATGGCGGGCTTGAAAATCTCCACCTTCTGCTTGGCGAACTGCGCACGTTTCATACGGCGGATGAGCTCCTCCGTCTTGCCGGAGAACATGCATCCGCAAACCACTTCTATACTGCCCCGACGGCGCCCCGGGCCTTGCGTATCTCTCTCGTTGAACATAAAAGTCAGGTTGTCTATTGATTCGTACCGGAGGCAAGCCATCATCCGTGAAGCGGGAAACTTAAGTATAGGCTTACCCTATCCGGCTGCAAATTTACGGCTTTTTCTGTAAGTTCTCCAAAACAAATGTGCTTGTCGTGCGGAAAACCGGCATAGTTAACTTGCCCTTCGATTTGAGTTCGAGGTAAAGCATGGCACGGAGGAAGGCGGGGAAGAGGTGGT
>JAGCWE010000048.1 GCA_017962005.1 Paludibacteraceae bacterium | reverse complement strand
CATAATCTCCTGCCATTCGCGGTAGTAGTTCGCAGCCGACTCCTCGGTGCGGTCGCGGTCGGTGCCGCCCATAAACTCGCGCGGCTCCCATTCGTTGCCCATATCGCCCGAAGGCATATCCTGCCATACGAGCATACCGAGACGGTCGCAATGGTAGTACCAGCGGGCGGGTTCGACCTTGACGTGCTTGCGTATCATATTGAAGCCGAGGTCTTTGGTCTTTTGTATGTCAAAGCGCAGAGCCTCGTCCGTCGGGGCGGTGTACAGCCCGTCAGGCCACCAGCCCTGGTCCAGAGGGCCGTACTGGAAGAGCGTGCGGTTGTTGAGCTGCATCCGCCAGTGTCCCTGCGCGTCCTTGATGCGCGAGATCTTGCGCATGGCGGCGTAGGAAAGCACCTCGTCCATCTTCTTTTCGCCGCGCTTGAGCGTGACTTTCATATCGTAGAGGAAGGGGCTGTCGGGCGACCACAGCTTGGCATTCTGCACGTGCAGGACTATATTCTGTCCCGCTACGCCGCAACCCGCAGCCACCTGTCTCCCGTCTTCGAGAAGGGTGACATACGCCACGTCATGGCTGTCAGCCGAGGTCTGTACGGTCACGTTCAGCAGCGAGCGGTCGATGTCGGCGACGGGGAGGACGGCGGTTATATGGTTGTCGTTCACGGGTTCCATCCATACGGTCTGCCAGATGCCGGTGACGGAGGTGTACCAGATGGAGCGGGGACGGCTGACCTGCTTGCCGCGCGGCTGGTAGCCTTGGTCGGTGGAGTCATAGACGCGGAGCGTGAGTACCTGTCTGCCGTGGCGGAGGAACGGTGTGGCATCCACCGAGAAAGGCGTGTATCCTCCCTCGTGCACTCCTGCCAGCGCGCCGTTCACATAGACCTCCGCGCGCCAATCGACTGCGCCGAAATTAATCATCACACGGCGGCTGCGCCAGCTGCGGGGCACGGTGAACTCGCGGCGATACCACAGTTCCTGCTTGTCAGTGGGCACACGCCCTACGCCGGATAGAGCCGACTCGATGGCGAAAGGAACAAGAATCTCGCCGTCCCACGAAGCGGGTTCGGGCAAGCCTTTCTCGGTCAGCGCGTACTGCCACAAGCCGTTCAGGTTCTGCCATTCGCAGCGGCGCAACTGTGGACGTGGGTACTCGGGAAGCACGTTGTCAGGATTGACCTGCTCCGCCCACGGGGTCCGGATACGGTCACCCGCTATTTGCCATTGGGAGTGTTTGTCGCTGTCGCAGGCGGTCAGCAGGGTGAGGACACAGAGTGTCATGAAATAGATACGTTTCATAGTATGATAAATTTAGTCATTCGTTGTCTTCGTTGATTGTCCCGTCGCTGACGACAAACGTCTTCATCGCCGCGAATGAGGTGTCCTGACGATGGATATGGTGGCGGTCGGTGTCCGTCAGGAAAATCTGTGAGAAAGGCTTCTCCAGACATACCTGTGCGGCGGGCAGTTCGATGCGTTCGCTTGTTACCATCTCCACCAACTGCTTGACACGACGGCTGTCAAGACGGTCAAAAATATCGTCCAGCAGGAGGATGGGCGGTTGCTTTATCCGGTCGGAAAGGAACAGTGCCTGTGCCAGACGGAGTGCGAGGAGGCAGGTCTTTATCTGCCCCTGCGAGGCGACCTGCTTGATGGCATAATCGCCTATGGAGAAGAGCAGGTCGTCCTTGTGGCACCCAACCGATGTCCAGCCGAGGATGATGTCACGCTGCCGTGTCTGCTCCCAGGCATCGGGCAACTGCCGCTCTGCCAGCTGGCTCTGATAAGTCAGTCGGACCACTTCATTGCCGTCTGACAGAATGGCGTATGTGTCCGCAAAAAAAGGAACAAAATGGTCAATAAATAGCCTTCTTGCCTCATAAATCTGTTGTGCGGGAGGCAGCATCTGCTGCTCATACACGGAAAGCATCTCCCCGTATGAAGAATTGTCAGCATTCCCGTCCTTGTCCGCCAGTTGTTTGAGCAACGCGTTACGCTGCTGGACTAATTGGCTGTAGTTGTTGAGGGCGGGCAGGTAGGTGGGGTCATACTGCGCGATGGTGCCGTCCATAAACTTGCGGCGCACGTCCGATCCGTCCAGCACAATACCTATGTCTTGCGGCGATATGAGCACCAGCGGCAGCAGGCCTATATGGTCACTCAGCCGCTGATACGGCTTGTCCCCGCGCCGGAACTGTTTCTTGCCACCCTGCCGCAGACCGCACGTGATGGTAACGGTTTCGCCGTCCTTGTCATACACGCCTTGCACCATTGCCATCTGCTCGCCGTGGCGGATACAGTCACGGTCCTGAAGTGAGAAAGCGGACTTGGCGAACGAGAGCAGGTAGATGGCGTCCAGCACGTTGGTCTTGCCCTGTCCGTTCAGCCCGACCAGCCCGTTCAGCCTGTCTGCGAAATGCAAATGGGCTTCGGGAATGTTCTTGTAGTTGAGCAGGTGCAGTTCCTTGAGTGTCATACGCTTATGCGAAGGTCTTCACGTCCTGTTCGGTTACGGGGTTGTCGGCAAGGATGATAAGCCGCTCGACCACATTGCGCAACTCACGCACATTGCCCTGCCAGCGATGTTGCTGCAAGGCGGATACGGCCTCTGGCGAGAAGGTCGTGCAGGCGCGCCCCTGCTCGTTGGAAATCAACTGATTGAAGTGCTCGACCAGCAGGGGTATGTCTTCTTTCCGCTCGTCCAGATCGGGGACGTGGACGGGAATGACATTGAGCCGGTGGTAGAGGTCCTCGCGGAAAGCGCCTTTGGCAATCTCGTCTTTGAGGTTCTTGTTGGTGGCGGCAAGGACGCGCACATTGATGCGGATGGTCTTGTCGCTTCCCACGCGTGTTATCTCGTTCTCCTGCAGGGCGCGCAGCACTTTGGTCTGCGCCGCAAGCGACATGTCGCCTATCTCGTCAAGGAAGAGTGTGCCTCCGTCCGCCTGCTCGAACTTGCCCGCGCGGTCCTTGACGGCGCCGGTGAACGAGCCTTTCATGTGTCCGAACAGTTCGCTTTCAATCAGTTCGGATGGGATAGCGGCGCAGTTGACTTCAACCAATGGTTGCTTGTTGCGCAGGCTTTGGGCGTGAATCATCCGTGCCACCACCTCTTTGCCTGTGCCGTTGCTGCCGGTGATGAGTACGCGTGCGTCGGTAGCCGCCACTTTGTCAATCACTTCGCGCACGTGCCGGATGGCCTCGCTCTCGCCTATCATCTCATTCTGACGCGATAGTTGGCGGCGCAATTTGCGCACTTCCTCTGTGTGGGTGTTGACCTCCGACTGAAGGCGGCGGCGGTCCAGGGCGTTCTTGGTGGTGACAAGCAGGCGGTTCAGGTCGATGGGCTTCTCGAGGAAGTCAAACGCGCCTTTCTTCAGGGCTTCGACAGCCGTTTCCACGGTGGCGTGTCCGGAAATCATGATGAACGTGGTGTCGGGCAGTTGCTCCAGCACCTCTATCCCGTCCATGCCGGGCATCTTCACGTCGCAGTATATGAGGTCATACGGCTGTTTGAGGGCGGTTTCCACGCCGGTCTTGCCGTCTGCCGCCACGTCCACCGAATAGCCTTCAAACTCCAGTATCTCCTTGAGCGTGTTACGGATAGCACGTTCGTCGTCTATGACTAATATGCGTGCCATTCACGTATCAGAGCAGGGAGTTAAGTTTGCTTTGGATAGCCGCTTTGGGGTGCGCGCCCACCATGCGGTCCACCAGTTCGCCGTTCTTGAATAGCAGCAGGGTGGGGATGGACATGATGCCGAACTTCTCGCACACTTCCGGGTTCTCGTCCACGTTGAGTTTGCCGATGGCGGCTTTGCCTGCCATCTCTTCGGCCAGTTCGTCCACTACGGGCGAGAGCATGCGGCAGGGGCCGCACCAGGTTGCCCAGCAGTCTATCATTGCTACTGTGTTGTCTTGTACGAATGCGGCAAACGTGCCGTCAGTAATTGCTTGTGCCATATTGTATTCTGTTTTGTTTGGTGTTAAAATTCAATGTGCATCCACCACGCCCACATACGGGAGCAGCCTGCCCAGTCCGTTGTCGTCCAGTCCGCAGCCCACGAAGAAATCCGCCGATTCGTCCGTGATGCACGAATAAAGCCGTATCTCCGAAGGCAGACAGGTGGTGGCGCGTTTGAGGAGAGTGAGGAAGCGCACCGACCGTGGGTGGCGGGTCTGAAGATGCTGGTACAGAGCCTTGTTGGTCTTGCCTGTGTCGCAGATGTCGTCCAGCACGACCACGTCGCGGTCTGTCAGGTTCATGTCCGGCAGATAGTCCCAATGAATGTCGCCGCTGCTCATTCCCTCGTAGGAATGGAGTTTGACATAATGAACCTCGTTCATCGGCTCGCCCAGGCGGTCGAACACGTGCGAGGCGAACCATGTCCCGCCGTTCATCAGCACGATATAGACGGTGTCCGACGTAAGCACGCCCTCATTACGAAGGCGGCTTACCGTCGTATCCATCGCTTCATTCACCTGCGCTGTCGTGTATTTTACTTTATATCCCATACTTTCAACTCACAATCTTCTTTCAACTTTCAACTTTCAATTTTCAACTTAATAGACGAATATGTCCTTGATTTTCAGGCGGCGGACAGTTCCTCTTGTCTTGAGGAAGTCCATCGGCATTTCCTGCTCGTTGCCGAGGAAGAAATAGCGGTATGTGCGGTTGGCGACATGTTTCTTCTGGAACGCCTGTACATCTTCGAGAGTGAGGTTCTTCACTTCGCGATAGATATCCTCAAAGAGGTCGTGATCCCATCCTTTGTCGCGGAAGCCAAGGTAGGAACCGATAGGTGCGGAGCGCACATAACGGCGTTTCTCGATGTTCTTGAGCAAGGAGGACTTGGCTTGTGCAAAAGCAGCCTGCGACATCGGCATAAAGTTGCAGATGGAGTCGAAGGTCAGCATGCAGTCTTTGAGTTTGTCGTTCTGGGTAATGATGTAGGTGATATAGGAGTTGTTCTCGCCTTTATAACCTGCCATACTATAGTAAGCGGCAGAGGTGTAGCAAAGAGCACGTGCCTCACGCATCTCCTGGAATACAATCGACCCCATCGAACCGTCGAAATACTCGTTGTAGAGACGGATGATGGCTTCGTCTTTGGAGTCGTATATCTCGCCCCAGTTGGCGTAGCCCACATAGTAGGTCGTGTTGGCGTCGAAAGGCGCGATATAGACTTCGCTCTTCTTCACCATTTCGGGCTGTATGCGCTCCGAATGAATCTGTTGTTCGCGCTTTCCTTGTGCCACCAGTTTCGACTGTGTGTTGAGCACCTGTTTGAGTTCGCCTTCGGTCATCGGTCCGTAGTATGTGACGCGGCACATACCGGGTATGAGTTCGCGCAAGCGGGCAAGCACTTTCTCGCCCGACAGTTTCTTCATCTGTTTGGGCGTGAGTACCATACGGCGGAAGTTCTTCTTACCGTATGTACCATAGGAGCGGAGGTTGCCGAAGCACGAACGTTGGTCCAGTTTGCTGTCTTCGTGTGCTTTGATGCGGTCAGCCACCACTTCCTGATAAACTGTCTCTTCCGCACGGGCGGTCAGCACCCAGTCCTCAAGCAGTTGGAGGGTCTTCTGGAAGTTCTCCTGCAGTCCGTAGATGTGGAAGTGTGTCTCGTTGCTGCTGGTGTATGCGTTGGCTTCGGCCGCAATCTGGTAGAGGTCCGACTGGAAGACCTCGGTGGTCATGGTTGCTGTGCCGAGGTACGAGAGCAGGTCGGTGGCAAGCGACAGGGACGGGTCTTGGTGTGTGCCTTTCTCGATGCAGAAGTCCAGTTCGAAGAGTTCGTTCTCCTTGTTCTGGACGTAGAGCAGTTCCTGTCCGTTGTTGAGGGTCGAGCGGTTCAGGTCTTTGTCGAAGTGCAGGAACTGGGGCTGCAGTTGGTCGGCGGACATGGCGGCAAGTTCCTTCATGCGCGGCGACTGTGCCTCACGGTTCATGTCGATGGGAGTTATCTTGGGTTTGTCCACCTTGGGCGGGTTGACATCTTCGCCCTGCTGTTTGAAGACGCAGGCGTAACTGTCTGTGAAGTAGTCGTTGGCTACGCGCATGATGTCCTCTCGTGTCACCTTGGCCTTGCGGTCCAGTTCGCCGATGACATCCGCGTAGGGGATGCCGTAGATGAACGAATGGAGGAACTTGTTGGCGCGTGAGCGGTTCGACTGGAGGCTCTCCATCTCGTAGCGGCGGTAGTTGGCGTTGATGGCTTGCAGCATCTTCTCGGAGAACTCGCCGCGTTTCAGTTTCTCAATCTCCTCTAATAGCATCTTGCGCACTTCCTCGAGGCTCTGGCCCTCCTTGGGGGTGCCGATCATGAAGAACGTGGTGAAGTCCTTGCCTGCCAGTGCCCCTGCGCCGACGCTCAGCATGCGCTGCTGTTGGTCGATGTCCACGTCTAATAGACCGCACTTGCCGTTCTGCAGCACGCTCTCCATCACCTCGATGATGTCCATATCCTTGTGGGTGATGTCAGGCATGCGCCAGCCCATCCATACGGCGGGCGACTCTTTGCCATAGACCACGGTGTCCTTGTGCTGGGTGAGCGCGGGCTGGTACGGGGTGGTGTAGTTCACGATGTTCGGATTGGGCTGCCATGCGCCGAAGAACTCGTCTATCAGCGCGATGGTCTTGTCGAAGTCGAGGTCGCCTGCAAGGCAGATGACCGTGTTGTTGGGACGGTAGTAGTTGTCGTAGAAACTGCGTATGTTCTTGATGGACGGGTTCTTCAGGTGCTCCTGTGTGCCGATGATGGAGTGCTGGCGGTAGGGCACGTTCGGGTAGAGGATGTTGTTCACGGCGAGCATTATTTTGTCGCGGTCCATCGTGCTGTACATGTTGAACTCCTCATACACGGCCTCCAGTTCGGTGTGGAAGCCGCGGATGACCATGTGCTGGAAACGGTCGGACTCGATGATGGCCCAGCGGCGCAGTTCGCCGGCGGGGATGACTTCGTGGTAGCACGTGCGGTCGTCGCTTGTGTAGGCGTTCACGCCTGTGGCGCCGATGAGTGACATCAGTTTGTCAAACTCGTTGGCTACGGCTATCTTCGAGTTGAGGTAGGATATGCTGTCTATCTGGTGGTAGATGGCGGCGCGTTTCTCGGGGTCGGTCGTCTGCCCGTACTGTTCGTACAGTTCGTCTATCTGTTGCAGCAGGGGCAGTTCTTTGCCGTAATCGGTTGTGCCGTAACTCTGCGTGCCCTTGAACATGAGGTGTTCGAGGTAGTGTGCCAGGCCGGTCGAGTTGAGCGGGTCGTTCTGGCCGCCGGCGCGCACGGCGATCATCGTCTGGATTTCAGGCTTTTCCGCGTTGCGGCTCATGAACACGGTCAGGCCGTTGTCAAGTGTGTACTGCCGCGCTTGTGCGGGGTCATTGGGAACGGTCACGTACTTGTACTCTTTGGCATACACCGTCATTGCGGCGATTGCCAGCACGAAACATAGGATTTTTTTCATTGCGTAATGATGTTTTTTGTATTGTGTTATAGATGTTTTCTTGTTGTATTATTGAGTTCAAGTTTTGCATGTCTGTCAACTCTCTGCCCTGCAATGGTGTTCCCGACGGACTTGCTTGCATGGGGTGTCCTCTGCGGGTAGGAGGTAGGTCGGGGAAGATGTTTGGGATTATGCGGACATTGTTGTTTGGTTTCAACGCCGCAAAGATACGGCTTTTTTTCGCCTTGCGCAACCCTGTGCGGATTTTTATTGCAACCTCTCTTCCGTATTCCCCAATCCGTACCTTTTTGCATGCATATTTCAACACAGGATTAACACAGCATTAACACAGGATTAACACAGGATTTAGCCGCCTCTCTTCGTCCATTGTCTGTACTGACCCCATTTTATTGGACACAATAATTGTTTTATTATGAGACAAAGAGTGTCATTAGAGTTAAAGCATGAGGCTCTGGGACTTCTGGAATCGGGCGAGTCAGTTGCTGCGGTCAGCAAGCGCCTGCATATCAGT
>JAGCWE010000005.1 GCA_017962005.1 Paludibacteraceae bacterium | reverse complement strand
TTCCCATCAGCGCAAAGAAAACGTTGCTGTATGAGGGAAGTCTTGTTCCGACAGTCAGCGTAACAGTCTGCCCATTCCGCTCGCTGACACCATGACTCATCGGCCGAGCGATGCGGGGAATGAAACCGTTGTGCGCCTGCAAGGCGAGGGTCTCGTTGCTCTTGTGCCTCACCCAATCGTCATCGGACATAGGGGTCAGCATCTTGGTGTCCGCCCACCCTTCCTGTCCGTCCTGATGCAAGCGGATACGCGTCCACCTGCGCGCATCCTCCAGCACGTCCGCCGTCTCAGCGAAGAGCATCTGGGTGAGCATCTCCGAGGTCTCGGAAGGCTGCGCACGCAAAGGAATGACACTATGTAACGCAATGACCCTTACCATACTTCCTGCGGGGGTGCCTGATTCAGACGCGGATAATCGATGGTGTAATGCAAGCCGCGACTCTCCTTGCGCTCAAGCGCCTGACGGGTGATGAGATAGCCAACGTTAATCATATTGCGCAGTTCGCAGATGTCCTTGGTGGGACGCACGCGCTTGAAGAGGTCCTCCGTCTCCTCGTAGAGCAGGTCAAGCCGCTCCCACGCGCGGTGCAGACGAAGGTCGCTGCGGACGATGCCGACATAGGCGGACATAATCTGCCCGACCTCCTTCTTGTCCTGCGAGATGAGCACCTTCTCCTCGTTGGACATGGTGCCCTCGTCGTTCCACGAGGGAATACGGTCGTTGAAGTCGCAACCTGAGATGACTTGCAGGCTGTGTCTGGCGGCAACATCGGCATAGACGACCGCCTCAATCAGCGAATTGCTGGCAAGACGGTTGCCGCCGTGCAAGCCCGTGCAACTGCACTCGCCGATGGCATAGAGGCGGCGGATGGTGCTCTCGCCATTGAGGTTCACCTTTATGCCGCCGCACATATAATGCGCGCAAGGGGCTACGGGGATATACTCCTTCGTAATGTCGATGCCTATGCTCAGGCACTTCTGGTAGATATTGGGGAAATGACGGCGTGTCTGTTCGGGATCCTTGTGCGTCACATCCAAGCAGACGTGGTCTATTCCGTGAATCTTCATCTCATTGTCGATGGCGCGCGCCACGATGTCACGCGGGGCAAGGCTCAGCCGCTCATCGTACTTCTGCATGAACTCCTCGCCGTCAGGGAGCCGCAAGATGCCTCCGTATCCGCGCATCGCCTCCGTGATGAGGTAGGCGGGATGCGTCTCGCCGGAATGGAAGAGCGCCGTCGGATGGAACTGGACGAACTCCATATCTTTAATTTGTCCGCGCGCGCGATGCACCATCGCAATGCCGTCGCCAGTGGCTATGTTCGGATTGGTGGTCGAACTGTAGATAGCCCCCACCCCGCCCGTGGCTATGACGGTGATGCGGCTCAGGTAGGTGTCAATCTTCTGCGTGTCGGGATTGAGGATGTACGCGCCGTAGCACTCGATGTCGGGCGTATGGTGGGTTACAAGCTGCCCCAAATGATGCTGGGTGATAATCTCCACGGCGAAATGGTTCTCGAGAACGGTGATGAAGGGATTATGACGCACCGCCTCCATCAGTCCGCGCTGAATCTCCGCGCCCGTGTCATCGGCGTGATGCAGAATGCGGAACTCCGAGTGGCCTCCCTCGCGGTGGAGGTCATACTGTCCGTCCGCGTTGCGGTCGAAATTGACCCCCCAATGCACCAGTTCGGCAATCTGCGCGGGTGCGTTGCGGACCACCTGCTCGACCGCCGCCGGGTCGCTGAGCCAGTCGCCCGCCACCATCGTGTCGTGGATATGCTTGTCGAAATCGTCCTTGAGGAGGTTGGTCACACTCGCCACGCCGCCCTGCGCCTTCGCCGTGTTCGCCTCATCGAGCGTCGTCTTGCAGCAGATGGCGATGCGGTACTTCTGCTCGCGCGCCACCTTGAGCGCCAAACTCATACCGGCTACGCCGCCGCCTATAATCAGATAATCGTACTTTTCGGTCATGATGTTTATGCAAAGTCGATGATATGGTGAATGGAGATAATGCCGATGATGGGTTCAGATTCCGGCGTGTCGGTGACCGCCAACGTAGTAATGTTGTAGCGGTCCATCACCGCCAGCGCGTCACTCAGCAGGGCGTTCTTGTCGATGCGCTTGTAGGACGGGGTCATGATGTCGCGCGCCGTGATGTGCAGGTCGTCGTACTTCTGTATGGCACGCCTGAGGTCGCCGTCCGTGATGATACCTATACATTGTCCGCCCTCATAGACCATCGTCATGCCCAAGTGCTTGTCGCTCATCTCGGCGACGAGTTCGCGGAAAGGCGTGGTGGTCTGCACGCGAGGCACGGATGTGGTCATGTGGTTGCTGACGCGACCGAGCAGTTTGCGCCCCAATGCGCCGCCCGGGTGATATACTGCGAAGTTCTCCGCCTTGAAGCGGCGGCGCTCCATCAGGCAGACAATCAGCGCGTCGCCCATCAGCAGCGTGGCTGTTGTCGAGGTGGTCGGAGCCAGACCCAACGGGCAAGCCTCCTTGTCCACATGGACAGAGAGAGTCAGGTCGCACAGTTGCGCCAGTTTGGAGTGCGGGTCGCCCGTCATGGCAATAAGGCTGCAGCCGATGCGGCGCAAAGGAGCCACCACATTGATAATCTCCGAGGTGGTGCCGCTGTTGCTGACCAGCAGGGCGATGTCGCTGCCGTTAATCATCCCCAAGTCGCCGTGCACCGCCTCCGCCGCATTGACGAAGATGGCCTCGGTACCGGTGGATGCCAGCGAGGAGGCAATCTTATGACCGATGATGCCTGTCTTGCCGATACCCATCACGACAATCTGCCCCTTGCAACGGAACATCATATCCACCGCACGGGCAAAACTGTCGTCAATGGAATCCGCCAGTTTTGAGAGTTCGGCTATCTCCTCGCGAAAGACTTCCTTCGCTCGCTCTGAATAGTTCGTCATAGGCATAGAGTGTCCATTGTCTGCTGCAAGCGGACCGCCTGCGTCAGTATCTGCTGAATGTCGGACAGGCGCACCTGGTTGGCGGCATCCGAAATGGCACGGTCGGGATCGGGATGCACCTCAAGGAACAATCCGTCGATACCGGTCGCTATGGCCGCGCGCATTAAATAAGGTACCAAGTCGCGGTTGCCGCCCGTCACACCCGACTGAGATGACGGCTGCTGCACCGAATGGGTGGCATCGAACACCACCGGACAGCCCAACTTACGCATCTCGACCAACGAGGTCATATCCACCACCAAACGGCCGTAACCGAAGCACGAACCGCGCTCCGTCAGCCATATCTTAGACGTCTGACCGCTGATTTTCTCCACGGCTCCGCGCATGTCCCACGGTGCCATAAACTGCCCCTTCTTGATATTGACGAT
The DNA here is from genome assembly GCA_017962005.1 of Paludibacteraceae bacterium. Lineage (GTDB taxonomy): Bacteria > Bacteroidota > Bacteroidia > Bacteroidales > Paludibacteraceae > Colicola. The sequence goes on along the minus strand of JAGCWE010000005.1, from coordinate 12,975 downwards.
GCGCCCCGTGGCAGCCGCAGCCTGCAACAAGTCGGTCTGGCGGGAAAGAAAGGCGGGAATCTGAAGCACGTCCGCTACCTCGCCCACGGGCTTGCACTGCCATGATTCATGCACATCCGTCAGGACGGGCAGACCGAACTGCTCCTTCACCTCCTGCAGGATGCGCAAGCCCTCGTCCATACCTATACCGCGCGCCGAAAGGGACGTGCGGTTGGCCTTGTCGAACGAGGACTTGAAATAAAGCGGCAATGACAAACCGCCGCACACCCGCTTGAGTGTTTCGGCGGTACGGAGAACCATATCTCGGCTCTCAATGGCGCACGGGCCGGCTATCAGGAACATAACTTCAAGCCTCCTTTATTTCTCTGCTTTCTCAGCGGCGTTGCGTTGTGCGAGCGGCGAGTCATCCACACTGCGATAGACACGAGCCCACTGCACTTTGAGTTTGCCTTCTCCGCCCTTCTCCGCCATCGGCAGCCAGCTCTGCGCTATGAAGAACATCGCCTCCTTCGGCAGACGGTTGGGCATACGCAAGAGTTCGAGGTTATTGACATACCATATCAGTTCGTCCTTGGTCCAGCGGAAAGCATAGACATGATACATGGAACGTAGCACACCCGTCAGATCCACCATCCTGGTGTTGGTGCCATCCACATAGCCCACCTGATGCGTGTCGCCGTTATAGTGGTAGAGCGCAATCATCGGGCTGTTGGATTTGCCGGTAGACAGACCGAAGAAATGGTGACCGATACCCTGCGTACGCACTTTCGCCATGAACAGACCGCTCTCTTGCGCAAACGCCTCTCTGGTGTTCATCACGTCGGAGGTATATTCAAACACCTGCTCGATGAAACCTTTCTTCTCGTCCCAAGCCACGGCTTTCTTGCTCTCCTCGCGGGTTTCGAGGTCCATGCGGCCCTCCACATAGAAGGTGTTCTTGCCGCCGTTGTAAGCCTGACGCTCGCCTGTGCGCGAGTGGCCGTCCTTCATGGCCGGATTAGCATAGCCGAAACCGGGTTTCCAGTTCTTGCTGGAGGACATATCGTCTTCGAAAGCCGGACGGAAGAGCTCCGCCCAGTCGATACGCTCTTCGCGCTGGGCATAGTAGAACTTGATATCATCCATATTGGCAAGCATCTGATAACGCTGCTCGACCTTATATTCCTCCGAGTGCTCCCAACGTTTCTTATCCGCCCATAAGTCATGACGCTTCTTGAAGGCCTCGTCCGACACCTCCTGCTCCAACGCCTTGAGTTGGTTGAGTTCCGACGAGTTGAGCACCTTCATGTAGTTCTTGTAGTACGACGAACGGAAGATACGGCTGTACGTACGGATCTCGGAGGACTGCAGACGCTCTTTGAAACTGCGAATCTTAATGAAGTCATCCGTCTGCTGGAACTTCAGGAAAGCCTGGAACTCCGGATCCTGCAATGCACGCATATAATCGCGCATGCTGGTGGAGTCCTTCAGACTCTTGTAAGCCATCATCTTACGACCTTCGTCGGTGTCCTTGTACTTGCGGTTGACCAACTCGTTCTTACGCTCCTGGAAAGGAGTGCTCTCCACGCGTTTCTTGAGTTCCAGGTACTCCGCCAGTTCAGGCGATTTCTCAATTTGCCGATAACGTTTAACACGTTCTTGCATGTCGTAAACGGCTCTCTCAAATGCCTCAGTCGAGAGCATTTTACCGGTTAATCGGGCTGTGAATAGATTCATAATATTTCAGATTTCAATTATATTGTACAACTCTTCCATCGTATCGACAAACACGGGCTTGTAGGCCTCCTGTTCGGGAATGAAGTGCAGTCTGCGCATCAGTTCTATCTGCTGTTTGAGGGGCTCGTAAAAGCCTTGGTAGTTCAGCACATAGGCGGGTTTGTGGTGTTCTCCGACAATCGCGGATGAGGTGGCGTCCATCATCTCGTCCAGCGTACCGTAACTGCCCGGCAGACATACGAAACAGTCCGCCAGACCACGCATCCGCTGCTTGCGCTCCGCCATCGTACCCACTACAAACAGCGTGTCGCAGTTCTGCGCCTTGCGCTTGTTCTGAATTATACGATTGGGCACCACTCCTATAATCCGCCCCCGCTCCGCGCCATCCGTGCCGTCCATACTGTCCGCTGTACGCCGGAACGCATCGCTCACGCGTGACATCAGTCCGCCCGTCGCGCCGCCATAGACCAGACTATGCCCGTTCCGGGCCAGCCATTCACCCAATTCGTCCCCCAACCGGAGATACTCTTCGGGGATACAGTCCTTGGCGGAACAATAGACGGCTACGTGCATCAGGCGTCAATCTTTGCGTAAGTCGCGTTCTGCTCGATGAACTCGCGGCGCGGAGCCACGTCATCGCCCATCAGCATCGCTATGGTGCGGTCGGCTTCCGCCGCGTTCTCAATGGTCACTTTCTTAAGCAGACGGCGCTCGGGATCCATCGTGGTCTCCCACAACTGCTCGTCGGACATCTCACCCAGACCTTTGTATCGCTGCGTCTTAATCTGCTTCTCGTCGCCGTTGCCGTACTTCATAATGAAGTCGTGACGCTGCTGGTCGTTCCAGCAGTACTCGCGGTAGGCACCCTTCGAACACATATAAAGCGGCGCCATGGCGATATAGAGATGTCCCTGCTCAATCACCTCCTTCATGTGGCGGAAGAAAAGCGTCATGATCAGGGTGGCTATATGCGCGCCATCGACATCGGCATCCGCCATAATAATCACCTTGTGATAGCGTATCTTCGACAGGTTCAACGCCTTGGGGTCATCCTCCGTGCCGAACGTGATGCCCAGCGCCGTAAAGATGTTGCGCACCTCCTCCGACTCGAACACCTTGTGCTCCATCGCCTTCTCCACATTCAGAATCTTACCGCGCAGCGGCAGGATGGCCTGATGCGCGCGGTCGCGACCCGTCTTGGCAGTGCCGCCCGCAGAATCTCCCTCCACGAGGAACAGTTCGCATTCGGCGGGGTCTTTCGACGCGCAGTCCGCCAGTTTGCCGGGCAGTCCGCCGCCCGAAAGGGGCGACTTGCGGAGTACCGACTGACGTGCGTTGCGCGCCGCTATACGGGCCTGCGCCGCCAGTATGACCTTCTCCACGATGCGCTTCGCGTCATCGGGATGCTCTTCCAGATAATTGGTCAGTGCCTCGCTCACGGCGGAGGACACCATACCCGACACCTCGGAGTTGCCCAGTTTGGTCTTCGTCTGACCCTCGAACTGCGGTTCCGCCACCTTGACGGAGATGACCGCCGTCAGACCCTCGCGGAAATCGTTCGGATCAATGGTCGCGTTACCATCCTTGTCGCGGAGTTTGGCTTTCTCCAGCAGTTTGCTCTCCTCCGCGTACTTCTTCATCACGCGGGTCAAAGCCGCACGGAAACCGGCGACATGTGTGCCGCCCTCTATGGTGTTGATATTATTGACGTAGGAATGGACATTCTCGTTGAAGTCGCTGTTGTATATCATCGCCACCTCAACGGGTGTGCCGTACTTGCTCGTATTCAGATGAATAACATCCGAGATGAGCGGAGTTCGGGTCTGGTCGATATAACGGACGAACTCGCTCAAGCCCTTCTCCGAATAGAACGTTTCCATCTTGCACGTGCCGTCCTCATGTACGACACGTTTGTCCTTGAGCGTGATACGCACACCGGCATTGAGGAATGCCAGTTCGCGCATACGGTTGGCGAGAATGTCCCACTGATAGACTGTTTCGGTGAAGATGCTGTCATCCGGAATGAAGTGCACAAACGTACCTGTCTTGCGCTGCTCCCAGTTGCCCACGGCTTCCGCTTCGCTGATGATGTGCACAGGTGCCAGCGGCTTGCCTTTCGCGTAATCCTGGCTGTGGATGGCTCCCTCGCGGTAAACCTCCACATGCATCTTCTTACTCAGCGCATTGACACAGCTCACGCCCACACCATGCAGACCGCCGCTGACCTTGTAACTGTCCTTGTTGAACTTGCCGCCGGCGTGCAGCACCGTCATCACCACCTCCAGAGCGCTCTTGTGCTCCTTCGGATGCATATCCACGGGTATGCCGCGGCCGTTGTCCTGAACAGTGATGGAGTTGTCGGCATTGATATGCACGGCTATCTCGGTGCAGAACCCCGCCAGAGCCTCGTCGATGGAGTTGTCCACCACCTCATATACCAAATGATGCAAACCTTTTTGAGAAATGTCCCCGATATACATTGCGGGACGCTTGCGGACTGCTTCCAGTCCCTCGAGTACCTGAATACTCGATCCGTCATACTTTTCTTGTTCTTCCATGAATAGAATTATACTGTGCAGTTTCCTGATGTGTACTGCGTTTCCACAAAAAATCGCGCAAAGATACGCTACTTTGCGCAAATATGCAAATCATCACAACGAATTTTCTTCTATTTTGCCCAACAGCGTGATTGCCCCCTTCACGGTACGCACCTGCTCTATGGTGGCATAGATTCTTCCTGTCGTCTGTCCGTGCTTGTCCTTGTCCTGCACCAGACGGCAGCGGTCCTGACGGGACTGGATGTAACGGAGCACTCGGTCGAATGTCCCGCTGTGGAAATACGACGGGCTGCGGGTGGTGAAATAGATGACCATCCGCTCCTGCTTGAGGAACACCTTCTCAATGCCCAGACGGCAGCACAGCCATCGCAGGCGCACCACCTGCATCAGTTCCTCCGCCTCCGGGGGTATCTCGCCGAAACGGTCACGCAGCCGGACGCAGTAGGCACGCAGTTCGTCCTCGTTCTTCAGCCCGTCCAGTTCGCGGTAAAGAGCCAGCCGCTCGGCGATGTTCTCAATGTAGGTGGCGGGGAAGGACAGCGGCAGGTCGCTCTCCAGCAGGCAGTCCTGGCACCACTGCCGTTGCATGGCAGCCTCGCCGCCTGCGGCGACGTCCTCTCCCTTCTCCTCGGGCAGCATCTCCTCCCTGAGTTCCGCCACCGCCTCGTTGAGGATGCGCTGGTAGGTCTCGTACCCGAGGTCGGCGATGAATCCGGACTGCTCGGCACCGAGCAGGTTGCCCGCGCCGCGTATGTCCAGATCCTGCATGGCGAGGCTGAATCCCTTGCCCAGGTCGGAGAACGTGACGATGGCATCCAGGCGGCGGCGCGCGTCGGAGGTCAGCAGTTCGCGGTCGGGCGCAATCAGATAGCAGTACGCCTTGCGGTTGCTGCGGCCGACACGCCCGCGCAACTGGTGCAGGTCGCTCAGGCCGTAGTGCTGCGCCGCGTAGATAATCATCGTATTGACGTTCGGTATGTCCACGCCCGACTCAATGATGGTGGTGGACACCAGTATGTCATAGTCGTAGTTGATGAAAGCCTCCAGCCGCTCCTCCATCTCGGCAGGCGGCATCTGGCCGTGCGCCGTGACAATGCGCGCTTCGGGGCAGAGACGGTTGAGCTGGCGGACCACGCGGTCGTGCATCTCGATGCGGTTGTTGACCACGAACACCTGCCCGTTTCGGTTCAGTTCGTTGGTTATCGCCTCACGGATGATGTCCTCGTCCTCAAGCGATATGACTTCCGTCTGTATGGGATAGCGGTTGGGCGGGGGCGTGGTCATGATGCTCATGTCGCGTGCTCCTAACAGGGAGAACTGCAGCGTGCGCGGGATGGGTGTCGCCGTGAGCGTGAGCACATCCACCGAGGCGCGCAGCGTCTTCAGTTTGTCCTTGACTGCCACACCCAGTTTCTGCTCCTCGTCGATGATGAGCAGTCCGAAGTCGTGCCATTCGACCTGCTTGCCCACAATCTTGTGCGTGCCTATCAGTATGTCAATCCTGCCCGCCTTCAGGTCAGCGAGAATCTCCTGCGTTTCCTTGGGTGTCTTGCCGCGCGAGAGGTATTCGACGCGGACGGGGAAGTCCTTGAACCGTTCCTTGAACGAGTTGTAGTGCTGGAGGGCGAGCACGGTGGTCGGCACGAGCACGGCGGTCTGCTTGCCGTCGGTGGCTGCCTTAAAGGCGGCGCGCATCGCCACTTCCGTCTTGCCGAAGCCCACATCGCCGCAGATGAGCCGGTCCATCGGCATCGGGCTTTCCATGTCGCGCTTCACGTCCAGCGTCGCCTTCGCCTGGTCGGGCGTGTCCTCATAGAGGAAGGATGCCTCCAGCTCGTGCTGCATGTAGCCGTCGGACATATACGCGTACCCTTTCTCCTGCTTGCGCTTGGCATAGAGGCGGATAAGGTCGCGCGCGATGTCCTTCATCTTGTCTTTCGTGCGCTCGCGCAGCCGTTCCCATGCGCCGGAGCCGAGTTTGCTGATGGTCGGTGCCGAGCCCTCGCGGCCCTTGTACTTGGCGAGCCGGTGGAGGTTGTGGATGCTCACGAACAGCGTGTCGCCGTCGCGGTAGATGATTTTGAGCATCTCCTGCCGCTTGCCGTTGACGGCGGTCGTCACCAGTCCGCCGAACTGCCCTATGCCGTGGTCGCTGTGCACCACATAGTCGCCCGGACGCAGTTCGTTGATTTCGCGCAGGGTCATCACCGCCTTGCCGCGGCGGGCGTTGTCGTGACGCATGCTGACGCGGTGGTAGCGTTCGAATATCTCGTGGTCGGTGTAGCAGGCGGTCTTGCCCGCCTTGTCCACCCAGCCCGCGTGAAGCGTGCGGTCAACGGGCGTGAAGGAGAGAGGCGCGCAGCCGCTTTCCGCGTTCTCGTTGTCCAGCACGGCCTGCAGGCGGTCGGTCTGCTTCTTCTGGTCGGCAAGTATATATACGGTGTACCCCTCCGCCTGCTTGCGCCGCAGGTCGTCTATCAGAAGGGAGAAGTTCTTGTGGAACAGCGGCTGTGGCTCGGTATGGAAAGCCACCTCCTGTGCCGTTTCGGGGAACGTGCTGCGGTCGCGCATCTCTATCGTGCCGCTGCGCCGGATGAGCGCGAACAGTGCGCTGTCCGTCATGTTCGTCCAGTCATCCGACACCCACAGCAGGTCCTTTCTGTCTTTCAGGTACTCTTCTATCCCTGTCACGGTTTCCGTGTCCGGGTGCCTGCCCGCCACGCTTATTTCCTGCACCCGTTCCTTGCTCAGTTGTGTCTCTATGTCGAACGTGCGCAGCGAGTCTATCGTGTCGCCGAAGAAGTCCAGGCGGTAAGGCTCCTCGTTGCTGTAACTGTAGATGTCCACTATGCCGCCGCGCACGGCGTACTGTCCCGGCTCATAGACAAAGTCCACGCGCTCCATCCCCATCTCATCCAGCAGTCCGGCCAGGTCGCTGACGGATATGTCCTCGCCCGTACGCAGGGCGAACTGCTCCGTCCGCAGCGACTCTGCGGGCGGCACGCTCTCTTCGAGGGCCTGCGGATAGGTGACGATGACGCACGGCCGTCCGCCCGCTATAGCCCCAAGCGACTTCGTGCGCTCCACCAGCATCGCCTCGTCCACCCTTTGGCGGTGGCGCGCGCAGGGGAAATAGAACACGGGCGCGTCCGCCGTCAGCGTCTGCATGTCCGAGAACATGTACAGTGCCTCGTCCTCGTTCGCCATCACCACAATCAGTGTCCGGTCCGTGCCTTGCCGACGCGTCAGCGACAGCAGGACAACCGCGCGGCAGGACGCGTAAAGGCCGCTCAGCAGGCAGTGGAACGGCGGAGCGGACAGGGAAATTTGAGGAACAGCAAGTGCGGACTGGCTGTGGAATTCTTGAATGGTCATAGGTCGTGGCACGCCGGATTTAAGGCGCGCAAAGGTAAGCATTTTCGCAAAAACGGGCAAAAAATAACACAACTCTTGCACACCCTACGATTTTGCCGTACTTTTGCGGCGTATTTGCGTACCATTGCCGCGATGGTGGAATCGGTAGACACGAAGGACTTAAAATCCTTTGGCCAGTGATGGCTGTGTGGGTTCAAGTCCCACTCGCGGTACCATATCTCTCATAAACGCGTGAAAACAAGACGCACCGCATATCCCTTTCTCATTCTTCTCCTCTCTTTGGTCTGCGGCACACCGCTAACGGCGCAAATCAACGGCGGCGGAAGCAGCGTCTTTCATTTCCTCACGCTCCCTGTTTCGGCGAGGCTCAATGCCCTCGGGGGCGACAATGTGTCCCTGCAGGACGGCGAACTGACCATGGCGATGGCGAACCCTGCCCTGCTCAATCCACAAGCCAGCCGCCAGTTGAGCCTCAACTACGCCTATTTCTATCAGCAGACCATGAGCGGATGCGTCATGTACGGCCACTCGCTCAAGGAGGTCAACCACATCGCCGCTGGCATACATTATATGGACTACGGCACGATGCGCTATGCCGACGAACTGGGCAACCTCACCGGCGGCACTTTCGGCGCTAGGGACGTACTCATTGACCTCATATATGCACGGCAGTTGGGGCCGCTTTTCACCCTCGGGGCCTCCCTCAAGCCCATCATGTCTTTCTACGAGCAGTACAACTCTTTCGCGCTTGCGGCGGATGTAGGCATGCATTTCCACACCCGCGACTCGCTCCTGCAGATCGGCTTGACCCTCCGCGATATGGGGTGGCAGCTCAAGGGCTTCTATTCCGAGGAGGGCGGACAGAGCCGCGAACACCTGCCTCTCAACCTCGAGTTCGGGCTGAGTTACCGCTTCCGGCACGCCCCCATACGGCTGGGCATGACCGCCCACAACCTCCAGCGCTGGAACCTCAACTACGAGCAGACCAACCAGCCGGCGGACACCAAGACGAACGTACAGTGGTACGACATGCTCTTCCGCCACACCATCTTCTTCATTGACATCGTACCCAAGAGTGAGAAGTTCTGGCTCACTGTCAGTTACAACCATCGGCGCCGTGCCGAGTTCCAGCTCAAGGACCAGCGCAGCCTGGCGGGGCTGGCCATCGGCGCGGGGGTGAGAATCAAAATGGTGCGGATCAACTTCGCTTTCTCGCAATACGCCAAATCCAACTTCACCTACCAGGCCTCGCTCGGGCTTGACATCAACCAGTTCAAATGAAGAAAATCATCGTTGCCATCGACGGTTACTCGTCATGCGGCAAATCCACCATCGCACGTCAGCTCGCAGCCTATGCGGGCTACCGTTATATTGACACCGGGGCCATGTACCGGGCCGTCGCGCTCTTCGCCTTGCGGCACGGGCTCTCTGCCGATGCGGACATCATTGCCGCGCTGCCCCTTGTCCATATTGATTTCGCGCCGCAGCCTGACGGCACGCAGCACACCCTCCTCAACGGACAGGATGTCGAGAAGGACATCCGAACCCTCGATGTCGGCAACCGCGCGTCGCAGGTGTCCCAAATCAGGGAGGTGCGGCAGTTCCTTGTGGAGCAGCAGCAGGCTATGGGAAAGGACAAGGGCATCGTCATGGACGGCAGGGACATAGGTACGGTCGTCTTCCCGGAGGCGGAACTCAAGCTCTTCCTCACCGCCTCGCCCGAAGTGCGGGCGGAACGGCGCTACAGGGAACTGCTTGAGAAGAACGGCGCCGAAACACTCTCTTATGAGGAGGTGCTGCACGATGTCAACGACCGCGACTACCGCGACACCCATCGCGCCGAAAGCCCGCTCAGGCAGGCGGAGGACGCTGTCGTCGTTGACAACTCGCAACTCTCTCGCGACGGGCAGTTCGCACTCGTCTGCGACATCTTCAACCAACGGACCGCGCAGCCGTGACCGTCTCCATCGACCCTCACAGCGGCTTCTGCTTCGGCGTGACGCGCGCCATAAGGCAGGCGGAGGAGGAACTGCACAAAGGCATGCTCTTCTGCCTCGGCGACATCGTGCACAACGGGCAGGAGGTCGGGAGGCTCGAGCGCATGGGACTGCAGACCATCGACTACGACGCGCTGCGCGAACTGCGCCACGGACGTGTGTTGCTGCGCGCCCACGGCGAACCGCCGTCCACCTACCGCATCGCGTCTGACAACGAACTGGAGGTCATCGACGCCACCTGTCCCGTGGTCAAACGGCTGCAGGAGCGCATACGCGACACCTACAGCAGCCACCCCGGCGCGCAGATTGTCATCTTCGGAAAGGTCGGGCACGCCGAGGTCATCGGACTCGTCGGGCAGACCCGTAACACGGCTCTCGTCATCGAGTCACTGGACGATGTCGGACGCATCGACTGCAGCCGCCCGGTCTTCCTTTTCTCGCAGACCACCAAGTCCGTGGAGACTTTCCGTCAGATAGTCGGTGAGATTACCCGCCGCCGGAATCAAATCTTTGCCGGCAATCAGGCGGACATGCCGCCCTTCGAGTGGCACGACACCATCTGCCGCAACGTCTCCAACCGCGTGGAGGAAATCAAGGCTTTCGCCCGCGAACAGGACATGGTCTTCTTCGTTGGTGGTGATAAGTCCTCCAATGCCAAGGTTCTCTTTGCTCATTGCCGCGAGGCGAATCCGAACACCGTCTTTCTGTCCTCGCCCGATGAGATAACCGCGCTTCCCGCCATTCCTGCTGATGGCAGGATAGGCGTCTGCGGTGCCACCTCCACTCCTCTTTGGCTCATGCAGGCTGTCCGTGACCGCCTCCTTGCCCTTCAGTCCGCATAGCCTTCCCCGCCCCTCCTTTCACTTTTCACCTTCCTTCCTCCTTTCACTTTTCACTTTTCACCTTTCAATTTTCATATGCCCGACCGCACCGCTAACCGGTGCAACGACACACATATTTTAAGCATAGAAAGAGGCGAACGAAACTTCGCTTCTTTTTATGTTTTTATACTTTGTTCCGGACAAAAAACAGTGCATGTTTCAACACAGGATTAACACAGCATTAACACAGGATTAACACAGCATTGCAAAACGAACACGCCATGATTTCGCAAATCACACGAAAAATCACACGAACCGCAACTTTTATTTGCACAATCCCCGAAGACTCCGTACCTTTGCGGCCGCAGAGGATATATGCGTTATTATACATTAACCCTTTCAACCCAATTTAACCATTCACGCGACGGAATATCACGGATGATGAATGATTTTGTTGCGCAGTATGAAAAACAGAAACAGATCGTATCGGAGTCTGGTACTTGGCGAACCTGGGACACACGCCGCGAGCCGAAGAATCAGACAGACGGCCTGACAAGAAAATTCTGAAAGCGTAAACACAACTCACAAATAACTAACCCTCTCAATCCCCATTAAGCCTATGAGGAAAAACAAGTAAAAAGGCAACATACATAAAATAGCGTTTTAGCTTAAAAACTTGGGTCTGTAAAAAGCTGGACACTTATTATAGACTTAATGATATACCAAGGAACAAGCCGAAATGCTCATGCGTAAGCGTGGGCTTTGTTCAGTAGATTTGGTATATCAAGGTAGTCCAGCAAATCCTTCAGACCCGAATTGAAAGCGAATTAGCACCACGCTCTTTTTATGTGCCGTTCTCTCAAATCATCCGGTGCTGACGGAGGATGCCGAAACGCCATAAGTGAGTAGGCACATACAAAAAATCCTAACAACATGAAAACAAATCATTCATCGCATCGTGCGAAACTGTTATGCTCTTTGCTGCTTATAATTATGCAGAGTGTCGGCTTAACCATTTATGCTGATACCTATTCTGTGTCTGTGGATATCGGAAGCGGACAAGGGGACATAACATGGCTCTATTACGATGCTGCCAACACACAACAGTATGTGTACAACACAACCGTAAAAGCGACAAGGACAATACTTTATACCAGTTCGAGAACAATGACAGTGGTAGCTAAAGCTGCCGCCGGGTATGTGTTCGATCATTGGAGTTATCAATACCACAACGGTTCTAATTTGGTGGATAGAACCAATACCAATGCGACGTGGGGATCAAAACAAATGGGATTGACGACAGGTAATACGTCCTATGTATATCAAGGCACAACCATCTATGCCCATTTCCGTCTTGATGCACCACCGACCTACACCGTCACATGGAAATCGGAGGACGGACTGACCACGTTGGAAACGGATGCCGACCTCGCTTCCGGCACGGCGACCGCTTACAACGGCTCGACACCGACCAAAGCATCCACCGCCCAATACAACTACACCTTCGATGGCTGGGCGACATCCGCTAACGGAGCGAAGGTCTATAACAATGGCTCCACTCCCGCCGCTACAGCGAATGCGACCTACTACGCCCATTTCTCGCAGACAACCAACACCTATACCGTTGCCGCCACCGTATCGCCCGCAGGAGCAGGCACGGTCAGCGGAACAGGCACGTTTGAATACGGCACGAATGTAGCCCTTTCAGCTACTCCCGCCAACAGGAGGTATCAGTTCTCGCACTGGACGGACGGAGGCAGCAGTGCAGGCACGGCAGGCAACAACGTCTATGCCATCAACAGCATCGCCGCCGACCATAACAACGTGGTGGCAGTCTTCACGGAAGTGCCTGTCACGCTTGCCGACAACGAGGAGAGCAGTTACTATACCACCACGCTCTCGACCTTCACGGGCAGCATGGACTTCCAACTCATGCGCACGTTCTATGCCGGTATGTGGAACACCGTCTGCTTCCCCTTTGCACTCAGTGCCTCGCAGATTGCCAATTCCGACATGAGCGGTGCCACGTTCTACACCCTCACGTCTGTTACGGGTGACGCTGCCGAAGGCTTGGACTTCAATGTGAGCGAAGTAACATCACTCTCCGCACGCACACCGTATCTCGTGCAGGTCAACGGAGCGAACATCACCAATCCCGTCTTTGAGGGAGTGACGCTTGCCGCAAGTGCCTTCACCAACAGCACGTCAGGCACTAATGTCGGCGATACGAAGTTCTTCGGCACCGTGCACCCAACCGACCTTGAGATAGGCGAGAACAGCGGCTTCCTCTTCCTCGGACAGAACAACAACCTGTACTGGCCGAATGTGGCGAATGACATACGCGCTTTCCGTGCCTACTTCTACAGTGGCAGCAGCGAGGTGCAGTCCGTTCATCCCCGTGCCCGCATCGTGGTGCGTGGCGAGACGCCGACGGACGTTGAGGAGAGAATCGCGGACGGCAACGCCAGCGCGCCGAGGAAGTACCTGCACAACGGCGTGCTCGTCATC
>JAGCWE010000047.1 GCA_017962005.1 Paludibacteraceae bacterium | reverse complement strand
TGCCCGCCAGCAGAAGGGTGGACAGCAGGTAGTAAATCATCGGCTTGTCATACACAGGCATAATCTGTTTGCTGATAGCTTTGCTCAACGGGTACAGGCGTGTCGCGCTACCTCCTGCTAAAATGATTCCTTTCATAGGCTTGGGTATTTTATTGCGCCGCAAAGATAAGCGATGTTTTTATATTGTGCAAACAAATCATTACAAACACGTCCGGCCTCGCGCAAAACGGTCTTCCGTTGTGCGTAAAAGACATGCTGCAGGAAACCGGCTGACCAGTCCTGCAGCAGTCTTGTTCTCTGGCTGTTTAGGGCAGTTAGTCCCGCTGTCCTGTCAGCGTGTAGCGTTCGCCGTTGCGGATAATCACCATCCTGCCGTTGCGGACTTCCTTGCGCAACTGCGGGCTGTTCGCATTGCGGCTTTCCTCCAGGGCTGTTGGAGTCTTCGCCTCGGGATGCAGGTCGTACGCCCCCATCACCTCGGTGCTTGTCTCGCCCAGCCAGCCGCAAACCTGGTTCATCGCGTTATACACCTTCACGAAATGGATGCCCTCCAGATGCACCGGCTGGCGGTTTTTGTCCACCGCCCACGACAGGTCGAACTCCGACACGTGCCGTTCGGGATGGTCTTTCACCTCGTTGGGGTGGTTGTCCGCGTAGCCCCAGTCGAAGCAGTACAGCACGTAGTTGGTGCCTTTCCCGCTCAGGTCGATGCCGTTGTCGCGCAGGCGCGTGCCCGTGAACGTCATCTCGTCCTCCGCTATCCATTCCGGATAGTAGGCCTGTTTGTGGAATGAGTTCTTCGGGATGTAGCCCGTCACGCCCTCGCTGTCCTCCCAGCGGATATAGGTCTCCGCGGGTGTGTCATCGTTGGGGCGGTAGTAGGTGATGGAGTAGTTGAACAGTGTCTTCTCGTTCGTCTCCTCCGAGCCTGCCAGTTCGTACCATTCGTCGTCGGGCAGGCCGTTGCCGTTGTCGTCGCGGCTGACCATCACGATACCAGGCTCGCTGCTGCCGCCCAGAGGTTCGTCCTCTTTCTGAGTGGCGGAGTAAAAGCCGTTGCCCAGTATCTTCATGTCGTATTCGCCCGCCACGTTCAGTACTTCGTGGTCAAAGCCGAACACCACGTATCCGCCGTAGCCGCCTAATGATATCATCACCTGCTTGTCATCTGCAAGGCATTCTTCTGCCTTCTGCGCCATTGTTTCCTCGGTGTCACCAGCCTCGCTGGCGGGAAGCGTGTTGATGAACTGCCCGGGGGCGGGACGGTACTCGAACACCCGCGATATGTATGGGTTCACGCTCTCTTGCGCCTGCAATGCCGTTACCATGCATACGGCGCTCAATATGCTTGTTATTGTTTTTTTCATTGTTATTGACCTTTCTTTTTATGCTCGCAAAATTACATCTTTTTTCCGGTATGCAAGCATTCGTCTCTGAATTCAAGCGGGAACGCCCTTTCTGACGTTCCCGCTTTGCCTGTCCGGTGAGTCCCATGGCAGCAAGACTCACCGGACGCGAAACCCGTATCTAAGGGGGTGGGTTCGTTTCAGAACGGATGTCTCTTAGTCGCCGAACAGGTTGAGGTCGGGAGCCGTAGCGGAGTATTCGATATCGACAGGGATGGTCGATGTCGGGTCACTCGCGCAGAGTGTCGTTACCATACACATTGTATATACCGCAGTTGCGGGCGCATTGTATGTTTTCATAGTTGCAATCATGTTTTTGGGTTATTTCACTTCCTGACCTTGTGCGTTGTACAATCTGCCGTTGCGGTTGATGTATAGCACGCCGTTGATCATCTTCTTCCGTCCGTTCTGTCCGTTTTCTTCGATAGCGTCAATGCCGGTGGCTTCCTCTGCGGCGCGTCCGATAACCACACGTTTTCTGCCGGGTACGGGAGCGGGTACGTAGTTGGGCACGTAGGTCATATTAAGGTAAGCGCGGTTGGCGTTCACTTTATGCGTCGTGCCGTCTGCCTGCCACAACTTGTTCTCGTACAGGAAACACAAGCCGGTCGGCACGACGGTGTTGTCCTCAAAGGTGCCTTGCAGACCATTGTTCGACGCTGCACTGATAGGAGTGGCAACAGCCTCGCCCGAATATGTGCATTCGAGGCTTGTGGCGGTGGCATAGAAGATGTATGCCTTGCCGGCTGTCAGGTCGCCCGTCTCTTCCTCAAGGATGATGCCTTCGGAAGTCTGAGCCACTACGTTGTAGAACGTCGCGCCGCTGCGGTTGTTCGCTCCGACTGCGTAAGGCAGACAGATGGTACCATACCTGCCGACAGTCACGTCACGCTCGTAGGATGTCGGAGCGGGTGGGGTGGCAACAGGGAAGCGTACAGCCACGTCATCGTAGGCGAAATAAGCGGGAGTGGCCATGTCTCCGTATGCACTTTGACTGCCTTCCATATCAAAGACAACCCTGCTGACCGCACCGAGTTCGTGCATATCCCATATTGTCCAATCGGTTATTATGTCATCGCTGGTAATGTCGTTTCCGCGCAAGAGGTAGAACTCAATGCTTCCGGTCTCATCGTCATTCTCGTCATAACCGGTAGCCACGATTTTGAACCAGTCCTCGTCCGTGGCGGCAGGATTCACAAAACTGCCGTTCAGATACGCATTGAGCACGTATGTCGTGTTGTTCACATACATGTGGTCAATTATGCGGGCGACACCGTCTGCAAACGCCAAAGTCTGACGGCCGTCATAATAAGCGCCATTGTAGCCGAAATGAACAGCAAAATTGTCCGAGCCGTTGTGTCCGCCGCCGGTCTGTACCAAAACATCCTCGTCCGCTTTATAGACGGTCAGCTGCATGTCATAGTCGCCGTAGGTGCTCAAGTCATTGCAGGCATAGTTGCTGATGGCTTCGCCGCCACTCCAATATGGCTGTGAGAAGGATGTTGTTAACTCGGTGTTTTCGCCGTCGTGCCACCAATAGGATGAACCGCCCTGGTACAGCAACTTGCTGCCATTGTACTGCGGATCGTCAATCAGATCCGACCATTCCGATGCGGCACCGTCACCGCTCTCGCCGGAAAAATCACCCGACTGGACATTTGCCGCCCCGTCCTCAAACGTCAGCGTGCGCAGCACATAACTCTGCGCCATCGCCTTCGGGGTGAACAGGCACAGCAGTGCCGTCACACCCGCCAAAAGAAATCTTCTTTTCATAAATGAATAAATTAGTTTGTTTGTTAAAAGTATTAAAATATATCCGTTACGCGGATTTATTGTTCCATAATCAGCCTGACCGCGAAGCCGGAATACTTGTTGTTCCAGGTCACGGGATACAGGCAACGGGAGGCAAAATTCACATAGTATGCCTCATCGCTGTCGTATTTTGTGGCAGCCCAGTAGTGTCCCTGTCCGCCTGCGTCATGAACATTGGTATCATAGCGGAAACCTGCGCAGGGGAGGAAGACCGCGCCTGCCGTTTCCATCTTCCGCCATCGGATCTCCGTATAGACATTAGTCTCCGGCACCTGGCTCCAGTCATACCAGTCGCTCGCAGCCGTCATGCCGGCAGTGAAACCGCAGCCTGCAGGCAGTGTCCACACGTCAGGCAGCACAACCAAGCCCGTCATGCCGCACACCTTCGCCGCGCCGTACTTCTCCGCCGCGCCTGTCCGGGACTGGAACAGGTAGCCCCACTCCTCATTGGTAGGCGTGCGCCACATGTCGGCGGTGTTGCCGCCGTTGGTGATTGGCTTTTTGCCCCATTCACGATAGAGGGAATAGTCGGAATTGTTTTCACTTGTTTTGGTGGGTTGGTTGCCCGTACCCCAGCCGAACAGGTCTATCCAGCCGGTGTACGTGGACGAAATCTGGCGGTTGTCGCCGTCCGGCACGGTGCCGCCCAGATAGCAGTAGATATTGCCGGTGGTGTTGGTCTGACCGTAGCCCATGCCGACGATGTCCCATTGGTGCTCGGCGAACCGCCATGTCTTGTCGCTGGCCCTGTACTGCAGGTTGCCCTGCGAGAAATACACCTGTTGTGTGCTGCTTATTGAGAACACGCCGCCGATGGCTCCTACGGGTGCTGTCGAAACCTGCTTGGTCATTTCCGCCGACAGCGTGTAGTAACTGCCGTTCTCAATCGTAACACCCGGCTTGTTATAAATATAGGTGTCCGCTCCCGCAATGGCGGTCAGCGTGATGGTCTTGCCGCTGAAGCCCGGAACAGCCACATACAGCACGCCTTCGCCGTTGGTGGTATAGGTCGATGCGGGAATCGCAGTCAGCGTGGCGATGTCGCTTGTGCCGTCGAAGAACTCAAGAGCCGTGGGAGAAACAGGCGTCGTGCCGTCCGTGGCGTCTTTCAGTGTGAGCCGCAGTATCGCCTGCCTGTTCGCGAACACGGCGTCGTTGGCTGCCTGTATCTGTCCGCTCGAAACCGATGCCACTTCCACGTTCTCCGCCTCGGCATAGTCGCAGTTGGCGGATATGTACGCCAGTGTGCCCTGCTGGTCTGCATAGGCGGGACTGAGGAAGCGTAGCGTCAGTATGTCGCCCGCCTCGACGGTGCCGGTCAGCTCGCCTTCCAGTTGGGTGCTTGCGCCCCCGCTCTGCGCCTCAAGCCGGCCGCCGAGGGCTGCGCCTTTGGTGACGTTATATACGCTTACCTGTTCGCCTGCCGCCCATACGGCGTTCAGTGTCGTGCCGTCCAGACTGAGCACGCGGCGCGGTCCGTTCGTCGGAGTGTCCGTCCCTTTCGAGGCGGTGATGCGCATACGGTAGGTTTGCGCCTTCGCGGGTTGCTCGGGGGCGTTGTTGTCGTTCTTGCAGCCTGTCATTATCAGACCTGACGTGAGCAGGAAGACGGCTGTGAATATATTGCGGATAGTTCTGTTCATGCCTCTGCTTTTTTTGTTACAGTGCTTTGGCTTCGCCGTAACTGACGCGGTAACTTCTTACTCCGGGTGCGGGTTCCGTTCCCGCGCTGACTGCCTGCAACAGATGTGTTGTCATTTGCATTTCGCAAACTTCTGTCAAGGTCTCAAAGTATCTTTTTTTCATAGTTGTGTTGATTATCTGCCCGATGTGGTACGCACACGAAGCAAGCCCGCACGCAAATACCTGCATACGGACGTACACATTTCTCACGTGTACCTTAAATCATGTGACGTAACAAAAGCGTTTGCCATTGACCTGCCTGTATCCGGAGGACGATCAAATCATCTGCAAATGGCAGGTCTTCTGGCTTGTTCCGTGATTTCGCGTCTTCTCGGCGGGGTATCCGCCAATGACTGATTGATGTGGAAATCACTTTGTTAAGGAACTCACAGCAGCCGGTCTGCACAGGATTCGCACCTGTTTCCCTATTCACTCTCCCCGTCGGATAGGCGGTTCAAGCACCGTTTGCGACCGCAAAAGTACTTTGACTTTTTCAACTGACAAAAAAAAATGATGATTTTTTTGCCGTTTACGAAAAACAGCGTACTTTTGCGCCGCTTTTGGCAAGAGGATAACTCTTGTAGAACGAAAGCAACCGGAAAGTTGTCTGAGTGGTCGAAAGAGCCACACTCGAAATGTGGTGTACGCATTACGTCGTACCGGTGGTTCGAATCCCTCACTTTCCGCAAAGAAAAAGGACGATTTGTCTGTCTGAGTTTACTCAAGCAAGCAAATCGCTATTTTTTTCTTTGAACAAGGTGCCAGCGGCAGCTTGTTGGGTTTCGGGGGAATTGGCGAACCCAAGGCGGCGTCCGAATCCCTCACTCTCCGCTTAAAACCGTTCTTTACAAGGCGCGAGCAAGACAACTTTCAGTAAAATAGGACTTATTCCAAAGGAGAGTTGTCTGAGTGGTCGAAAGAGCCGCACTCGAAATGCGGTATA